>JANMKG010000180.1:0-9565 GCA_031371915.1 Chitinophagaceae bacterium | reverse complement strand
CTATGCGGAAGGTTTACGTTTTTCTTCTTGTTCAGTGTGTGTGTTTATCCTCTTTCGGCCAAAATTATTTTCGTTCTTTTCAGTCAGGCGATTGGAATCAAATAAGTACATGGCAGTCTTCTAGCGATAATATTTCCTGGGGAGCTGCTTCCTCAACACCTACCAGCACAGATAATATCATTACGATCCAGAGTAGCCATATTGTTACCTTGGTCGCCCCGGAAACAGTGGACCAGGTTGTCATAGCAAGTGGAGGTGTTTTGACGGATCTGGCCGGTCTTCTTACAATCAATGATGGATTGGGGGATGATCTCGAGGTTCAGTCGGGCGGAGTCTTTATTCTAAGTTTTACTAACACCCCACCTGTTTTTTCCCCGGCTTCTGCAACAGCAAGGATAAGAACGGGTGGTATACTTCGGGTTACAGTGGGAGGACTAACTAATGCAGGAGCGGGAGTAAATGCATCGAATTTTATTTACGAAGATGCTTCAGTATTGGAAATGAATGTCCTGTTTTCTACAGACGGAGTTACTTATTTCCCCAATGTAAATGCAACTACCATCCCTGTTTTTAGATTATTGTCTAGTTTAGCTTTAATTGGCGCGAATAACCCGACTGTTATTAACGGTGTCTTTGAAACAGACTTTAATGCCAATTTTATAAATTCAGGAACTAAAACATTCCGGAATGGCATCAGGGGAAGTGGAAATGTTACCTCCTCGCCAGGAACAGGTAAATTTATCATTAATGGATTGACGGCACAGCTTGGGGGAAGCGGATCCTTAATTGTACCTACAGCGGGTTTTGAAATCGGCAACTCAACGACTGTTACAATGATATCTGATAAAACTGTAACAGGGAATATTACTCTTTTAACGAACAATAGTCTCATTGTACTGGGAAATTTTAATTTAACTGTATCCGGGACAGTCGGGATCACACAAGTAAGTAGTTATGTGAAAACAAATGGTACTGGGAAACTCACCTTAAATACTATTGGAATATTGCCAGGGAAGCTTTTCCCTATAGGCATTACGACAATTAACCCCCTCTATATACTCAGTACTACTACTACAAATTATTCGGCAAGGGTGGTAGAGCCGATCATGCCACCGATTTATAATGATCAGCAGGCGGTAATAAGAACCTGGTATATATCAACCCCGGCAAACACCCCCGGGGCTACTATTGCCTTTGGGTACAGCTTTCCGGGATCACCGGGCGAAGTCGGACCATTTTACAGCAACGTGGGGCCTGCAGAGATCGGTGTTAATATTGCTGGCGTCTGGAATATTCACCAGACAAATCTAATTCCTAATACTAATCCTTTTGTGAGTGGTACCTATGCAGTTGTCAACACAACAGCAATCAATTACTTCAACGGGACAACTACTGAATTCCCTTTTGTAGTTTCTAATAACGGCGCAATTCTTCCCCTCGACTTCTTCATCACCGCCCGCGCCCAAAAAAGAAATGGCGGAGCTGATATCAGCTGGAAAGTATTGGAAACAGATAATGTCCGGGATTTTGAATTACAGCGTTCCATCAATAAAGGCGCTTACCAAACTATCGCGACCATCACTCCGGTATCACGGCAACTTGACTACGCTTATTCCGATGTTAGCCCCGGCGCAGGTACAAACCTTTATCGTATCAGGGCCAACCGTCTCGCAGGAGGCATTCGCTATTCCAATACAGTGGCCATTCTTAATGGCAGCAAAGGTTTGCTGATCACTGGACTGGCACCCAACCCGGTTCATGATAATGCCCAGCTTACGATCAGCACAGCCAAACAAGGAACTGTAAACTTCCAGCTTTATAATAGTTACGGTGCACTGGTCAGGCAATGGCAGTCGCCTGTAACAAACGGAACGAATACGATCCCGCTCAATATGGCTGCAATAGCAGCAGGAGTTTACCAGCTTTCAGCCTCCGCGGATGGTGAAAAAACTATATTCCGCGTGGTCAAAGAATAAAGTAGCGACCTGTTTCCCTGTACACGATCCTTTTTTTCACTGCAGATACCGTTTTTTTCTCTTTCTCCTTCTAGTGACCAAAACTAAATTCGTTTTGGTAATATCCTCATTCCTTAATACTCCCCCCACTGTTGCCCTGGTGAAGAACGGCTAGTCAATTTTCATTATTGAACAGCCGGGAAATATTCTGTGCCCGTTCATTTATTTTAAAAATATTTTTATGAAGAAGATCTTTTTTTTCATGCTGCTTTATCTGATGACGAACAGGACAATGGGACAGGTTATCGCCTGGGATTTTATCGGTGCCAATGGAGATGAGCCGACTTTCGCCCCGACAACAGTGGATCCACATCTTACGCCTTCTTCCATCAGCAGGGGAACCGGAGTTAATGCAGCGTCACTTGCCAATGCCTATAGTTCCAATAGCTGGGGAGCGGTTAACCTAACTGACGCGATCGCGGCCAATGAATATTTCCAGTTCTCGGTACTGGTGAATACCGGTTACCTGTTTTCTTTAGCCACGCTGAACGCTAATTTCCGGAGATCAGGTACGGGTCCGAATGCATTTCAGTGGCAATACAGTCTTGATGGCTTTACCAGTGCAGGATCAAATATGGGAGCGGCTATCTCTTATACCGGAACAGCAACAAACGGGGATGCACAGGCCACGGTTAATCTGACCAGTATTAGTTCTTTGCAAAATCTGCCTGCCGGAACCATTATCACGATAAGACTTTATGGCTGGGGAGCCAGCGCCCTGTCAGGCACTTTTGCGCTTGGCCGGTTAACGGGTAATGATCTTGCGATCGGGGGAAGCAATATCGTGGTCCCGGTGTTGCTTACCAGTTTTACCGGTTATAAAGAAGGACGCTTTAACAAGCTCCGCTGGTCAACAGCTACCGAGGTCAACAATCTTGGTTTTGAAGTACAGCGTTCTGTAACCGGCATTCAATACAGCGTCATCGGCTTTGTATATTCACTGGCAATGGGCGGCAATAGTAATAGTCTCCTGAACTATTCCTTTGCAGATACAACAGCTGCCATTACCCAGCAATACTACCGGCTTCGCCAGGTAGATATTGATCAGCACAGCAAGTTTAGCCCGATCCTGCTGGTAAAGGGTGAAAAACCTGTACGGTTCCGAATTGATGCGCTATTTCCCAACCCGGCAAATGATAAAGTGAATGTGATGGTAGCGGCAGCAGCGAAAGATAAACTTATCATTAGGGTAACGGATATAAGTGGAAAGATGATCCTGGAACATTCAGTAGCAGTAGAGACCGGCAATAATATCTTTACAATTGATATCAGCCGGCTGGATAGAGGTATTTATTTTGTGAAGCTGGTTGGTGGCGGGGGAGTGGTTTTGAATGCAAGGTTTATAAAAGGGAATGAGAAATAAGGTTGCTTCGGCGTTGCCTCGCAATGAGAAATAAGGAATGAGAAATAAGAAATAAGAAAGGGAAGAGGCTTCGGAACAGGAATGTATCTTCGATTATAAACGACCATCTCCGGACTTCCGACTCTGGACCTCGGACTATCCCTCAAATAATTTCGCCACTCCAAAGGCCGCGCCAGCTGCTACGGCGCCGATCAGCATTACCCGGAGCGCACCCGACCATTGATTCACGCCGGTCAACCGGCTTTTAAAAAAACCAAAGATAAACAGGCAAATCAGGGTAACGATCACGGAAATCTTCAATCCTTCCAGCGGGGATTTGACAAAGAAATAAGGACTAAGTGGAACAAGCCCGCCAACGATATAGGAAACCCCGATATTCATTGCCGATTTAGTTGCCCTTTTGGGGTCGGGTTTCTCCAGCCCCAACTCGTACTTCATCATAAAATCTACCCATTGTTTTTTATCCTGGGCGATCTCGGCTGAGGCTTTCTCCTGCAATTCCGGGCTAAGCCCGATATTGGCAAAGAATTCTTTGGTCTCTTCGATCTCCTTTTCCCGCAAGTGATCCACTTCGTAATATTCTCTTTTTTCTTCGCTGTGGTAATGATCCTGTTCTGTTTTACCGGCGAGGTATCCGCCCAGTCCCATCGCGATGGAACCGGCGGCCACTTCAGCGATCCCGGCGATCACAATGATGGCAGTGGAATTGACGGCACCACTGAGACCGGCTGCTAACGCAAAAGGAACTGTGAGGCCGTCACTCATACCGATCACGATATCCCGCAGCATTTCGCTGCTTTTCATATGTTCTTCGCGGTGGCCGTGAGAGTGGTGGAGATGGGTGTCCATTTACCAAAAATAGTATATGAAGAGGAATGTTTACGGGAATAAGGAATAAGAAATGAGGAATAAGAAATAATGAAGTGAGGAACACTTCGGATGAGAAATATATTTTCGGCTTTAAACGACCTTCTTCGGACTTTCTGTCTTCCGGACTTTCCTCTCTCTTAACCCAGCACCTGTAGGCTATCACCAATGATCTCAACACATTCCAGGATCTGCTCGCGGTTGATCAGGAGGGGTGGCGCGAAACGGATCTTATCACCATGCGTGGGTTTGGCCAATAGCCCGTTCTCTTTTAATTGTAAGCATAATTCCCAGGCAGCATCTTTGTTGTAGTGTTTGATAACGATCGCATTCAGCAACCCTTTTCCACGTACAGTCTCTATATAAGGTGAAGACAAAGCCCTTAATTCATCGCGCAACAGGTTGCCCATCGCCGCCGCATTCTCAGCCATCTTTTCATCCTTCAGTACCTGCAGCGCGGTGATCGCCACTTTACAAGCCAGTGGATTTCCCCCGTAAGTGGAACCATGTTCACCGGGTTTGATCGTTAACATGACCGGGTCATCACAAAGTACAGCGCTGACAGGAAGCACTCCACCGCTAAGCGCCTTACCAAGTAAAAGAATATCAGGCCTTACTTTTTCGTGATCGCAGGCAAGCAACTGGCCTGTCCTGGCGAGACCGGTCTGTATCTCATCGGCGATAAATAATATATTGGCGGCTTCACAAAGCGATTTGGCGCTTGCCAAATAACCATCGTCTGGTACCACCACACCAGCTTCACCCTGGATAGGCTCCATTAAAAAGCCCGCAACGTTCTTATCTTCCAGGGCTTTGGCCAACGCAACAGTATCATTGAAAGGTATCACTTTGAATCCCGGCATATAAGGTCCGAAATTTTTTCGCGACGCAGGATCGCTGCTGAAAGAGATAACGGCGGAAGTGCGACCGTGAAAATTTCCTTCGCAGACAATAATAACAGCTTTGTTTTCTTCAATTCCCTTTACTTCATAGGCCCATTTGCGGCAGAGTTTTATAGCCGTTTCCACTGCTTCAACACCGGTATTCATCGGCATCACTTTATCATATCCGAAATATTGCGTGATAAACTTTGTGTAATCACCAAGAAGATCACTGTGAAAGGCCCTGCTTGTCAGGGTCAATCGTTGCGCCTGTTCGGTGAGTGCCGCTACAATAGCAGGATGACAATGACCCTGGTTAACCGCGGAATAACCACTCAGGAAATCATAATATTGTTTACCATCCACATCCCATACATGAACACCTTTGCCACGGTGGAGCACTACGGGAATAGGGTGATAGTTATGCGCCCCGTATCGTTCTTCGAGTTCCAGGTAATATTGAGTCTTATCGGAAGTGTTGTTTATAAGTTGCATAAGAATAGGTTGATAGGAGAAAATAAAAAAGAAGGAATGTGAGCTACCCCGGGCAGGAGGAAGAGATTAACCTCGATGATTCAGCAGGTCGAGGTTCTTTTGAAGGAAAAAGGATATGTAAGCGCTGAGTTGAATAACGTGTAATTTGATGCAAGGTAAGAAAAAAAGTCCGAAGTCAGGAAGACGGGGGTCCGGGAGCCGCTAACTTGATCCGATCCTGCTCTTTGACTTCCAACTTCACTTCCTTATTGCGAGGCAAAGCCGAAGCAACCTTATTCCTCATTTCTCATTTCTATAGTCTTGAAGCCTCTTTTCATTCGGGTTGATTACTTTTATACAAAATAATACATGTCTTATACAATCCCCCCGGGTGCCCGTATCGGTCACGTGCATTTAAAAGTTGCTGACCTGGAAAGGTCCTTGAAATTTTACCGCGACCTGCTGGGTTTTGAATTACAGCAATACTATGGTGAGAGCGCCGCGTTTATTTCCGCAGGTGGTTATCATCATCATATCGGGCTGAATACCTGGCACAGTAAAAATGCCGGACCTGCTCCTGTGAATGCGGTGGGTCTTTATCATACCGCTATTCTTTATCCCACGAGAAAGGATCTTGCTATCGCATTGAAAAGACTGGTCACCGCGGGATACCCGCTTACCGGCGCATCTGATCATGGTGTTTCGGAAGCCATCTACCTGGATGATCCTGACAGGAATGGTGTTGAATTATACTGGGACAGACCCAAAGAAGAATGGCCAAAAGATGCAGCCGGTAATTTACAAATGATGAGCGACCCGCTTGACCTGGAAGCACTGCTGAGCTTAGCTGATTAATTGCCTTACAAAATAAGAAGAGGGAAACGATAAACGAAGGGCAGGTTCTTTTTCGAAGATGCCATAGACTGTGCTTCCGCTCCCGCTCATGGAAGCGTAGATCGCGCCCTGCCGGTACAATTCATCTTTTATATCCACGATAGCCCGGTGATCTTTAAAGATGATCTTTTCAAAATCATTGATCAGTTCATCCTTCCAGCGATGCAAAGGGCTTTTAATGATCTCTTTAATGGATATCTCAGCAGGAGCTGGTACAATATTCAGAAATGCCCTTCCTGTATCGATATGGATCCCCGGGTTCACGATCACAAACTGGTAACCTGAGAGGTCGAGATCGATCTTTTCAAGTACCCCACCCGTGCCGGAAGCAAAACAGGGTTGATCTATAATAAAGAAGGGGCAGTCACTGCCAAGCTGGGCAGCACAATCAATCAATTCTTCGTGGGAGAGACCGAGTTCAAATTTCCTGTTCAGTAATTGCAACGTAAAGGCTGCGTCAGCACTTCCGCCTCCCAGTCCTGCACCTGAGGGAATAATCTTGTGCAGGTGCATTTGCACAAAGGGAAGCGAATGAAATCTTTTTTTCAGCAGCCGGTAGGCTTTTACACAAATATTGGAAGATGTATCGCCCACAATATTCAAACCGCTTGTGGTAAAAGGAATGGGGACTGTTCGTTCCGGTTGTTTATGTTCAATGATCTCCAGCACATCATTTAGTGGGAGAGGATAAAAGATCGTTTCGAGATCATGATAGCCATCACTCCGTTTGCGGAGAATATTGAGTCCAAGATTGATCTTGCAGTTGGGAAAAACTATCACGGGTAAGGGTTTAGTAAGGTGGAATGAATGACCGGTCCTGATCAGCGCTTCTTTCCACGGCTGTTGATCTCGTCCCGGATAGCAATGGCGCGGATATAATCCTCACCCTCCAATACTTCGTTTAAAAGTGTATTCAACTCTTCCAATGTCATGGTTTTCAGGTCTTCATTGCCAGCAGGGCCGTCTTCTTCCACCATTACTTCCTGCTTGGATTTTTTCTTTTTGCCTGTAGTGGCTGCCGTGTCTTCCATCAGGATGCCGGCACTCTCAAGGATATTCTCATAGGTGTAGATCGGGCAACCAAAACGAACGGCCAGGGCGATCGCATCAGAAGTACGGGAATCAATTTCCACCGTATCATTCTCTGTTGAGCAAACAAGTTTTGAATAGAAAATGCCTTCCTGCAGGTCGCAGATAATGATCTCGTGAAGATCTATGGCGAAAGCGGTCATGAAATTCTTCATCAGGTCATGGGTCAGCGGGCGGCTGGGTTGCATTTTTTCGAGGGCAACAGCGATAGCCTGCGCTTCAAAGCCGCCGATAACGATCGGTAAACGTCTTAACCCGTTCACTTCCCCCAGCACTACCGCATAGGAATGAGTCTGCGTAATGCTATGCGAGAGGGCCACGATTTCCAATTCTATCTTCTTCATTGAAGCCACGAATTTAAGCCTTTAGTTTTAATGGGTTGAAATATGACCCATAAAAATCCCCTGGGGAAGAGTAATGCCTTTATGGCCTCCCTTATTTTGCCTGGAAACCGGCCAGGTCAAAATAGCTGTCCACGTTTCCCGGCTCAATCTTATAAGCTATGATATAAGTATTCTCATTTTCCGAGGACTTTGTTCTGTAACCCAATACAATTTTGTAGCCAACTACGGCGGGCTGGATATTCATGAAATTATAATCCTGGGTGCTTATATAGGAATGCTGTTTACTGAGGAGGGCAGCCACTTCAAAATTGTCACCCTCCTTGGTGGTCATTTGCCCGCTATATTCCTGGCAGGTGTATTTCAGGATCAGTCCTGTTTTTTTAAAATTGTTCAGGGAGAAGACCGTACCGCTGTTACGGTTACCCAGTTTTTCTGTTTTGTAGGTTTTGGCGCGGTTGTCCATGACCAGGAAACTGCTGTCTTTGAAATTGGCAATCATATTATCCTGGAAAATATCACCTTCCTTATAACCGGGATAGAACATGATAAAGCGCATCTTGTCTTCGCCAAAAACAATGAACATCGAATCCCGATCGGACGGGTCATCAGTCGTAATGCGGTATTTGATAACGCCGGTGAATTTGGTGGCGGTATCCGGTACCGGAACTGCCGGGTCTGTCTTGAGTATATAATCAACACGGTTGGATTTGTCTTTGTCGTTCTTATCGTCTTTTTTCTTGCTGCTTTTCTTTTGGGCGGCCAGGGCAATGCAAATAAAGAAGGAGAGCAGGAGGAGGGCTGTTCTTTTCATAGAAGGTGGTTATTGGTCCTGCAAGTTTGCAATAAAAAACCATAAAGCAAAATTTCATGATTTTAGGGTTTTTCAGCGCAAAGAACATGAGAAGCAAAGTTTACGCAGAGTTCTCTGCGGGAACTTTGCGTTCTTTTTTCTCCGCGTTTAAATCAACCGGATCCAATACAGAGTTAGGAGATTCCCTTCAGCTTCTTGATCTCCGTAGTAAGCTGGGGTACCACTTCAAACGCATCACCCACGATACCGTAATCGGCGGCCTTGAAGAAAGGTGCTTCGGGATCTTTATTGATCACGACGATCACTTTGCTCCTGTTGACACCGGCCAGGTGCTGGATTGCTCCCGAGATACCGATTGCAATATATAGATTGGGTGCAATGGCGATACCTGTTTGTCCCACATGTTCATTGTGCGGGCGCCAGTGTGCGTCGGCAACCGGGCGGCTGCAGGCAGTAGCGGCGTGCAATACTTTCGCCAGTTCTTCCACCATACCCCAGTTCTCCGGGCCCTTTAATCCACGACCGGCACTTACAACTATTTCGGCTTCCGTCAGCGGTACCTCACCACTGGCCTTTATCGTATTCGTCACTTTTACGTTGGCTGCAGGAAGGGTGGCATTGAATGCAACCACTTCTGCGGTTCCTTCACCCGCTACAATCTTATAAGCATTTGGGTTCAAAGCAATGATCTTAACAGGGGTGTTCACTGCGATATTGGCAAAGGCCTTACCGGAGAAAACATTTTTCTTTACAACAAAACCATTGCCTGTATCCGGTAAGGCCACCGCGCCGGATACAAGTCCAGCTTTTAACCGAACGGAGAGACG
>JANMKG010000161.1:0-8904 GCA_031371915.1 Chitinophagaceae bacterium | reverse complement strand
CTAAGAAAAGTGCCGGGAAGCAGTATCGTGTATTGCAAAAGCAGGAAAAGAACAAAAGAGATCAGCGACCTGCTGCAGTTGCAACAAATCCCTGCCAATTTTTACCATGCGGGGTTATTACAGGAAGAAAGAAGCCGGTGACAGGAAGAATGGATCCATAACAAAACAAGAGTGATCGTTTGCACCAATGCTTTCGGGATGGGGATCGATAAGCCGGATGTCCGCACCGTGATCCATGCCGACGTACCCGATTGCCTCGAAAATTATTACCAGGAAGCGGGCCGGGCCGGAAGGGATGGCAAGACATCCTATGCCGTATTATTATATGATGAAAGGGACCTGAAAGAACTGGAGGAGTTAGCTGCCCTGCGGTTTCCATCGCTGGATACGATCAGGGATATCTACCAGGCCGCGGCCAATTACCTGCAAATACCAACCGGATCCGGCCAGGGACAATACTATGATTTTGATATTTCCGATTTTTTAAAAAAATTCAGTCTGGCCAGTCACACTACCCTGTATTCCCTGAAAACACTGGAACAGGAAGGCTGGCTCGCCTTTAACGAACAGGTTTTTATCCAGGCCAGTGCCGGTTTTACTACCGGTAAGGACTATCTCTATGCATTTGAAAAAGAGCATCCGCAACTCGAGCCCGTTATAAAGACCTTGTTACGGGCTTACGAAGGGATCTTTGATCAGCCCGTACCCATTTCGGAGAAAGTGATTGCCGGGATGATGAGAACAGGTGCTGAGGAAGTAAAAAAACAATTGTTACAGTTAAGCCAGGCACGTATTATTGAATACCATCCCCAGAAAGATGTCCCCCAGCTTTTTTTGCTCCGTGATCGCATCAAAGCGGAAGATATTTCGATCAACATGGTGGACTATAATAAAAGAAAGGAGCAATTCAAACAGCGGATGAAACAAATGATCCGCTATATCAAAGAAGATGCTGCCTGCCGGAGCCGTATCATTGGTTCCTATTTTGGGGACAGTTATGTACGACCCTGTGGTATCTGTGATAATTGCCTGCGACAAAAAGCGACCCATCTTAGCAAAGAAGAATTCGATACCCTTCATCACCGGATCATCAATATGGTGAAGTATGAGTCACTGCATACAAAGGATCTTTTACTGAAACTCAACGGGGTCAGGAAAGAAAAAGCCTGGAAGATGCTTGAGTTCCTCCAGGCCGAAAATAAAATTGAAATGGATGCCAGTGGACGGGTGCGGCTGAAATAGTTTATTTAATAGCGATCGCAGCGCTGGAAGGCCCCGTCAGCGGCATAAGCCGGGTGGTTTTAAAACCAACGGTACGGGCCCAGCCAGAAAAATCTTTGAAGGTATAATCAAACCCTGTTCCTGTTTCAATCAGCATATTCAGGCTCATCATCAAACCAAAAGAATTCTTTCTTCTTTCATCATCGATCACATTTTCGATCGCGACAAATGCGCCGCCTTCAGGTAAAGCCTCGAAGGCTTTGTTCATGAGTTGAAGTTTTTGTTCTTCATTCCAGTCATGGAGAATATTACCCATGACAACCACATCCGCTGCCGGCAGGGGATCCTTAAAAAAATTTCCGTCTGCAGTTTTTACTCTTTCTGATAAAGAGAACTGGCTGATATTATCCTTTGCCACGGCATTCACAGCCGGGAGATCAAAACTGGTGCATTGCATATGCGGCTGGTGTTTGGCCACCATGATGGAAAGCATAGCACCTGCCCCACCGGCATCTGTCAGTGTTTTATAGTTGTCGAATTCGAATTGCTGTGCAAACTGCATAAAGTTTCCCATCTGTATCCCGCTCATGGCATGTACAAATTCTTTTAACCGCTCCGGGGATTCATATAAAGTTGCAAACATATCATGTGTGCCGTGTTTGCTTTCATTCTGCGGCAGGCCGCTGGTCAATCCCGCTTCAAGGTCGGCCCAGAAAGGATATAGCCTGTTATTGGCCATTTCGAGGATTCCACCGATATAACTCGGTTTCTTTTTATCCAGGAAGATCCCCGTTTCTTCAGCATTTGAATACTGGGCAGTATCCAGGACACCTTCTCTTTGTAAAAAACCAAAAGAGGTCAGTGTGTCGAGGAAATCATACACATTCCTGTCCGTACACTTAAATCCAAACTGTTGTTTAATCTGGGCGCCGCTTAGCTTCCCTTTTTCAGCCAGGTGCGTGAATAGTTTCAGGTTGACAGCGGTTAATAACGTTTTGGAAGCCCAGAAACCCAGGCCCATTTGTAATATCTTTTCTGGTGTTGGATGATTGCTTTCCATAATGATTCGTTGATCGTTTAATAGTTTATCACTAACAATATCTGGTTATTAATTGGTAGTAGTATTAAATACAGGAGCATGAAGTACACGAAGAACCACGAAGGACACAACGTATGTCGATGCTCTTATTGTTGAGGCTTTAATTTCTTAGTGTTCTTTGTGTTTCCTTTGTTTTCTTTGTGCTCCAAAAAATGGTCAAAAAGTATTCAATTTAAAACAGACTCTTACGGCTGCGGCTTCTGCCTCCTAGTCCCAATACCCCGAGCAGGGTCCTGACGATCGTATTCCCCGCGGTACGGGTCATACTTTTTACAACGGGATTGTCTAGAAAACCTTTTTCTTTCGCTGCTGGTTTCTTTTCTTCGTTCGCGGCCTGCTCTTCGGATTTCTTTTCCGCAGCTTCCTTTAATTTTTCCGTAAGGATCTCGTAAGCGCTTTCACTATCGATCACCTGGTTGTATTTCGAAGCGATCTTTGATTGACCTAAAAGTGTATCAATTTCCGCGTCGGTTAGTATATCCATACGACTCTGGGGCGGCCGCAGCATACAATGCACCAGTGGCGTTGGGATCCCTTTTTCATTGAGGATAGTAACCAGCGCCTCGCCCGTGCCCAACTCTGTAATAAGGTCCTCTGTTTTATAAAATGTCGTTTCAGGATAATTCTCAGCGGTTTGTTTGATCACTTTCCTGTCGGCCGCGGTAAAGGCCCGCAAAGCATGTTGCACTTTCAATCCCAGTTGTGCCAGTACGGAAGCGGGAACATCCATGGGGTTCTGCGTGCAGAAATAGATACCGATCCCCTTGGAACGGATCAGCTTGATGATCGTTTCGATCTGTTGCAGCAATGCTTCGCTGGCTTCCTGGAAAATAAGGTGGGCCTCATCAATAAATATTACAAGTTTAGGTTTGTCCAGGTCTCCTTCTTCCGGGCAGGTGGCATAGAGTTCCGCCAGTAACTGCAGCATAAAAGTAGAAAAGAGCTTGGGGCGGTCCTGGAGATCCGTCACCCGGACGATAGAGATCATCCCCTTTCCCTGGCCATTGATCCGCATCAGGTCGTCCACTTCAAAACTTTTTTCGCCGAAGAAGACATCTGCCCCCTGTTGCTGCAGTTCTATTACTTTCCGGAGTATCGTGCCGGTAGAAGTGGTCGATATTTTGCCATAGGTTTTTTCGAGTTCCACTTTTCCTTCATCGCTGACAAACTGTAATACCTTGACAAAATCTTTCAGGTCAAGCAACGGAAGTTTATTATCGTCGCAATACTTGAATATCATAGCGACGAAACCACCCTGGGTGTCATTCAGACCAAGGATCTTGGAAAGTAATACGGGGCCGAACTCACTTACCGTTGCCCGGAGTCTTGCTCCTTTTTGATTACTGAGTGTGAGGAGTTCAACCGGGTAGGCAGTGGGTTTGAATTCGATACTGAGTTTCTGGCAACGTTCCGTGATCTTATCATTCAGCGTTCCCGCGGCAGCAATACCACTCAGGTCGCCCTTGATATCCATCATCAACACAGGTATACTCGCGTCACTTAATCCTTCGGCCAGTACCTGTAACGTTTTTGTTTTTCCCGTTCCGGTGGCCCCTGCGATGAGGCCATGCCGATTCAGCGTTTTCATCGGGATGTAAACATCGGCACCGCTGATCACGTTCCCGTCCAGCATACCGCAACCGATCTTGAAGGCTTCTCCTTTGAAAGTATATCCGGATTTTATTGCTTCCAGGAATTTTGCACTGTCTGCCATTGGTATGATTTTACTTGGAAGTTACAGGAATTGAAACAGAAAAAGAAGTCATTAACATCCCGTTACTATTCTTCATTTAGCGCTGGCACCGGGACAGCACTTTTTTTGCAGAACGATGAATATCTTTCCTTTTTCCGGCCTTCGTTGCAGGCACTCATGTGCATGGCACAGTTTTTATAGATATTATGCCGAATGTGTATAGCAAAGGGGTTGAAAAAAGGTGTTTTAACAAAAAATTCGTCTGTTATCCTTGAACCCCCGAAATGCTTTAACTTTATTTGTCACCAACCTCAGCCCTCCCCTTTCCTCTCCATCAATGGAGAGAGTATATCGGAGATGAGATCTATAAACAAGGAATGAAATAGCCTTAAAACTTTTATCAATGGACACTAAGAAACCTAAAATTTTGTTGTGCGAAGATGATCCTAACCTGGGAAGTGTGCTGAAGAATTACCTGGAACTAAACGACTACGATGTAACGCTGGAAAGAGATGGCCGCCTGGGACTGGCTGCTTTTCAACGGGAAAAATTTGACCTCTGCCTGCTGGATGTCATGATGCCCAATATGGATGGTTTTACCCTTGCCGAAGAGATCCGGGATGTGGATCCCGACATACCCCTGTTCTTCCTCAGTGCCAAGACCATGAAAGAAGACGTGATCCAGGGTTATAAACTCGGAGCGGATGATTATATCACTAAGCCCTTTGACAGCGAAGTGCTGTTGCTGAAAATAAAAGCCATCCTGAAAAGGAACGAGGAACAAAATAAAGAAAGTGAGAACAAGGAATTTGACCTGTCCACTTATCATTTCAACCCCAAACTGCGGCAGCTGATACACGGCGGGATAACGCAAACCTTATCTCCCAAAGAGAATGAGTTGCTGAAAATGCTGGCTGAACACCTGAATGACCTGCTCCCGAGGGAAGCTGCACTTAAAAGGATCTGGGGCAGCGATACCTATTTTAATGGCCGGAGCATGGATGTTTATATTGCCAAACTCCGGAAGTATTTAAAAGATGATGAGAAGATCGAGATCGTGAATATACACGGGAATGGATTCCGGTTGGTTGTACAGAGCTGATTTGACAATTTGAAAATTTGAAGATATGCCAATGAGTGTCCCTGAGTGGGACGCTCATTTTTTTTGGAGGTTGCTGGCGGGAATTAAAGTAAATAAAGTATAAAGAGTATATAAAAGTATTTTCAGTTCGCAGATACTTTATATACTCTATATACTATTATACCGGCAGTATTTTACTCTGTAAACAAAGTCCCCGTTCCTCCCGGTCTCTTCTTTCCCAGGTGTTCATACGCTTTAGCTGTTACTTCCCTACCACGGGGTGTTCGTTGTAAAAAACCTTCCTGTATCAGGAATGGTTCATACACTTCTTCGATCGTGCCGGCTTCCTCGCTGACTGCGGTTGCAATGGTAGTCAGGCCTACGGGGCCGCCTTTGAATTTGTCTATAATAGTAGAAAGAATGCGGTTGTCCATATCATCCAGTCCGTGTTCATCCACATTCAAAGCCTTTAAAGCATGCCGGGTGATCCCGATATCGATCTCCCCGTCATTTAATACCTGGGCAAAATCCCTTACCCTTCTTAATAAACCATTAGCAATACGGGGGGTGCCGCGGCTTCTTCTCCCGATCTCTTCCACTGCTTCTTTAGAAATCTTTGTTCCAAGTATACCCGCAGACCTGTGAATGATCTTATTCAATACCGGGGCTGTATAATATTCCAGTCTTGATTTGATGGCAAAACGTGAGAGTAACGGTGCAGTAAGCAAACCGCTCCTGGTCGTTGCACCTACCAGGGTAAAAGGATTCAGGTTGATCTGTATACTTCTTGCATTGGGACCGGTATCGATCATGATATCGATCCGGTAATCTTCCATCGCCGCGTACAGATATTCTTCAACGACCGTACTCAACCGGTGTATCTCATCAATGAACAACACATCGTTGGGTTCAAGACTGGTCAACAATCCCGCGAGATCACCCGGCTTTTCAATGACCGGCCCCGATGTCTCCCTGATATTCACCCCTAGTTCATTAGCGACGATCCTTGAAAGCGTAGTTTTTCCCAGTCCCGGTGGACCGTGAAATAAAACATGGTCCAGTGCTTCCCCGCGCATCCTGGCCGCTTTAATAAAAATGCGGAGATTGTCTATGACCTGTTCCTGTCCCGAAAAATCACTGATCTGCGACGGGCGGATATTATTCTCAAATTCTTTATCTGCCGCGGTCAAATTTTGTTTATCACTACTCAGGTTGGGATTGGACATGAACTTTTTTGTTGTATTGTTGTAAAGCTAATTATTAATCAACAAAAACCAGCAGTCATGAAAGTCGGTATCATCGGGTCGGGTATTGTAGGCCAGGTCCTCGCCAAAGCATTCAGCAGCGAAGGGCACCAGGTAAAACTAGGCACCAGGGACACGAAGAAAGAGGCAGTGGTAAAATTCAAAGAGGCCAACCCTGCGATATCCATAGGAGATTTCGCGGAAACCGCGGCGTTCGGAGAGTGGATCGTGCTGGCCACGAACGGTGCTGTTACAGCAGACGCGATAAAGCTTGCGGGTGAAACTAATTTCGCCGGCAAACTTGTTATTGATGCGACCAATCCCATTGCTGCGGCCCCACCTCAGAACGGTGTCCTTCAATTTTTCACCGGTCCCAATGATTCCCTGATGGAGAGGATCCAGCAACAATTACCTGCTGCAAAACTGGTGAAAGCATTTAATTCAGTAGGTAATGCTTTTATGTACAAACCTGGTTTTCCCGGGGGAATACCCACCATGTTCATTTGTGGTAATGATGAAGAGGCCAAACAAACGGTCACGGGTATATTAACTTCCTTTGGCTGGGAAATAGCCGATATGGGAATGGCTGAAAGCGCCCGTGCCATTGAGCCTTTATGTATCTTATGGTGTATCCCGGGGATCCTGAAAAATCAATGGACCCATGCATTCAAATTACTTAAACTATAAGCGTTTATTGTTTGATATACCGGTTCATTTGTAAAATGAGATCGGGGTCGGGACTGTTAGCCAGCCATTTTTCTTTTTCAGAGAATTTGCAAACACCCGGGTAATCACCTTTCCATTCTCTAATATCTTCTACCAGCTGAAAATGAAGATGGGGAGGCCATTGACCGTTTTCTGCCGGAATACCAAACGCTGCAATGGTGTCCCCCTTTTCAACCCTGTCGCCTTCCCGAATATTTTTGATCGAATTCAAACTAAGGTGACCGTATAGGGTAAAAAAAACGTTTTCTTCCAACGCATGTGAAAGAAGGATCGTGGCCCCGTAGTCACCTGGCTGGTTATTGAAAGCAAAACTGTGAACGATGCCGTTAAGCGGCGCCATGACGGGTGTATAGGCTTTGCCCCAGATATCGGTGCCGAGGTGAAGCCGGCGGGGTTCTTCTCCCGGCCGGTCAGCATCGAAGACTTTACTGCTGCTATAGATCGTTCTGTGTTCAGCATATCCTCCAATACCATACCGGGCCCCGGCATCACTCAATTTTCCTTCGATATAAGCTGTCAATGCGGGTAGTTGATAAAGCATATCCTCACTAATGTCTTTGTTATCCTTTGTGAAATCCATTGAAAGCAACCTGTCTTTTGCGGCATCGAAAGGAACCACTGGATGAAAAGACAAAGACTTTTTTAATGATGCTATAAGGCGGGATGACGACATGCAGATAAAGTTAATCCCGCAGGGGCAAAAAAAAGCATCCCGGGTTAACGGGATGCTGGTATTTTTTCAAAGGTTTATTTATTAATTATGCGAGATAACAACCAGGATGCCTTTCTCAGAACTCCGGATACCATCGTCATAGTATAGCTTGATGAGGTAAGTGCCAGCCGGTAAGTAACTCAGATCGACAGGGATCACCCGGCCAAATACGAGGTTACCATATACTGGCGACTCTAGTACCTTGCCATTTGATCGGCCATTCACAAGACGACCCTGCATATCATAGACTTTCATACCAAGATAATTATACAAGGTACTGTTGACCTTAATATTAAAGCGGCCATTATTGGGATTGGGATAGAGGATTACACCATTGTCGCTGAGCAAACGGGTGCGTTCACCACAATCCGACACAATAACTTTGGTGGTATCTGTGGAAGTACATCCCAGTCCATTATTACCTGTATAGGTATACGTGAGTATATAAGTTCCTACACCTGTTGCCCCAGGAACAAAATTGAACCCGGACACCCCAATACCACTCCAGCTTCCGCCTACAGGTGTTCCTACCAATGGTATCAGCGTATCACTGATACATATCCGCTGGTTCCAGAGATCTGTTGCGACAGCCTGGACAAACGCATTTACAGTCAGGGTGGCCGCATTGGAGAAAATGAATCCACCACCACAATTATTAGTGATCCTTACCCTGTACTGGAAGCCATTGTTGGCATTTGTCGGGTTAGGGACGGTGAGTGTATTTGTATAAGAACCGTTGGTCGTAAGGTCTGTCCATGTACCACCGCCATTTGTACTCACCTGCCATTGGAAAATATTTGGCGGTGGAGCTCCTGCAACCACTACACTGAACACCGCGTTGGTGCCCACGCACACTATCTGGGATACAGGTTGTGTCGTGATGGTTGGCGGAGTAGCGATGATCAGCACAGCAGGGTTAGAAATTGCTGGTGGTGCACAGGTGCCCGACACGACTACATCATAACTTCCGGCATCACCTGCGCCTACTGTAGCGATCGTCAGTGTGTTGGTATTGACACCAGAAATAAATCCGGCATTTACCAGGTTTACTCCATTCTTACGCCATTGGTAAGTAAGCCCTGCGCCTGTTGCTCCTACTGTATAAACTACATTAAAGCCAGGGCAGAT
>JANMKG010000097.1:0-16034 GCA_031371915.1 Chitinophagaceae bacterium | reverse complement strand
GCAACACTTCGGTGATCACCCCGGGTTCGGTTGTTACCTGCAGGTTGCGCTCATCGATGCCCAGCACATGGTTCATCCTTTCGGTTGACAATAATACTCCGCCAAGATGAGGTAAAGCTCCGCCACTAAGCCCCGTGCCGGCTCCCCGGGGAGTAACTGGTATCCGGTCCCTGTTGCAGATCTTCAGGATAGCGCTGATCTCTTCCGCGGTACGTGGTTTGATCACCAGCTCCGGTAAGTAATGCAGGTCTTCCGTCTCATCGTGGGAATAATGATGAAGGGATTCTTCATCCGAGAGGACAAAAGAGTCTCCTACAATCTTTTTAAAGGCTTCAAGATGCTTTGCAGTTAAGCGAAGGCTGGCAGCTGTTTCCATGATCTTTTTTTTACATGAGGAACTGTAAAAATCGGAATATTCAGCAACATGAAGAAAGGATACTTAGTAGTTTTTAAACGAGGGGCACATCGATTCCCGGCTGTTTCCGTTATACCTGTCAATTACACCCTGCTTGACCAGGGAGAATTCAAAGGCGCCGCGTGTATTATTATAATTCTTCAGGGTAGACATGGTGGCATCGTAACTGAACGTAAAGGTCATATCCTTATATCCCAGTCCTATCATTGGGATAACGGCATCCTTATAGCGATAATAGACCCCGGCGATCAATATTTTTTCACCGTCACCGGATAAGTTATAATGTGCATTCAGACCTCCCACTACTTCGTAGGATTTTGCCTGGAGAGAGGCATAGACGTTAGGGTTCAGAATCACCCGGTCGTTCATCATAAAACTGCCATTCAAAAAACCAGTATACCGGACAGGCACCCGGTTGTCGACTCCCTGTTGCTGGTCGAAAAATGATTCTCTCGGGCGGTTGACATGCAGAGCAGAAAAGCCGGCATTCAGGTAAACCTTATCCGTAGGGAAATAGGCATAGTTGGCTCCCACCTGCAGGTCGAGGTAATTGATATTGTTGACATCCAGTTTTGGAGCGACCGTTGTATTATGTACATCAAAGAATTTCCCGTTCCATTGACTGGGAAAAGTAAGGTTGGACGTATTGATATTTTTATTAGCCCACCCGGCATTGAACCCAAGGCTCACCAGGCTACCTGCATTGACCATCTGGTGATAAGCAACGGATCCATAGATCTTGGTGGAAGTAAGTGATCCTGTTCCGGCCACATCTCTTAATATAACACCCCCAACCCCTAACCACCCTGTATTATCGCGGTTCTGCATGGTTTGAAAATCTCCATATGCACTCATTGTTTTATACGGAAAAGCAGTGATCGCCGCCCACTGGTTACGGTAATTAATTCCCAGCCGGTAATCACCATCCGGTATAAAACCGGTATTGGCCGGGTTGGTCAGCAATGGTGAATTGAAGAATTGGGAGAAATGCAGGTCCTGGGAAAAAGCTGTGAGCTGCAGGCTATTAACTGCTAGCAATGCCATCACCAGCTGCATATTTTTCTTACTATTCAATTTGAAGTTTAATACCCGCATCTCTTTTTCCTCCTTGTACGTTGAATCAACCCTTTTAATTATTTACTTTCTCTTTTTCCTCTTAGCGTTATCTTATTAACGTAATATCTCCTTTCTTGGTCGCTTTCGTACCATCGGAGAATTCTATACTCAGCGTGTACGCATAGACATCCATTGGCTGAACCACTCCTTTTACCTTACCATCCCAACCCTGGAAACGATTGCTGGTCTCAAATACCTTTTGACCCCAGCGGTTCCAGATAATGAATTGCATTTTGGCAATACCGAATCCTCTTACCAATACCACGCTGTTGATGTCACCGCTTTGAGGCGTAAAGGCATTGGGCACATCCACTAATGGTATGATGATCGCCATTACAGGACGGCAAATCGTACTGTCACAACTGGCAGCATTATAGGCAGTAAGACAAGCGTTGAAAGTACCGGTGGCATTATACTGGTGTTCTACCGGTGCCCTCGAACTCGTCAATAAACTATCCCCATCACCGAAATTCCATTTAAACCTGGTCGCATCAGGAGAAGACAGGTTGGTAAATACGATCGGGGTATTCGCAACGGGTGGATCCGGCGAATAACTATAATCGGGTATGGGTGCGTCAAATACATTGACCGTAAAGGTTGTGTCGTGGGTAATATTACAGGTACCATTGTTGGTGGCTGTAAGCCTTACGATATAAGTACCGGTATTTACATACAGGTGGGTCGGGTTCGCCAGTATAGAGGTATTATTAGGAGAGGATGGATCTCCAAAATCCCATTGGAAGCTTACCCCGTTCAATGATTTACTGTTAAAAACCGCATTATAGGGAATACAGCCCGTGGGTGACGTAGCGATGATCGCTTTTACATTATCGGCAATGCTGATCGTAAAGGTGCTGTCATCCGGGTTATTACAATACGCAGTATCCTTCAGGATCAGCATCGGCAAATAAGTACCGAGGGCAGGATAAGTATGTACAACTGCATTCGCGGGACCAATTTTCGCAGGCACTCTCGGGCTGCCATCACCAAAATCCCATACAAAGGAAGTATCCTGGAATGGTCGCGACGGATCCGTTAAGGAATTATTAGTGAATTGATAAGTAAACTTCGGACAACCCGGACCGATAGGTTGCCACGAAGGCCGAAGGTCAGCTATCAGGTCTCCTACTTTTATATTGATGAAAGAGGAGTCTCTTACATTACAGGTATTGGGATCCACAGCAACGAGCATTACCCTGTAAACGCCAATTGTGTTATAGGTAAAATTAGCTGTCGGAACAGTGGTGATCAGGTCGGGTGGATTGCCCGGAACATAATTGAAATACCATTCGTAGGTCTGGGCGTTCCCGATCGTATCGGTAAAGACAACCGGAAGCGGAACGCAGCCTGCAGTATCTCTTACCCCATCAATGGCGGACCTGACCGCGCCGGCTACACCAGCAAGATTCATCGCAATTTTTACCATGGTAAGATTGCAATTGGGGGAACTATGCGTAGTGGCCCAGGCGCCGGGTGTGGTCGGGTAAGGGATCGCTGGTGATCCCAACCTGCAGTTACCACAAATAGCCTGGTAGATAACGCCATTACGGTCAAACCGGCTTGTTCCTCCGTCTACGTGGTCGGTTCCTCCCTGCTGGGCTGTATTATTCTCACCAAAAAAACTGGCGAATAAAGGCGTAGGACTGGCAGCATCTTTTTTCAATACAAAGAAATAAAAATCCTTTCCATCCGTAGTGGACTTAATCGCATCGGCAGTAACAGGCATCCCTCTTGTACCGGAACTATTATAAGCATTATTGCTAAAGAAAAAACCTCCCCAGCCTGATATATAAACATTTTCACAGCGGTCAACCAGGAAAGCTATCGGGGAAATATTAGGTGTGGCTGATCCTGAACCAAAGACAGTAGAATAAACATAAGCCGAAAGATCCGGCTTCATTTTAGCGATAAACTGTTTTGAATTGGCATCGTTATAAACCGCATTGACAATCGGCCACGCACCAGTGGTCTGTCCCATTACATAAGGAAACCCTTTTCCGTCAAACTGGATACCAAAAACCTGGTCGATACCGCTTGTTCCCAGGAAGGTGGATTTGATCAGCGCAGTTCCTGAATTATTTATGCGGGCAACAAAACCATCAATAGAAGGAACTCCGGTTGGACCGGGCACATTGGCAGGGCCGATCGTACCCGAATGATCACCAAAAAGATCAGCGCTTTGTGTACCACCGCCAACATATATATCACCACCGGGCCCGATAGAAATTACATAGGCCGCATCATCTCCTGAACCTCCAAGGAAAGAAGAAAAAAGAACGGTACCAAGATCCGGTGTCAGTTTAAGAACAACTCCATCCTGCGCCCCACCGGGTACGGTTTGAAAAGGTGTGCCCCGCAAGGGGAAACTAGTGGAAGCATTAAGACCGGTTGATTGCGTACAGGAAGCCACGTATACATTTCCTGCTCCGTCGAGCACTACTTCACTCCGGCCATCATCACCATAGTTTTGTTGGAGTGATTGCAAACCACGGACCGCGGAAATATTAACTCCATCATCGCCGGTACCACCTATTTTTTTAGACCCGATCAGGCTGGTTCCTGTCGAATTAAATTTAGTTACTATAATATCAAACCCTCCACCCGGCCCAACCTGGCTGGCGCCTCCACTTGGATTAGCGAGGGGAAAATTTGCGGAACTTGATCTTCCCGCAACTATCAGGTTACCCTGGTTATCGACCACTAAGCTATGGGGCTGTTCATTGCCACCACCACCAAGATAAGTTGCGTAGATACGGTTGGAACCATCCGGTGAAAGTTTGATAATGCCAATGTCGATCGCACTGGCCCCGGCACCTCCCTGGAAAGTCGTTTCAAAAGCACCGGGTGAAGTAGGGAAACTTCCGCCGCTGTTAAATACAATTCCACCACCATACATACTTCCATCGGGGCCATAAGTTGCCGTGAATCCCCAGTTATCTGCGGTACTACCGGCAAAAGAACAAAAAACAACAACGGGGTCAATGATCAGGGTGGAAGCCGGGTCATAATTCTTTACATCGAACCGGACCACGTTATCTTTAATATCATATTTGCAACTGATGGCGGCTTTGCCAGTAGCCGTTGCCTGGTAAGTATAAGGGGAAGATTCTTTCAGTTCACCGACGGAAGTGCCGATCAGCAATTCTTTGTTCTTTACCTGGAGTTTATCCACCCCATCATATTTCATAGCAATCTTTGACACATCTCCGCCGGGTCTTACGATGATATCGTATTTCAAAAAATCATTGTCCGTGTAATAACGGACATCAATGTTCGGGTAAACATCCTTTAGGGTAATGGCCTGGTAGATCTTACAGCCCGACCCCCATTTGGAAGGGTCATTGCCGACGAAATAATTATTATAAGTTGAAATGACCTTATCCGGGACTGTATTGATCTCAGGATTGGCTCCCAGGAAATCGACATGATAGGCATGAGAGTGCAGGACGATCTTATCATTTTTTGTCACCAGTCTTCCATCCATCGTTTGCCCGTGAAGAAACCTGGCCACATTGGCAAAATCAACAGGGTTATGTTGTACAACAGTAAACCCACCTTCCCGTATATAAAAATCCCCGTTGCTGACTTTTCCGAGGTACTTCACCCGGCTGTCCCATTGACCTTTGTTCTCAATAAATTCAATGTTATTATAACTCTGCGCCCCTACCACCAGGGCCGGGATGATCAAAACAGTAAGAATGATAAGGTGTTTCAGGGTCAAATTATTTGTATTAAAATAACTAAAAATAGTGAGATCCGGTTTGAAAACTTGTGTTAAGAAATCCTGTATTTGAAGGTTTTACCTTCCTGTGACCTCTGTAACTTGTACTGGTGGGGTTTCAGGATATTTTACTCCAGGCAATGCTTCCTTTTTGCTGCTTTAAAAAGCTTTTTAGCTGCAAATTTTCGGCCGAATTGAGATCAGGATCTTTTTCCAGCAACTGCGCTGCCAATTTTCCCGCCAGTTCCAGTAAGGGCCGGTCTTGGACTAGGCTTGCCAGCTTAAAGTTTAAGACCCCGCTTTGTCTTGTTCCTTCTATATCTCCCGGACCTCTCAATTCAAGGTCCTTTTCAGCAATTTCAAATCCGTTATTGGTGGAAACCATGATACGGATGCGCTCCCGGGCATCATTACCCATTTTTGCCCCCGTTAATAATATACAATAGCTTTTTTCCGCCCCCCGGCCTACCCGGCCCCTTAACTGGTGCAGCTGTGACAATCCGAATTTTTCCGCGCTTTCTATTACCATGACCGAAGCATTAGGGACATCCACCCCTACTTCAATAACGGTGGTGGATACCATTATCTGCGTGTCTTTCTCAATAAATCTTTTCATGTTCAGCTCTTTCTGTTCCGCCGGTTGCCGGCCATGTACCATACTTATCCAGTATTTAGGTTCAGGGAAATAAGCTTTTACATTTTCATACCCCTTCATCAGGTTCTCATAATCTAGTTTGGCACTTTCTTCAATAAGCGGGAAAATGATATAGACCTGCCTGCCCTTTGCGATCTCGGCACGGATAAAATCCATCACCTTGCTCCGGTGTGATTCATAACGATGTACGGTAGTAATTGGTTGTCTGCCCGGCGGCAGCTCGTCAATAACACTATAATCCAGGTCGCCATAAGCCGTCATCGCCAATGTCCGCGGGATCGGGGTGGCTGTCATAACCAATATATGAGGTGGTATGTCTGCCTTTTGCCAGAGCCGGGCCCGTTGTGCTACTCCAAACCTATGTTGCTCATCTATTATGACGATACCGAGATTCCTGAATTTTACCACATCCTCGATCACGGCATGGGTTCCCACCAGGATCTTGAGTTCACCTTCCTCCAGTTCTTTTAAAATTTTTTTCCGGGCCGCCGCTTTTGTAGAACCACTTAACAATTTAACCGGTACATTCATTTCTTTAAGTAATCCACTGATCGTTTTGAAATGCTGTTGCGCCAATATTTCAGTGGGCGCCATCAGGCAGGCCTGGTAGCCGTTATCAATGGCCAGTAACATTATAAGAACAGCTACGATCGTTTTACCACTACCCACATCCCCCTGTAATAAACGGTTCATTTGTCTTCCTTTTGCTGTGTCTGCCCGGATCTCCCTGATCACTCTTTTCTGGGCGCCCGTGAGTGAAAAAGGAAGATAGTTGCTGTAGAAATCATTGAAGAATTCTCCCACGGTATTAAATACAACGCCTTTTGAAAAGCGATGACGATTGGACAACAACAGGCTCATCCGCAACTTTGCAATAAACAGTTCCTCGAATTTTAATCGTTTAACCGCTTCCTCATAGGCTGCGATACTTTCCGGGAAATGGATCTGGCGGTATGCCTTTATTTTAGTTATTAGTTTTAGTTGCTGTAAAATAATGGCAGGCAGATTTTCCGGGATATCCTTTTCATGTAGTAGACCTAATAAGGTTTGCGTCAGTTTACCGATCTGCTTTCCACCAAGCCCTCTTGCTTTAAGTTTTTCCGTAGATGAGTAAACAGGCTCCAGGAAATTTTTGGGGCCCTGCTCTGCAGCAATAATGACTTCAAATTCCGGGTGGACCATTTGTGGCTGACCATTGTAAAAACTTACCCTGCCGTATACCAGGTAAGATCGCCCAACCTCCAGGGATTTTTGTACCCAGCTTAACCCCTGGAACCAGGTTAACTCGAGGAAACCTGTTTTGTCCTTCACCTGTGCTACAAGTCTTTTGCCACCCCGCAAGCCAATCACATCCATATTTACCAGCACCACTACCAGCTGTGCAAATTCGGTCTCCGGGTTGATCTCGCTGATGAAGTTGATCCTGGTCCTGTCGATATGCCGGTAAGGATAATGTTCAAGAAGGTCACCAAAAGTAAAAATGCTTAGTCCCTTTTTCAACAGGTCGGCACGTTGAGGACCAACCCCTTTCAGGTATTCTATGGGCGTTGCTAATATGTGGGAGGCTGAAGAAATAAATATGGCTTTGCCGCAAAAATAACATACCCCGGGCTATCCACCTTAGCAGGGCAGACGGTGAATCATGAACTTTCCATCACCTGCCGGAGTGATTTTTCCCATAATACGGTATGTCTTTTTTTCAGGAACCGGGTAAATCCTTTAACCTGGCAGTAGTTCATAAAAACAAGGTAAAACGGGATGGCGAAGAGGCCGGCATTTTTTCCGGATCGCAGCATCACCCAACCAGATAAGGCCAGTATATAAAAACCGGTTTGCAGGAAAAGGGTTATCCTATAAAAATCCAGGCCCGGCGCATAAGCGGTGATGAGAATATTGGTCAGCAATAAAACAACAAGGAGCAGCGGGCAAAATACCCAGCGCAGCAATCTCCTTGAAATAAACTGGAATCCGAGTAAGGGGTGTTTAAGAATATTCAGGGCATCGCGGAGATACCGGATAGACTGGTAAGCCCCGGCCGATATCCTCACTTTACGTTTTTCTTCTTCCAGTAATGAGATGGAAGCTGTTTCAACGGCGCAGGCCCTCGGCTCATAAGCTATTTTATACCCACGAAGGCAAACCTGCATGGAGATGATAAAATCATCCAGTATAATCTCATCATCCAATTCACTAAACAATGCAGTCCGAATGGAAAACAATTCTCCCGCGGCACCAATGACCGAATAAAAACCGGCATCAAGTTTCTTCATCCAGGATTCATAGCGCCAATAGATCCCTTCTGCTTTTCCTACTGCCGATACTCCGCTACCGCGCAATATTTTTTTCTCCCCCGCAACAGCTCCTGTTTCCGGGTCCGCGTAATGCTCCATCATATAACGGATACATCCGGGATTCAGCAGGCTGTTCGCATCACTGAATATTACTACAGGTGTCTTTACCAGCTGCATAGCTCTTTTAATAGCTGCATACTTACCTTTTCTTTCGGGTTGATGAAGAAGCGTGATGGAAGGATATTGACTGATCAATTCTGCAGACCTGTCTGCAGATCCATCGGTGATGAAAACGAGTTGAAGTTGTCCGGCAGGATACTCGATCGCCAGGCAGTTCCTGATCTTTTCCTGTAAAATCAATTCTTCATTATAAGCTGTAACGATCAGCGTAACAGGGATCGTTTGCTCTATGGAGATATTTTTCCGCGGGGAAAGGAAAACAGTTTTGAGCCGGTTCAACAGGAAGATCACTATTCCATACCCTGCATAGCTATAGAATAAGATCGCCGCGCTGAACCAGAAAAAATAAAATAATACTGTCATTGGTTTGGGAAAATTACGGTCTGCCCCGGGCAAATATCCTATTATCATACCGGAATACTACATGTTGTTAAGGGGAAAATTATTACCGGGTTCTTCACAATAAAAATGCCTGCCTTTTTTCAGAAAACCTGGTTATTTTGTATTGAAATCCGCCACCCGCTTAAAAACGGTATCTAATGAACAACCACCACCTTAACCTGCTTCAGCTGAATTTGTATTTCAGTGATTACAAGTTTGCCCTGCTTAGTTTTATTACGGCTTTTGTGGTCACCCTTATTGCCATTCCACCTATCATCAGCCTTGTTAAAAAGTACCGTCTTTACGATGTGCCCAATGAGCGCAAGGAACATACTGCGCCTATCCCGACGATGGGCGGGATCGCGATCATGGCAGGTATGATGACAGCCCTTTTTCTATGGTTCCCTTTCACTAACCAGCTTGCCCAGGTTTGTTTTTTCTTTTCTATAGCTGTTCTTTTTGGCCTTGGTATCATGGATGACCTGAAAGATCTTTCCGCAAAATATAAATTTATTATCCAGGTCGGACTCGCCGCCCTTATCGCCATTTCGGGTATCCGGATCACTTCCTTTGAAGGGCTCTTCGGGATAAATGAGCTTTCCGTTTCGGCTCAATATACATTTACAATACTGGCAATTGTCGGCATTACCAATGCATTCAACCTGATCGACGGGATCGATGGCCTGGCTGGTGGTATTGGTTTTATGAGTTTGACAACCCTCGGTATGTTCCTTACGATGAGCGGGGATATTAATACGGCTCTTGTTGCTTTTGCATTGGCTGGAGGTATATTGGCCTTCCTGTATTTTAATTTTAACCCGGCAAAAATATTCATGGGTGATACCGGATCAATGGTATTGGGCTTTGCAGTAGCAGTGCTTTGTATCCGGCTCATGCAGGTAAATGCTGTGGTTGCCGACCCTGTATTACCAAATGCGCCAGTTTTTGTACTGGGTATTGTTCTAATTCCTGTTTTTGATACCCTCCGTGTCTTTGCCATAAGGATATGGAAAGGGAAGTCACCCTTCCAGGCCGATAAAACACATATTCATCATTTACTTACTACTACCGGTTTTAGTCATGGATTTGCCGCTAAACTTATCTGTTTTATCCACGGATTTGTATTGATCGAAGTCTATTGGCTTAGGGGGCTGCGACAGGAATTCATTCTTTTCATACTGATCGCCTTTATGTTATTGATGACGATCCTCCTGAAAAACCTGCGGATGTTGTTAGGAAAGAAAACAGTCAGCGATTCACTTACAGCTTAGCCGGCCCGACAGGCCAGGTGTCCCACGCAATTAATCGTTCATGAAATATTATACAAACCGGTTATAATATTTAAAAAGCTTAAGAACGAACAAACCGAGATTATGGCTGGGCGGAAAATATTCATTGAAAAGACCGGATGCCTGTTCATCTTTCATAAATCTTTTTGACAAATTTTTCCAAATACCTGGCCAGGAAAGATCTTTTTTATCCGCCAGGGTTTCGTTGATCATTTCAAGAATAGGATCATTAATTGACCCAGACCCTGTCTTTTTAGACCCGATCACCTGTACATCCGGATTAATAGCCGCAATACTTATGGCCTTGTTATAACCGCCACAGGATCCCAGTATCGCCAGTTTGACAGACCCGGTCAGCCTTTTCATCGTTTTGTCCAAATGATAACTATGACCGCGGTGTACCAAAATAACGGGCTCTAAAGATTGCTCTTTTAAAAAAGTCATTAAACTATCCTGGGCCCGGAGGTCCATCTCCAGTTTGATGTCTAATGGCCGGTTGGCGAAAATGATCAGCGGCTGTTCTGTACGTGAACGGATACTTACCCAATTTTCATTTTTCGTGATTTCCCATTTACTATTATCCGCGTAGCGTTTCAAAAAATTATTAAAAGAAACGATGCCATCTTCATCGCCGTAAAAAAGAACCAGTTCCACGATCTGCCCATTTTTATTTTCCAGGGCTTCGTTTTTCAACTGCTCGTAATCACCTAAGGTTGTCCATAGTTTATCGACGCCGTTTTCCTGCCTGCTGAGATTAAATATGCTTGTTAAAATACTGTATAGTCGTATACCAAGAAAATCCTGGTCACTTGTACAGCGGTCCAGGTTGGATTGGAGTTCGGTCCTGATCAAATCACTGATCTCGCTGGCAGCGCCAAGTGCAGCAAAGGAATCGGCAATATCCATGGCTCTTTCCAGGGCTGTGGTTTCATCTTTCTCGATCCCGGCAATAAAACGTCTTAAGACCTCTATCCTTTTCCCCGGTGACAGGCGCTGTATAAAATCGTCCAGTACATTATAATTGGCTGCCAGGCGTATAAAAAGATTAAAATTATCATACTGCACCCTGTCCAATAAAGAATCAGCGTCCTGGTCTTTAAAATTTTCCATTAATCTTTTATACAAACCGAGATAACTGGAAGTATATAATTCATCGCCGCAACTGGTTATTATATAATAAATTTCCTCCGGGGGTAGTCCTTTTACCGAAGCAAACCGGGTTGCATCAGAAGAAGTATGCAGGTCATTTATCTCATTCGCGTAAAAAGCAAGTGCTTTTTGTTTTACTCCACGGCGCAACGGTTTGAGGAAAATTGACCCGGGATATCCCGGTCTTATTGACTGCTGTAAGGTATTTACCATCAATTGAAAATATTTAGGCGCTTCCATCCTGTTTTCAAGCACCTCCTGCGTTGTTATCTGGTTTTCCGCAATCCGTGCTGTGAAAGGAAGCAATTCCGACACCTGCTTATCACCGGAAAGTGAAGCAATTTGTCGCAGGTAAATATTATTACTATTGCGTATGTTATCCTGGAGCCCTGTGCCCTGTTTCTTCAGGTAAGCAACAATCCTTAATGGGTCGTCAGCAGCAGCCTCCAGCAGCAACGAGTCCGCATAACGAAAACCAGGCTTCTTTTCCAGGAACTGGAGAATAAATTCAGGTGAAGCCGCCACCCGCTTATATACTGCTACATCATCCAGTAATGAATATTCATTATACTGGCTGAAAGCAGCGGCCATCAATTGACTGCGCTGTGCCCCCATCGGTTCCAGGAGTGTTGCCAGTGGCTGCTGTGAAAGGATAGCGATTAAAATTGTTTTGTAGGAATTTACAGCAGCAGGGATGTCGTACAGGTCCATTTTTCCCTGTTCCAGGTCATGACTAAGTTCTTTTATAAAATAACCCAGGCTTCTTTCTGCTTTTTCTTTATCAAGAGAGCTCAATTTGCGTTTTGTATTGAGAAAGGTATAAATACTATTGACTTCCGTTTCAACATACCAGGAAAGCGGGTAGATCATGGAAGAATCGACCGGTATTGAATTGAGGCTACGAAGAAGTTTTTCCTTCTCTTCTTTTGCAGGATTATGTGCAGCTACTCCGGGTTGAGCAGATAAATCATTGAATGCGACAAATAAAAATAAGATAAAGGGCAAAAAAATATTTTTTTTCATATATATCACTTTACAAAACGCTCTCTATACTCTTTTTAAAAACGTGCCAGTTTTGGTCTAGTGGGGTTATATCAAAACATTTCACTGATGAAGGCATGGATTCTTAATTTATAATAGTTTATAACACTATCTCAGTTAGGGGAAATTTTAAATTTCTAATAACGGGGATTTTTTTGCCCAGAGTGGAAAGATGGCATTGGTATAGATTTTGAATCTTCCTTGTAGAAAGAAATCATAAAATTTAATTACACAGTCGTATCTCTTAAAAAAATAATAGAAGGGATAAGATTCAAAAAAATTATTTAATCAAAAATCAACTTTATGAAACGTTTATTTTTATTTGCCCTTTCCGGTTTCCTGCTAAACGCGACACATGCGCAAACCGCCGTCGCAAAAGAGCACTACACGGTTTCTGGCGGCTTGCTGGGTGCGGCCAACATGACTGAATTCAGGACTGACAAAAACGCTACGCCTCAAGTGGACTATAAGACCAAATTAGGATGGGGTTTTGGCGGATGGCTTAACCTGCCTATATCAAACGGCTTTTCAATTGAACCACAATTGATGTATAACTCTTACCAGTACCAGACCCGCAGTACAACCCTGAATCTTTTAATGTATGATGGTAAGATCCGTTATATCTCGCTCCCGGTTTTATTGAAATTACATACAGGGGATCATTTTGCCTTTACACTCGGTCCCCAATTTGATTTTATGACGTCGACCGAGGATAACAATAATCTCGCTACAGAAAACCAGTTTAAAAAGACCGCGGTCTCTTTGTCCGGTGGTTTAGAAGTTTTCCCCCACGGAAGAGTAACCGTATTCGGTCGGTATATTCTTGGATTAACCAATGTGGATGATCGTGCTGATCATGGTGGTTCAACCAGGGAATACAAGACCTCTAATATTCAATTGGGTCTGAAATTCAGACTGTTTGGAAGTAAAAAAACTGAAACAACTTACCAGGCAGCAGCTACACCGGTTCCGGTTGATACAGATGGTGATGGCATATATGATGATGTTGATAAATGCCCAACAAAAGCTGGTCTGGCAAAATACAATGGTTGCCCTATACCTGACAGTGATGGCGATGGTATCAATGATGAGCTTGACAAATGTCCTAACCAGGCTGGTCTGGCCAAATACAATGGATGCCCGATCCCTGATAGTGATGGTGATGGTATTAATGATGAAGAAGATAAATGTCCTAACCAGGCTGGTATCGCCAAATACAACGGTTGTCCTATCCCTGATCGTGATAATGATGGCATCAATGATGAAGAAGATAAATGCCCCGATATCGCGGGTGTGTCAACTAACAATGGTTGCCCTGAAGTGCCAGCCAATGTAAGTAAGACATTGGGTATCGCGTCAACACATATTGCCTTTAGTTCAGGTACGAAATTCACAAACAGTTCCAATGCTGCTCTTGACCAGGTGGTTACGATCATGAATGAGAACCCAGGTTTGAGGGTAAAAGTAGAAGGACATACTGACAATGCAGGTGATGATGCAGTAAATATGAAATTAAGCCAGGACCGTGCGGATGCAGTGAAAGCCTACATGGTAGGAAAAGGTATCAGTGCAGACAGGATAACCAGCGAAGGATTTGGTGAAACAATGCCAATAGCAGATAATAAGACAGTGGCTGGCCGTACAAAGAATCGCCGGATCGAAATTAAAATGGAATATTAAAGCTTGAAGTAAAACAAGAGAGTTTGTTCTTTCGAACAATGCTCATAAAAAAAGAGACCGGGAAACTGGTCTCTTTTTTTATTACTGGGTAATTAATCAGGCTGCCCGGTTATTTAGCCGGCTGAATGTTTTGATTCACCCGGAAAAAATTATCGGGATCATATTTTTTCTTGATATCGGCCAGTCTTGCATAGTTTGCTCCAAAGGCAGAAGGCACCAGCTCCTCTCCTTCACTTATAAAATTAACGTAAACACCCCCGGTGGCATACTTGGCCGTTGCACCGAACATTTTACGGGCCCAGTCAGTACAAACTGTATCTGATTGCTTTTCCTCCCAACGGGTGTGAACGTTCATTACGAATTCCGGGTCTCGGTGTGGATAGGCGGTAGCATTTACCGGTACGCGATTGATCACGCCACCAAGGTTACCGACGAAGATCTCACTGAGATCAGATGGTAGTTGCCCGGCATAATTGATAATAGTATCGATCGCTTCGTCATCCAATTTTGTAAAATTATGCGACTTCCAATAATTCCTCGCTCCCGGGGTAAGCAAGGGATCAAATGCCTGTTGAAAGCCAGCGTATGGAGTTGGCCCTACAACATCGGCAATCGGTTGTCCAAATTTCCGTAAAGGGTCCAGTATCTTTTCACCTTCCTTCATATCACCCGCATATACAATTGCGATTATAAAAATTTCTTTCCCATGGACATCCAGGGGAAGAAAGGGAAGCGGTGGCGCTTTTCTTAATACAACCCAACAAGTGAGTTTATCCGGTGCTTTTGCTACAAAATCCCGGTAGTACCTGAAGACCTTTCCCGCGTCTTTAAATGGATGAACAATGAGCCCGGCCAACAGTGTTGGTCCAACCGGGTGAAGCCGGAACTTGAAGGAAGTAACGATCCCGAAATTCCCCCCGCCGCCGCGGATGGCCCAAAACAGGTCGGCATTCTCCTTTTCGTTTGCGTGCAATAGTTTTCCTTCCGCGGTGACTATATCAGCTGATAAGAGATTGTCAACGGTGAGACCAAGGCTCCGGCTAAGCCATCCGAACCCACCACCCAATGTTAGCCCCGCGATGCCGGTAGTGGAATTAATTCCAAGTGGGGTTGCCAAACCAAAAGCTTGTGTTTCGTGGTCAAAAATCTTCAGTGTTGCACCCGGTCCAGCCAGGGCCGTGCGGGCTTCAGGATCAACCTGCACTGATTTCATCAGGGACAGATCGATCATAAACGATCCATTGGACGAAGCAAGCCCGGCGATATTGTGTCCGGCTCCTTTTACACAGGTAAGCAAGTTGTGTTTACGTGCGAATTTAACACAACTGATCACATCAGCAGCACCGGTGCAGCGTGCGATAAGAGCAGGCCGCCGGTCGATCATCCCATTCCAGAGAGTGCGGGCTTCATCATAGCCTTCGTCTTCCATTCGCAATAAATCACATAGTAATCCCGACTTGAGTTCATTGACAGCAGTTTCCGCAAGAACAGTCTCCTGTCCGTTTACGGTTTTAATTTTTAAGTCAGACATAATTGGTTGATTAATGTAGGTTACTCTTTCGCAGCAAACCTCCCCGGCACCGTTACCCAAATGTAAAATTTCCCAGTACAATAATTATCCTCTCATTGACCATTAACTAAGGGAAGCTGAGAGGTCAGTATCTTTAAATCCTAAAATATTATAATTCATCCTGTTATCTGAGCGGGCAGCCCGATTGATGGTTAGAATTTAGCTGAAAGATTTTTTCCAGTTGAAATAAAATCTAAGTACCAACTAAATCATTGGGGAAAAATTCATTACTTACTTCCCGATACAGAATTTACTAAAGATATAGTCCAATTGATCCTCGTTCGTTATTTCCCCGGTAATGTCGCCGAGGTAATGAAGGCAGCGGCGGATATCGAGAGATAAAAGGTCACCCGGGATCTTTTTATCAAGTCCTTCTTTGATATCTGATAAGGATCGCTGTACTTCTTTCAAAGCGTGGTAATGCCGGGCATTGGTGATGATCGTATTCTCCGTTTGCACCTGCCCCTGCAATACTGCGTCCACCATTCTTTCCTCCAAAACTTCGGTATGAAGCTGTTGCTTAGCTGAAATGAACACGATCTTATC
>JANMKG010000088.1:0-4156 GCA_031371915.1 Chitinophagaceae bacterium | reverse complement strand
TCCCAACACCATTTACTCCTACGACTAAAATTATATAGGGCTTTTTCGGGAGGTCAGAATTAAAAGCATACGTGTTGGCTTCCGGTGCATCTACCAATCATCCTTCTATTTCCTCCTGCAGCAGATTATTTAATTCCGCCGCATTCATGTACTTGTCCTTCGCCACTCTTTTTTCCACGCGGTCAATGATCTTTACCGTTGTTTCAATACCCACATCCGCACTTACCAGTGCTTCCTCCAGGCTATCCAGTACTTCTTCATCCACACTGCTTTTACCAGCGATGGCTTTGGTTATTTTGGCAAAGAAACCTTCCTTGGTCTTTTTCAAACCTTCGTCAAGGCTTTCCTTTTCTTTTTTACCGAATATTTTATTAAAGAACCCCATGCCTGATGTTGTAAATTATTAATTGTGAATGGTCAATAGTCAATAGGCAATGCTACCTTTATTAGAAGTCACTATTCACTATTGACCTGTAAACAACAAAAGCCATCCGTTCCTCACGAATAGCTTTTGAATATTCTTACTAACCCAAAATTACTTCTGCGCTAAAAATTCCTTGATCTTGTCTTTGTGGACGATCTGCTCTTTGAAGGTATAAGCACCCGTTTTCGGGCTGCGTACGGCCTTGATCACTTTTGTCCAGTTCTTTGCTTCGGCGGCTGCTCTCGCATCTTTTGTTTTGATCGCCGTTTTTGCTGCTTTTGCCATGATATTCTAATTTGCTAATTTGATAATTTGCCAATCTGCCAATGAAGTCAAAACCAATCAGCACATCAGCTAATCGGCACACCGGCACATTACTTGATCTCTTTATGAACAGTTACTTTCTTTAAGATCGGGTTGAATTTCTTCAGTTCCAGTCTTTCAGGATTGTTCTTTTTGTTTTTTACCGTGATGTAACGGCTGGTGCCGGGCTTACCACTTGTTTTGTGCTCGGTGCATTCAAGGATCACCTGTACACGACTACCTTTCTTTGCCATGATTATTAAACTTTAAATACGTTAGATTTTTTCCCCGTTGGCTCTTAGTTCTTTCACAACCGTGAAAAGACCTTTCTTGTTGATGGTGCGGATCGCATCGGTAGATACTTTCAATGTTATCCATTTATCTTCTTCGGCCAGGTAAAACCTTTTTTTCTGCAGGTTAGGCAGAAAACGACGCTTGGTCTTGATATTGGAGTGAGAAACCTTGTTCCCACCGATCGGAATTTTACCTGTAACCTGACATACTCTGGCCATGATTGTTCTAAATTTTGGACGGCAAAGGTAGGGGAAAGGACGGATATATTTCTGCTTTAAAAGGCTTTTTTTTCAACGAGTGTTGAAAACAACGGTCAAAGCAGTTACCCTTGATTTTCAGACCCTAATTCCCTACCCGGTCTGTTTCATCCGTAGCTCCCCCGGAAGATCGTTTGATGGCTTTCATCGCCTGGCCAAAGCGCCAGCTGAAAGTCAGCCGGACCACCCTTGTATCGAATTTTAAAGCAAAGGGTTCATTAGCGTTCTCAAAAGTGGAATAACCGGAATAATTCTGGGTATGGAACATGTCCCGGATGTTCACCCGGAGGGTTCCTTTATTTTTGAGGACAAGTTTGGACACACCGGCACCCAGTTCTCCCTGGGGCGTCAACCATTCCTGAAGATCGATCTGGCTTTTGGTCTGGTAATAACCACCCAATTCAGCTGACCAGCCTTTCTTGAACTGGAACTGGTTGGTCAAACTGAAATTCAATTGATCGATCGTCGCTTTGATCGGGGCCCATACTACCCCATTTATGATCTTATGATTATATACAAGGATACTCGTGGTATTCCACCATTTAGTAAGTGGCAACTGGAGTGTTATGCTGGCGCCGAAATTATGAAAAGTGCCCACGTTGCCGCGTGTGTAAATGATGATGTTCTTATTTACATTACTACTATTGGAGTCGATGATAAATATCTGTGAAAAATAATCTTTTAGGTAACTATACGATAATGATGTTGATAAGACTTGTTTGTAGGAGTGTACCAATTCAAATTTCCAGGTGTATTGTGGCCGGATAAAGGGATTCCCGCCCTCAAAAGTGTATTTATTCAGTGTAACAAGAAAGGGATTGAGGTTTTGGAATTGTGGCCTGTCAATACGGCGACCAACACGGAAAGTAAAATTATTATTGCTGTCAATGTTGTAGGAGACAAACGAGGTAGGAAACAGGCTTCCATAATTTCGTTTGAACGCCGAATCCTTGACGACACTATTGCCGAGTTGATTCGCTTTATACGAAGTGATCTCATACCGGAGGCCAGCCTGCCAATGCCATTTCCCTTTTTCCACCTCTACACTGCCATAGGCCGAATGTATCTTCTCATTATAGAGAAAGTGATTGCTCCGGCCCAGGTCATCCTCCCAGTTGGCCCCGTTATTAAAATAATACTGTGCCAGGTTATCCGTTTTCGTGCTGGCAGTCTTTACACCGGCCTCCAGCGCAAAATCCTTGAATCGTTTTGAATAATCGATCTTGGCAGTAAATATCTTCAGGTTGGAAGGTGTATTACCTTTTGTCGCCTGAACAGGACTACCCGGAACATCCAGCTGTGTCTGGAAATACTGGTCACCCATAATATCAAAATTGATCAGGTCGATATCAGCGAGCAATTCGCTGTTATTCGCCAGTGTATGTTTTGCATTCACATTGATCCCGGCACGTTCAAAACGAATATTCCGGATACCCCCGGTGAAGATGGTAGAATCAACAACATAAGAGGGCGACATCCAGGCGATCCGGCTTGCGCTATTTATTACCCGCTCATTTGTATTCCCCGTAAAAACAAGACCGATAGTAGTTTTTTGACCTGCAAAAAAATCAACACCGGTTTTCAGGTTGTGTGAAGTAGTACCTATTTTTGTAAAAGCAGGCTGATCAAGTAAAAGAGAATCGCTTCCATCTTTTGCATGGTATTTCCGCAAGACCTTAACATCCATCATATCGTCCCCAAACCTTTGACCATAATTAAGAAATATATTAAACTTACCATTCCGGTAGTTCATGTTCAGGCTGTTGTTGCTTTTCCAATAAAATCCCTGTCCATAACTCAGGCTTACTGAACCATTAAAGCCGTGTTGTTTGCTGGCTTTTGTTTTGATGTTAATTATTCCTGCATTGCCGGAAGCATCATATTTGGCACCCGGGTTTTCGATCAGCTCGATTACATCCACTGTCGAAGCGCTTAACCCGGACAGGTATGCTTGCAATTCAGTTCCACTAAGCTGGGTCTGTTTCCCGTCGATCAGTATCATGACCTGTGGCTTACCTTTAAGAATGATCGTCCCGTCCCTTCCAACAGTAACACCTGGTGATTTTTCCAGCACATCCATCACGGTGGCCCCCGCATTGGTGATGCCAGCATCCACGTTAACAACGATTTTATCCGGCATGAATTGTACAAAAGGTTTTTTGGAAACGACGGTGACATTCTCCAATTGTTGCCCCGTTCCTTTTAATATAATAATATCAGAGAGAGATGTATTTTTTTCCAGGTCAAGCCAGTTTGTCTGCCCATCCTGGTGACCGGTCCTGCTTGCACGCACCAGGTATTTTCCTGCGGCGAGTTTACTGAACTCCATAAGACCCGACGAATCAGCGACACCTGATTGTATTATCGCAGAGTCGGCATTCAATAAAAAAACGGCAGCACCTGTTAAAATGTTTTTGGTCTCGTTGAGAACGATGATCCGGATATGACGGTCATTTGCCTCCTGGGCAGATGCCACAAAGCAATACAGTAAAGTAATAAAAACAGCTATACTTTTTTTCATACAGGCGAGAGACGAAACTATCTAAACTGATGTAAAATTCAGGACCTTTTGGGTTTAGCGGTAGGAATTGAGGGAAGTCCGGCTATTAAAATTTAACACAGAGATACAAAGGAATAGAGAAACACTGAGGTTTGGCTTATATTTTCTCTGTGTAACTCCCTATCTCTGTATCTCTGTGTTGAAGTATTAGAATCCTTTCTTCCCCGGCACCGACTGGTTATTGCTTTCATCCGCATCCATCCAGATCCCGCCTTCCAGTTTTACCGAGTCGATTTTTTTCTTTGTAGCAAGTATTACGCCGGTTTGTTTCGGATCTTTTTGCCAAACGGCAGGTGACAGATGTTTTGTTTCTGTTGT
>JANMKG010000075.1:0-12198 GCA_031371915.1 Chitinophagaceae bacterium | reverse complement strand
ACTCCCGCCGCCGTTGCTGCGGATATCGATGATCAGGTGACCGATCTTATTTTCCTGGAGGTGACGGAAAGAGTCGCGGAAGAATTTTTTCAAAGCATAGCCTTTGCCAAAGGAGGAAAGATCCATCATGGCGGTATGATTGACCGAGTCGATCTTTAATAACCTTGTATTGGATAACTGTTGCCGCCGCTGTTCTCTTTTGGAAGGCTGTGGTGCCGGCCGGAAGTTTCTTGTTCCGATGCGAATCGTATCAACAGCAGGATCATAAACAGGGATCGTTATTGTTTTAAGCTGGTTAGCAGCGTCTTTATACTCTATGTTGTATTTATCCGATAAGCCAAAAAGGGAAGTATAGAGGGATCCAAAAAAACCACAGTTACTCAGCGACTGGAATTTATGGGTGCGGTTATAGCCATCGGTGGAGATATAATCGAACATAGTATCAATAAGAACAGGAGCTGACCTGCCATTGATCTTTGTAATAACCGTTCCTCTTTTAAGCACCGTGTCACGGCGGTTAAGATTGACGCTTACCACCATGGCTTCGTCCCAGACCTTCATGCTAAGAGGAAATATTTTTCCCAGCCTGGCCGTATCACTGTATTTGCTCCAGGCTTTGGACGAGCGTACCGTTGTGTGACCGCAATTGATCCTGGCAGTTACATAGGTAAGTAGTTTCCTCAGCTCGGGTTCGGTCATCGAATCTTTTAATTGCTGTTTCCCCCAGTTGAAATAATAATCCATGCTGTCTTTGGATGTGTACCAATAGAGACCGGGATGGTGTTCTTCCAATACCGACTGGTAGATGGAATAATCTTTCTCGACCTGCTGAAGGGAATATTTTTTATTGGGGGAAAAGGATGATCTGCTGACACCGCAACCTGTTTGAGAATATGCAATAAGCAATATACACCAGGCAAGGAGGCGTTGATATCCCAAAAAATTTTTGTCCGCTATGTATTGTTTACTGCCTGTTATCACTTGCCAATTGCTCATTGCTTATTGTTTCATATGGTTCCAGCCTTGCGCGGTAATGGGATGTTTTCCCCCGCCTTTGGTGACAATATTGGCGCCCTGGTCGGCATCCGTCATATATCCCACGACACTAATTTCCTCATTTAATACCAGTTTGTCATATTCTGTTTGAGGAATGGTAAACAATAACTCGTAGTCTTCACCACCACTTAACGCGCAGGCGGTGGGATCTATTTCAAATTTGAAAGCTGCTTTTTTCATTTCCTCCGCCACGGGTATCTTTTCCTCGTGTAACACACACCCCAGCCCGCTTTCCTTGCAAAGGTGCAGGATCTCCGAACTCAAGCCATCACTGATATCGATCATGGATGTAGGAAGAAGTTCCTGTTTGGAAAAGAATTCAACAATATCTTTCCTCGCCTCGGGTTTCAGCAACTTACCAATCACATACGCTTCTCCCTCCAGGTCAGGTTGCACGCCGGGGCTTTCCAGGAAAATCTTTTTTTCTCTTTCCAGGAACAACAGGCCCACATAAGCACCGCCCAGGCTGCCACTGACACAAAGCAGGTCTCCTTTTTGGGCTGTACTTCTTTTTACGAATTTATCAGGGGTCACTTCACCAAGCGCCGTAACCGAAATAATAAATCCTTTTTGAGAGGAAGTGGTATCGCCACCGACCAGGTCCACACCATATACCGAACAGGCAGCATACACACCTTCATAAAAATCATCAACTGCTTCAAGGCTGAAACGGTTACTGATACCAAGACCTATTATTATTTGCGTAGGTGTGGCATTCATCGCGTAGATATCGCTCAGGTTTACCACAACGGCCTTATAGCCCAGGTGCTTAAGGGGGGTATAGGCCAGGTCAAAGTGAACACCTTCGATCAGCAGGTCGGTAGTGATCACCGTTTGTTTACCAAAATGATCGATCACGGCTGCATCATCTCCAACGCCTAATACAGAAGAAGCATTTTGCAGCTCAATATTTTTGGTTAAATGTTCTATTAAGCCAAACTCACCAAGGGAGGAGATTTCTGTTCTTTCGCTCATAATATGTACGATGTTAGGTGTACGATGTACGACAACCCTTATTTCGAAGAGGCTACATATGTACGGTGTTAGATGTACGATGTACGCTAGTCGTTACCTCGACGAGACTATTGACGCCACAATTATTTTTAAAAGGGTTTCGCCCTCTTTGTAAAGTTCATTTATTTCTGTTTCAAAAGGCTTATTAAACTCCAGTAATAATTCCAGGAAGAAAAGACTTTCGTCCAGTTCCTCCTCAACAATTTTTAATTTATTTATAAAGTCAGGCTTTGATTTAGCCCTTCTTGAGGCCCGGTAGTTGGCTCCTACTGAGCTGGCTGACCGTACAATTTGCCCCTTGTATACTTTATTCACGTGCGTATCAGGAAGCTTTTGCGTTAACCTCGCTACATTGATAGCAAACAGCTTTGTCCTTCTTTTCATTTCCTCCGAATCCATAACACACATTTTCTTGCTTTAATGAAAGCGTACACCTAAAATCGACCTTCGTACAAACTCTCCAAACTCATTAACACATTTCCATTAAGTAAGGGCGTACATCCCACATCGTACTTCGTACATTCTCTGCCCTACACACATTTCCATTAAGCCACGCGTACATCGTACACCTAACCTCGTACATTCTCAAAGTTCTTTCTTATTATTGATAACCGCGATCATCTCCTCATGGATCTTCCCGTTGGTCGCCAATACCCGGTGCTGATAGACCGAAAATTTATTTCCTTCATGGTCGGTCACTTTTCCACCGGCTTCTTCCACGATCAGGTAACCCGCAGCGCTGTCCCAGGCCTCCAGTTTGTGTTCATAGAAACCATCAAAACGGCCCGCGGCTACCCAGCAAAGATCAATTGCGGCAGACCCAAGCCGTCTTACCGGCACACCCTTACGAATAAAACGTTCGAATATTTCCAGCGGTCCATTGGGAGTATTAATATAGGTATAGGGAAACCCTGTTACCAAACAGGCTTTGATCGTTTGTGTTTCTGTGCTTACATGAATGGGTTTATCATTCAGGGTGGCGCCCTTTCCCTTCTCCGCAAAATAAAATTCATTTAAGTGGGGATTGAATACCGCTCCCATAATTATCTCTCCCTGTTTTTCTATCCCGATCGATACACAATTCAGGGGGATGCCATGTGCAAAATTGACAGTGCCATCGATCGGGTCAATGATCCATTTATATTCCGAATCCTGTTTGATCTCGCCGGTCTCTTCGGCGAGGACCTGGTGCCCCGGAAAATTCGTTTTGATCACGGCCAATATCGCTTTTTCTGAAGCATGATCCGCTTCGGTCACCAGGTTATTAACTCCTTCCTTATTACTTATTTTAAAATCACTGTTGAAAAACCGGGTAATTTCAGCAGCACCTGCTTTAGCGGCTTCGATCAGGGTAGATTTGAGCATGGGCAAAGATAAACACGGATAAAACAGATTTTTATGGATTTACACGGATTAGCGAACTTAATTCCAGCTAACTACTGTGTAGCAGGATCAAAACTCCATTACGGATTGCAAATCCGCGAAATCCCTGCAATAATCGTTCTTAAATCCGTGGTTGTCCAGATAAACACGGAGGCGGATCGCGGATTAACAGATTTTATGGATTAACACGGATCATTGGAGATCATTACAGCTAACTATAAGCCGTAATGATCGAATGAATGTAATAACAGATATTCCGGGGTAGCAGGGTCAAAACTCTTTCAGGGTTCGCAAATCCGTGAAATCCTTGTAATAATGGCTGTTAAATCCGTGATTTTGAACTGTTCTTAAAAACTTCGTACTTCGTGGCTCATACTATCTGTTTCATTGTTGTTATCCATCATCATAGTCAATTATAATGTCAAACATTTCCTGGAGCAATGCCTTTATTCAGTACAAAAGGCGACTGCAGGGATGGAGGCCGAAGTGGTGGTGATCGACAATAATTCCACAGATCAAAGTGTTGAATATTTGCAACCCAAATTTCCCCGGATCCGGTTTGTTGCCAATAGGGAAAACACTGGTTTTGCAAAAGGATGTAACCAGGGATTACAACTTGCTTCGGGCCAATACATACTTTTTCTCAACCCCGATACGATCGTCCCGGAAGATTGTTTTCAAAAATGTATCTCTTTCCTTGAATCGCAGCCGGGGGCCGGTGCATTGGGAGTCCGCATGCTGGACGGCAGCGGGACCTTTTTAAAAGAATCGAAAAGATCATTTCCCTCCCCCGTTACTTCCCTGTATAAATTATTTGGCTTAGCACGACTGTTTTCAAGGTCGAAGACCTTTTCAAAATATCACCTCGGTCATTTGAATGAGCATGAGAACCATGAAGTGGATGTTCTGGCCGGTGCTTTTATGATGATCAAAAAAGAAGTACTGGATAAAGTGGGCAGTTTTGACGAAACTTTTTTCATGTATGGAGAAGATGTCGATCTGAGTTACAGGGTACAGGAAGCGGGGTATAAGAATTTTTATTTTGCCGGCAGCAGTATCATTCATTTCAAAGGAGAAAGCACCCGGAAAGGAAGCATGAATTATGTGCGGATGTTCTATAACGCCATGAGCCTGTTTGTCCGCAAACATTATGGAGGAAGCCGGGCAGGTATCTTTAATTTCCTGATCCACCTGGCCATCTGGTTCCGGGCTGCATTAAGCGCCACGGGAAACTTTATCCGTAAGATCGGGTTGCCCCTGATCGACGCGGGGTTGATCTTTCTTTCTTTCTGGAGCATGAAAAATATATGGATAAGGTTTGTCCGCACCGATATCCATTATGAGAATAAATTATTGTGGATCGCTTTTTCGGCCTACACCGTTTTCTATCTTATTACCGCTTATTACGCCGGGCTCTACGATAAATGGTACAAACGGTCCGAACTGGTACGCTCAACGCTGGTGGCCACGATCGTGTTGCTGGCGGCTTATGCTTTATTGCCGGAACAGTATCGTTTTTCCCGGGGCATCATTTTGTTTGGGGCATTGCTTGCCTTTGTTTTGATCGGCATCCTGCGATGGATACTGATACTGACCAATGTTTTAAGCAGTAATAAAGAAAAACAGGAAGAGCTTACTACCGTGATCGCTGCTTCCCCGGCGGAATACGAAGAAGTGGTCCTGCTGTTAAAAGAAGCGGGCATACATCAACGGTTATTGGGAAGGGTAGCTCCCGATGAAACAGATGCAACCGCGATAAGCACCTGGAAAAAACTACCGGGGCTCCCGTTGGCCCTTCCGTTCCGCGAGATCATTTTTTGTGAGGGGACTTTATTCTTTGCCACTATCATCGAGGGGATACAACAATTGCCCAAGGGTATCATCACCAAGATACATGCGAAGGGAAGCGCCAGCATTGTAGGAAGTAATTCAAAAGATAGTTCCGGGGAAGCCGTATCCAAAGAGAATGGATTTAAATTAAGCAAACCCTATAACCGGCGGTTAAAAAGACTGATCGATATAAGTACTTCTTTCCTCGCCCTCGCCAGTTTCCCGCTCCAGCTTTTTATCGTGAAAAAACCATTTAAATTCCTGGCGAATTGCCTGGCTGTTTTATTTGCCAGTAAAACATGGATTGGTTATGCGGTCCCCGAAAAAAATCTTCCCCGTCTCCGGCAGGGTGTAATAGCTTGTAATGGAATACCCTTACCAGCCAATCAATCCTTATCTACAGAAAGCCTGCAAATGATGGACTATTGGTATGCCCGCGACTATGAACCTTTCGCGGATCTCAAATTATTCTGGAAAGTTTATTCGAGGCTTGGAGGATAACAATTGGCAACGCGCAATAAACAATCCTGTAAATAAGCGGAATTCAATTGCCTAATGGTCACCCGATAGACATCGAATTTGAATATAATTTAATCGCAGAGAAAAGAGAACACAAAGTTTACGCAGAGAGCTCTGTGTAAACTCTGCTTCTTGTTTCTTTGCGCTGAAAAATTATTTTATTGCCTGTTCTCGATTGTCAGTTTGCCGGTTCCCTATTTCATATATTCGTAACTTTAATAGACTTGGAATCATATAAATGGCCACTATTATCGATATAAAATTACCCCGCGCAATTGCTGCAGCCTTGCGGATTCCACCCAATGACCCGAGGCGTCAACAGATAAGGGTATTAAAGAAGCTGCTCAAAAAAGCAAGGTTCACAGAATTTGGCCAGAAATACCGGTTTGATGAGGTGTTACTGAGCAAACATCCTGCGAAAAGTTTCCAGGAACTGGTTCCCGTCCATGATTATAATAAGATATATGAAGAGTGGTGGAAAAAAACACTGGATGGCGTTCCCGATGTCACCTGGCCGGGTAAGATCAAATACTACGCCCTGAGCTCGGGCACTTCCGAAGCAGCCAGCAAATATATCCCGGTAACAAGAGACCTGCTCCGCAGCAATACGATCAATTATCTCCGCCAGTTACTGAGTTTGATAAAATACGAAGACGCGAATAAAAGGGCCATGACCAAAGGCTTCCTTATGTTGGGCGGCGCTACCGACCTGCAAAAAGGAAAAGCCGGCTGGTACGCGGGTGACCTTAGCGGTATCCTCGCGAAAAAAAGACCTTTCTGGTTCCAGACCTTTTATAAACCTGGCGGACGTATCGCTGCGCTCGCCGACTGGAATCAAAAACTAAACGAGATCGTTGAACATGCAAGGGAATGGGATATCGGGTATATTGTCGGTGTTCCGGCCTGGTGCCAGATGTGTATGGAAATGGTGATCGAACATTACAAGGTCAAAACTATTCATGACATTTGGCCCAACTTCAGCTTTTTTGTACACGGCGGAGTGGCGTTTGAGCCCTATAAAAAAGGATTCGAAAAATTACTGGCCAAACCCATTGTGTATATCGAAAACTATCTTTCCAGTGAAGGCTTTATCGGTTATAAAACAAGAGAACATGCAAAGGGCATGCAGCTGATCCTGGATAATAATATCTTTTTTGAATTTGTCCCCTTTAATGACAAGAATTTTGACAGCGAGGGTAAGATCATGCCCAACCCGGAAGCCAAAATGATCCATGAAGTGGAAGAGGGAAAAGAATACGCCCTGCTGATGAGCACCAATGCCGGCTCCTGGCGTTACCTGATCGGGGACACCATCAAATTTGTTGACCTGGAGAAAAGCGAAGTTATTATAACGGGAAGGACCAAGCATTTCCTGAGTCTCACCGGCGAACACCTGAGCGTTGAGAATATGAATAAGGCGATCGAACTCGTCAGCGAAGAATTCAATATAAGTATACCTGAGTATACCGTAGTGGGGTTTCCCTATGAAACGCTGTTTGCCCATCGCTGGTATGTGGCAACGAACGATAAAGTTGATGTGGAAAAATTACGTAAACGTATCGATGAGAACCTGCGGCAGTTAAATGATGACTATGCAACGGAAAGGGACAGCGCCTTAAAAGCAGTTTTCCTGGAAGTGCTGCCGGAAGAAAAATTCATGAAGTTCATGGAGGCCAAAGGAAAATTGGGAAGCCAGCATAAATTTCCCCGCGTGATGAAAGGGAAGATGCTGGAGGAATGGGAACGGTTCCTTGAAACGGGAAAACTCTGACTATACACGATGTTAGATGTACGATGTACGCCATCACGAAAGCGGGAAGACTCTGATATGTACGGTGTACGATGTTCGGTGTACGCAATCACAAAAGCGTGAAGACTATGATATGTACGGTGTACGATGTTCTGTGTACGCATGTACGAACCCGAGCGAAGGCGTACATCCCACATCGTACACCGTACATTCTCCTCTTACTTCGTACTTTAGTGCTATGTGGGAATCGATGCTTAAAGGATTAACATTTGGCTTGTTGCTGAGTATTTCAGTGGGGCCTGTCCTTTTTTCCATCATCAAGCAGAGTTTGAATAACGGTCACAAAGGGGGCTTCGCCTTTATATTCGGGGTGTCGGCCAGCGATATCACCCTGGTATTGGTCAGCAATGTTTTTACGGAACTATTCAACAGTCTCCGGACCTACAAAACGGAAGTGGGTGTTGCGGGTTGTATATTCCTTGTCTCCATGGGAGTATTTTTTCTTTTCTTTAAAAAAGTGAAGGTCAACGAGGCCGGGCAACAGGTACTTGCGTTCCGGAAAAGGGATTATGCCCGGATCTTTTTATCAGGCTACCTGATGAATACGCTGAATCCTGCCGTCTTTATTTTCTGGATCACCACTTCAACAGCCGTGATCACCCATACGATACAGCAGCGGATCGTTATTTTTATTACCTGTCTTAGCTGGATGCTTGGGAGTGATATTTTAAAAGTGATCATGGCCGGCAAGATCCGGAACAGGCTTACACCGCATAATATTCACATCATTAACCGGATCAACGGGATCATATTAATTGTTTTCGGGATCGCCCTGATTTGGGGACTTCTTCTTTATGGCAAAAGGCTCTGATAAAAATAAACCGGCCCGGGATAGTTTCTCTTCCAAAGCATGGAAATGGACAAAGCGTATTTGCTTCTGGGTTTTCTTTCTGCAACTTTTTTATATTATCCTGTTAAGATGGGTGTATCCTCCTGTTACAATGACACAATTATCCAGCTGGGTCAACGGTCATGGATTAAAAAGAGATTATACCAGCGGCAACGGAATTTCTGCCTGGGCAAAACTTGCCGTGATTTCTTCAGAGGACCAGTTGTTCCCGGATCATAGTGGCTTTGACTGGAAGAGCATTAAAAAAGCACAGCGGTATAACGAAAGAAAACCCGGCCGGATCCGTGGCGCCAGCACGATCAGTCAGCAGGTAGCAAAAAATGTTTTTCTCTGGCAGGGCAGGAGCTGGATACGTAAAGGACTTGAAGTTTATTTTACGTTCATGATCGAAATGCTCTGGGGCAAGAAACGTATACTCGAAATGTATCTCAATGTCATTGAAATGGGCGAAGGGATCTTTGGGATCGAGGCAGCGGCGAATAGTTATTTTGATAAACCGGCAAGGGACCTAACCAAACAGGAAGCCGCGATGATAGCGGCTTGCCTTCCAAATCCCAAAGTATATAAGGTCAAACCGCTTTCCTCATTTGTTTCTTTCCGGTCGGGTGTTATTGTCCGGCAGATGAATAATCTTCAAACCGACCTGGATATCCGGCGTGTCTGCGGGCTTCCACCACCCTGAGGCTACTCGATGATCAATTCGATCTTCTCGCTGTTCTGCGTGGCATTGCGGTAACCGCAATTGATGGCAAATTGCAGGAAATATTTTCCTTTGGGTAATTGAGGATAAATGCGCAAGACGGTATCAGCGCGCCGATCCATCCCCTGTAACGTAAAAGGGGTAATGATATTTTTTATCCATCCTTCCGTATTCCCGATCCCGATCCTTGTTGTATCATGCAATACCGGGTGGGCTTGGATAAAAGCAGCATAGTGGGGCGGGACAACAAAGCGGCAGGCCAGGTTAATGCTATCGCCCGGCCCGGTGATTATTTTTTTAGGAATAACTTCAATTCGTACTTTGGCAAAAGAAAGAAAAGCACTGTCATATTTATACCCGATCGTGCCTATCGGTGTTTTTAACGAATCCGGAAACCTGTAGAGATCATAGATGTCTAAAAAATAAACAGGTTTCCCCAGAAGAGAATCTTCAATGGGCCAGTAATTATAATTATTTGTTCTCCCGGTGTAAGCATTTTGCGAGTAGGTTAGCTGACCTGTATAGAACCAGTACTTGGAAGCGCGCTGGTAAGAATTGCTGAAAACCACGGGGAGATCATATGTGCGTTGTTTCATTTCCGCGGGCCAATTCTTCCAGGTATGATAGCGGGTCTTTATCAATTTAAGCGGCACATAATCCACGATCATGGCGATCCTTGCAATCAGCACGGGCAGAAGGGTAAGTGGTAAAATCCCGAAAAGCCATTTTTGCCATTTTATTTTTTCCACCAGGAACTGGTGTGATAAAATAAATATGGGAACGAGCGCCGGGACAGTCCAATTGGCTTCCACTTCACCACGGAAGGAACTGAGCAGGAAAAAAGCATAGATACCGATCATCATATAACGCAGTGCTTTTTCTGTATCTGTTTTCACTTTATACAAAAAAGCAGCCGGCAGCAGTATAATACCCGCGAAAGGGCCGGGCAGCAGCAATTGACCCCAGATATATTCTATGGTAAATCCAAACCTGTAATCATGGGCTTTGTTCTCAAATAAGTGATAGCGAAGACTCACCCAGTTATGCTGGTACTGCCACCAGAGATGGGGAGCAAATAGCAGCAGGGCAAAGAACCCGGCGATCCATGTCTGGTATTTCTTCAGGAGCCTGATATTGGATAATAGTGTAAAGAAGACGATCAGTACCGCATGGTATTTACTATAAAATAAAAAAGCAACAGAAACACCCAGTAATAAAGCGTGCAGGATGGATTGTTCCCGGGCAAACTTTTTATAAGAGAGGAAAAATAAAGCCGTAAAAAAAAGCAAGGGAATATCGGGTACAGCGACGAAGCCTGTAACCTGTATCACGGCGATGGACAAAGCGATCCCGTAAAAAAGTATGGGGTTCTTTTTATCTAATAATTTTTCAATGATGACAAGGGTAAAGATGTTTAGCAGCAAAGGAAAAAGACGCACGCCCAGTTCATTCGGGAAAATGGCATAACCCATTTTTACCAGGAGGGCAATCATGGGGGGATGATCAAAATAACCCCAGTCAAGGTAATGGGAATAGACCCAGTAATAAGCCTCATCATCCTGCAATTCGGTAAGCCCGGATTGTATCAGCGTTAACAAAAGCCAAAACCCGTAAAAAAACAACCGGTGATTTTTTTGTAAAATCCCTTTCATCAGGTTGCGAAAATAGTAACAATTATTTCAGCAGCTTATCTATCGCTGTAATGCCAATTTGCAGGCGTCCGGCATGATCACCGGAGATATCCACCCAGGGGGTATCCTGGTTCACCATAAGGTCCTTGTAATAATGATACAGGCGCCGCCGGCTTTCCAGGTCGGGATATTCCCTTAATTCATCTTTTACCCAGGGGAGGTCGGTATTGCAGAGCAAATAGAGATCATATTTTCTTTCCACCAGCTGGTCAAGGATAAAGCGGTGACATTTGCCAAAAACATATTCGGCCCAGACTTTCATGACGTACATGTTGGTGTCTACGAAGAGAAGGGAATGGTGAGTAGTGAGTGGTGAGTGGGGAGTGGTCACCATTTTTGTGTATTCATCTTCAAGAGCCAGTTGGCCTTTGGCAATAGTCAGCAGGTCGTCGTAGTTATAATCAGTACCGTTCTTAAGTAAATATTCCCGGGCATATTCGGGACACCATAAGGTATTGTAATGTTGGGCCAGCGCTTCACACAGCGTACTCTTGCCGGTGCTTTCGGGTCCTATGACAACGATCTTTTTAAGCATGGGATTGCCTGGCTCTTTTGCGCCATTCCAGTAAACCAAATACGGCCATGATCAGTAAAATAACATAATACACACTGGTGAATACATAATCCTTTACAAAATATAAAGGAATAGAAGCAATATTGGTAGCGATCCACCAGTACCAGCTTTCCACTTTTTTCTTGGTCATCAGCCACATCCCGGTAAAAGCTGTAGCGGATGCAAACGCATCTGCCCAGGGAATGGCGCCGGGTGCAAAATCTTTTTTTAAATAAGTAAGCAGGAAGAAGATAACAAGATAAAAAGAAGCGAAAAAACCCAGCTGCCAGGACCACCATCGTTTATCTGAAAAACTAATATGCACAACAGGATGATGCTGTACATCCTTTTTCGCCCATAGGATCCACCCGTAAATACTCATGATGGTATAATAAAGATTCACACTCGCCTCTCCAAACAAACTGCCTTTAAAACTCAGGTAGACATAAAAGATAGTATTGATAAGACCGGTGGGATAAACGAGTATGTTTTCTTTCCGCGAGAACCAAACGCTGATGATACCGGAAACCACGGCGATATATTCCAGCCAGCCTGTTTGTTTCATTCCCTCGATAAAATGCTGGTATATTTCGTGTAGCGACAAAAAGATATTTTGTCAAAAATAATTACTCCGGGCTGGTATTGCGGTATTTTCCCCAACTCCTGAGATATTTAACCCCGGTTGAAGTTTTAAACCTCGTAGCCACCTGTTGCCACTGGCCATTTGCCCCGGAACTCCAGACAATAAAATGAAGATGTGGTACCATTGCAAAGCCTGTCTTGCCACTCAGC
>JANMKG010000065.1:0-2697 GCA_031371915.1 Chitinophagaceae bacterium | reverse complement strand
TCTTCAATAGTGGACGGACGGCTATAAAAAGAAGGTGTGGCAGGACAAATGATGGCTCCAGTAAGCGTCACCGTTTCCATATTACGGATATGAATGAGATTGTAAGGCATATCTCTCACCACGCAGATCAGTTTTCTTCTTTCTTTTAATACAACATCCGCGGCGCGGGTGATAAGATCGTTGGAAATTCCTGTAGCTATACGTCCAAGAGTGCCCATCGAACAGGGAATAATGATCATTGTATCATATTGCCCCGAGCCAGAAGCAAAAGGAGCGGAGAAATCTGTCTTGCTGTAGATCTTCGCGGGTATATTTTTCCAGGAATCATTACCCAGTTCTGTTTTCCAGACCTCCATTGCATTGTCGGTCATCACTACGGATAGTTCATCCCACTGGTCTTTGACCGTGGCTAGTTTTTTCAGCAGCAACTCGGGGTAAACAGAACCGCTGGCGCCGGTAATGGCAATGGCTATTTTTCTCATCGTAATTGTAAAGATTGTGGCTTTGCTGGAAAGCGAAGATAAATTAATTATGCAACCGTTTGCGTTTCAATTGTAGTTGGATAACTACAATCGCTGAGAACATCCTGCTACAAGATTTACTGTTGTCACATTGAGTATAATCAAGTATTTCAGGGGAGGGGGCAAATTTCATTGGTACAGCCAAAAAATGACTTCCAAATGTTTTGTGTTATCCTATTATTAACGATATTAGCCATGAATTTTCATAGGATAAGGTTTAATGGTTAATGGTTTTTGATTAGGGCCCCCCGATTTGCGTCGGGGGTTCTTTTTTTTATAACCGTCTCACTATACTCACCGCAAAAAAAACCCGGCTGCTGGCCGGGTCTTTAATAAGAAATATTCGTTGATCAGAAACCTTTGGGCTGTTTGGCAGGTTGGGTTGGCTTCTGCGTATTCTCATTACCCATATTTTCCATGATCCAGTTTGTCATTTTGCTCCAGAGATGGAAGGTCGTATTGTCCACCTGGCCGGATATCCCGTGGTTCTTATTGGGATAATAAGCACTCTCAAAATCAATATTGCTTTTTACAAGCGCGGAGATCATCTGCGTGGAATTCTGGAAATGTACATTATCATCAGCGGTACCATGAATAAGCAGGTATTTACCTTTTATACGGTCCGTGAAATTAATAGGAGAATTATCATCGTAGCCTTTCGCATTCTCCTGCGGCGTTCGCATATATCTTTCTGTATAGATATTATCATAGAAACGCCAGTTGGTCACGGGCGCTACGGCTACTGCCGCGCTGAATACATCGCTGCCCTTAGTGATGGCCAGGGAACTCATAAAACCGCCATAGCTCCATCCCCAATGACCGATATTGTTCTTGTCTACGAAAGACATATTCCCAATATATTTCGCGGCATCGATCTGGTCTTCGATCTCGAACTTACCGAGCTGCAGATAAGTTTTCTTTTTGAATTCTTCGCCCCGGAAACCGGTGCCCGTGTTGTCAATGCTAACTACGATAAACCCTTTTTGCGCCAGTAACTGGTGCCAGGTACTCACAGCGCCAAAACGGTTGGCAACCTGCTGCGAGCCGGGTCCGCCGTAATTACAGAACAAAACAGGATATTTTTTGGAAGGATCAAAATTCGCCGGTTTCAGCATCCACCCGTTCAATGTATCACCCTTGCTGTTGGGTACTTTGATGAACTCCGCTTTGCCAAAACCATATTCGGTCATCCTGGCTTTGAGCTTGCTGTTATCATTGAGCGTTTTTACCAATGTTGCCACCGGCTCTTTTTTATTATTCAGTCCCAGTTTGTTCAGCGTAACAACCTGTGGTGTATTCAGGTCTGACTGGTAGTCATAGAACTCCGTAAAATCGTTGTTCAGTTCTACCCGGTGCCAGGCCTGTCCCTGTGTGAGCTGGTATGTTTTTTTACCATCGAAATCGGTGACAAATAAATTCCTGTCGAGAGGGCGGGGGTAGGCCATTGTGTAATAAACCTTACGGTTAGCTTCATCCACGCCGTTGATACCCGTTACTTCAAAATTACCTTTACTGACCTGGGTCTTTGTTTTGCCATCCATACTGTACAGGTAAATATGGTTAAACCCGTTCATTTCACTGGTGAACAAATAGCCCTTGCCATCTTTGGTGAACTGCCAGTCATCGTTGATATCGATATAATACTTGTTCTTTTCCTCGTACAGGGTATTACTGGCACCTGTTTGGGCGTTGGTCAGCAATAATTTCAGGTTGTCCTGGTGACGGTTCATCCAGAATACTACCAGTGATTTATCATCCGTTGTCCACTTAATGCGGGGAATATAGATATCGCCCTGCTCGTATTGTGCTTTGGCCTTATTCCCACTTGCTACATTATAGATATAAATATCCACGGTTGAATTGGCTTCCCCGGCTTTTGGGTATTTATAAGAGTATTGTTTGTTGTAAGTATTATCAAATTGCGTGAATTGGTATTCTTTCACCTGTCCTTCATCAAAGCGGTAGTAAGCCAGGTAATTCCCTTTGGGGCTCCACTGGTACGCCTGGGTAAAAGAAAATTCTTCTTCATAGACCCAGTCACAGTTACCATTGATGATACTGTTCCATTTGCCATCCGTTGTCACGGCCTTTGTATTTTTTGACGCCACATCATACAGGTACAGGTTATTATCTTTTACATAAGCGATCTTGCTGCCATCGGGGGAAAAGCTTGCAT
>JANMKG010000060.1:0-3425 GCA_031371915.1 Chitinophagaceae bacterium | reverse complement strand
AGAAAAAAGCGTGAATCGTGAGTTGTGAGTCGTCAGTTGTGAGCAATAGAAGATTTTTGTAGTACACTTTTTAATTCCCTGCCTACCGGCAGGCAGGCTTATTTATTATTGCGAGGCAGCGCCGAAGCCCGTCATTGCGAGCCGAAGGCGAAGCAACTTATTCCTTATTCGCCGCTAACTCCTCAGCCCATTTATCCCTTTCATCGGGACTGAATTTCCAGGGCGCAAAATTATTTTCCACGTTGCTGAACATGGCTGCCCATTCCTGGGGGGAATTGCTTTCTTCCATTACCAGGTAACGACGCAATTCTAAAATGATATCCAGCGGGCTGATACTGACCGGGCATTCCTGTACACAGGCATTACAGGTGGTGCAGGCGCGGAGTTCTTCTACCGAGATATAATCATGCAAAAGTGTTTTGCCATCTTCTTTGAACTCTTTGTCCTTATTAATATTCTTTCCCACTTCTTCCACGCGGTCACGGGTATCCATCATTATCTTTCTTGGCGAAAGAAGTTTGCCTGTTTGAGTAGCAGGACATGCAGCAGAGCATCTTCCGCATTCGGTGCAACTATACGCATCCATCAGGTTCTTCCAGCTCAGGTCCTGGATATCTTTTGCCCCGAATTTTTTGGGTGGCTCCACATCGCCGGAAGGTGCCATCTCGGGCTGCATCGCATATAAAACTTCTTTCTGAATGGACTCCATATTATCCATCTTGCCCATGGGCTCCAGTCTTGCAAAATAGGCATTGGGAAAAGCAAGTACGATATGCAGGTGTTTGGAATAGGGGAGATAATTCAGGAAAGCAAATATGCCCACGATATGCAGCCACCAGCAGCCCCTCTCTACCCATTCAAGCCCATTATTGCCGATACCATTCAGCACAGGGTGGAGCCACTGTGATAAAATAAAATTACCGGTAGGATGGGCTGCATAATGTTCCACCCCTCTTGCCTGCAACAGGGTATCACTGGCGTTCAGGGTCAGGAATAATGTCATCAGGATGATCTCGGTGATCAAAATATAATTGGCATCGCTCCGCGGCCAGCCATCGAGATCCTTGCTGATAAAACGTTTCAGTTTGATGAAATTTCTTCTAACCAGGAAAATGACACAGGAAACCAATACCAGTAAGGCCAGCACTTCAAATGCATTGATCAGGAAAACATAAAAGCCACCCAGTGGGGCAGCGAACATCCGGTGTTTGCCAAAAATGCCATCAAGAACGATCTCCAGTACTTCAATATTGATGATGATAAAACCGGCATAGACAAAGAAATGCATTACTGCTACGAGAGGGTTGCGGAACATTTTTTTTTGGCCGAATGCCAGCAGTAAAACATTGCTCCATCGACGTGCTTTATTATCACTGAGATCTTCGTCCCGCCCCAATTTTATGTTGCGGCTGATCTCTTTTACTTTTTTGGTAAAAAGCCAGATAGAGACAGCGCTGATAAGAATAAAAAGGATCTGCTGGGCAAGTTGCATGGGATGTATATTGCTGCTGCTAAATTACGATAAGACAGTTGATAAACCACAGATTACACTGATTCTTGCACGGATAACACGGTGTAATCTGTGAAAATTCAATCTGTGTAATCTGTGGTTAATAAACGCAGACTAAAAACTGATAGCATGAGCTTTCAATTTCCCATTGGAGAATTCAAGAGAGGGCAGGGGAAATTTAAAAGAACTTAGTACAGTAAAAAGGAACTTCACAGCTTTTTTATTGGTTTTGATCTTTGCCAGGTCAATATCGGGAGCGAGGTACCATTGACGGTAACGTTTTATATCCGGTCGGTTGAAAATAATATTACCATCTCCGTCCTTGCCGATATTTTCTGTTCCGCCAAACAGCCCCTCTGCTCCATAGCCCACTGCTACGGATAACCAGGCCGGGAGTGTAGATGTTGGAAAGAACGATCTTAAGTTAGCGCTTGCCCAATAGGTTTGGCCATTATAATCCTTGATCAGGCGTTCAGCCGTTGACTTTCCAAACAATACATCGCTGCGCTGGTTGAGTGATGGATCACTATAGGTCTTGTTATGAAAGGAGAATTTAATTTTGATCCGCTGGTCGTTCCATGCCAGTTCCTGTGCTACAAGGGTGCTGCTGCCAAGAATATTGGCGCCGAAATCTCCCCAGCTCCATCCCCAGCCGGTACTAAATCCATCGAGCACTTCGATTACAGTCTGGTAAACCGCGCCGCTCATGCCACCGATCCAGATCCTTTTTTTCCTGCTCATACCTGTCCACCGCCACATTTCCATACTCCCCCGGCTTTCAATATAGGCGGAATAGAAATGTCCTACCTTATCTACCTGTTTCCATTCGGGGAAATCATTGAATGTATGAAAACCGGTTTGCGGGTAATCTTTGTACCAGGCATTGTACAAGCCGATCATGGTCCCACCATAGCCCAGCACATTAGCGCCGGCTACCATCCAGGTTCTTTTCTTCTTTTGCGCTGGTGTGAGAAAGAATGTTTTATTGAATGAAGAAGAGTCGGGAGTTTTTTTGTCAACTTCACCTTGAATGATAAATGCTGTTGAATGAATGTAGGTAGTATCCTTTTGTGCTTTTATAGCCGTGCTAAAAAGAAGAAATAATATTAAAATAGCGGGGAGCGTAGGTTTCACGCAGCGGACGCGGAGGGCAAAGAACGCTGCGCCGCTGCTCCGTAGCGTCCGCCGCGAGAAACAAATAAATAGCGAACGTCGGGGGAAATTGTAGAGCCGGCATATCATAAACAACAAATTTACGTTTATCCCTTCTTTTCAGTTTCAAAAAGCTAAAATTCAATAACTTTCAAGCCAAATCAACCATTTAAACGATAACTATGGATGCAGCGATACAACAAAAAATCGATAACTGGCTCAAGGGAAATTTTGATGAAGCGACAAAAGAAGCGATAAGGCAATTGCAAAAAGATAAACCGGAAGAACTGGCCGATGCGTTTTACCAGAACCTGGAGTTCGGTACTGGCGGTCTGCGGGGTATCATGGGAGTGGGCACCAACCGGATGAATAAGTATACAGTAGGGATGGCCACACAGGGGTATGCCAATTATCTCAAACAATGTTTTCCCGATGGCGTCAGCGTAGCCATTGCACATGACAGCCGGAACAATAGCCGCTTCTTCGCGGAAACCGCTGCCAATGTATTTGCTGCTAACGGGGTGAAAGTTTTTTTATTTGAAGACCTGCGCCCAACCCCTGAATTATCCTTTGCGATCCGCCAGTTAAAATGCCAGGGTGGTGTTGTCTGTACCGCTTCGCATAATCCCAAAGAATACAACGGTTATAAAGCCTACTGGAATGATGGTTCACAACTGGTGCCGCCGCATGATAAGAACGTGATCAGGGAAGTGGATAAGATCGCGTCCGTGGATGATGTGAAATGGAACGGCGGGGAAGCCAA
>JANMKG010000030.1:0-3123 GCA_031371915.1 Chitinophagaceae bacterium | reverse complement strand
GCGGCGCTGCTGCCCGCGTCTTCCACTTCCGGCGAAAGACTGCAGATATTTAATTCCTCCAGTGTTTTTGCATTGACAGGATCACCTTTCATGATCCTTTCGGCGAGATCCGGTACCCATAACTGGTCCTTGGCCTGGTCGAGTTCTATAACTTCGGTTCCGCAAACAAAATAGAGTAGTTTACGCGCAGCTTCCGTACCGTCATACCTGCCCAGCGTATCCTGCACCAGGTAATCTTTCTCCCCGGTGATAAAATGCCGGTAGGAAAGTTTCAGGTCCGGCATCGTATATACTTCCATCATATCATCCGTCAGTACATAGAGATAATGGCCTGACTTCCCGAAAGCAATTTCATTCCCGGTAAGTTTCTTAACGACCCGGCCATCTTTCAGATCCCTGATAACGATATTGTCAGCAGATTTCGAGATGACGAGTTGACTTTTTTGCGGAAAATAATATTCTACGGCCGGTTTGAAGTCAGCTAATTGAGCGATACGGGTTTCTCTTTCATCCGTGATACCCAAAAGAGATACACGACCATCCAGGTATACGACCAGGATAAGATCCCCACCGGGTGAAAAAGTGGCATGGTTGATACCGGTTACTGTTTTTACCAGCTTACCACTCAGGGTTTCCCATACACGCAGGGAGGAATCTGAGTTATCGAAACAGAGAAAATATTTTGAGCCATTACTTATCTCGATATTTTCGGGAAACCTTCCTCCAATATCTACTTTCGTTACCAGTTGTTGTGAAGCCACAGACCAGATCTTTATTTTTTGTTCACCGCCGGTAATAAAATAAGCCCCATCCGGGCTGAACCGCTGTTCGGTGAACATGCTGATACTGTCTATCGTTAACAAGCGTTTATTATCAGCCACTCTTATTAACTGGACAGTAGAATTATCATCATGCAGGAGATATTTGCCGTCAGGACTGAATTTGATCGTTGATTCATAAGAGCGGGTGTTGTCGTCAACAAAATCCACATGATCCCCGTCCGCGTTGAACAATACACTTTCATGGTAGCCGCCGGATACTGCTATCAGGTTATCATCGGGGCTGAAATCTGCGCTGGTAGCCCATTCTCCCAGGAATGCCAGTTGATGAAAAATGATCTTGCCGGTGGCGACATCGATCTTACGGACAGCACCGTCACGGGAAGTTGTCAGCAGGTATTTCTCATCATTGGATAAACTGAGGGAAGTAAAGCGTTCATTGTGGCTGCCATAGGTAATTTCAATTTTACGGGTTGATAAATTCCATCTTGTTAATATAGGATCGTAGTTGCCTGCGAGTAGCTGGTTACCGCTTTTCAGGTAATTCAAAAAATAAAGTGTTTCTTTTCCCGGCCGGAAGGAGAACAATAGTTTGGTGGTAGCAGCATCCCAGACACTGCAAAAGCCACCCGCATCGGAGAGTGCAAAGGTCTTTTTGTCTGGAGATACTTTTACACGGTATATCCAGTTATCGCGGTTATTTATAGTTTGGATCATTTTACCGGATAGTTTATCCCAAAGTTGTGCAGTATTATCGCTGGATACGGAGATTATCTTTTTCCCATCAGGATGAAATTTTGCATTCCAAACCGTATTCTTATGACCGCGGTAGACGATCAGTTGCTTCCCGGAGTTAATATCCCAGAGTCTTGCGGTACTGTCCCAGGAAGAAGTAAGCAGTTGTGCATCATTTTCAGAAAATTCAAGATCGGTTACGGTGCCTGTATGACCCAGCATTGCTCTTTCCAGTTTTCTTTTCTCCACCGACCATATTCCGATCGGCCCGTTTCCATAGAGCGCCAGGCTCTTGCTGTTATTACTAAACTTCACTTCTGTACCGGAGCCATCTGCGGGTATGCTGTCGGTTAATTTAAATGTCTTTGTATCCCAGATACAGACAATATTGTGATCACAGCATCCCCCTCCACCCGTCGCGATCCATTTGCCATCGGGACTGATATCAAGACCGTTGACATATTTATAGGGACCCAGGAAGATTGATTTGCCTGATTGTATATTATAAACTTCTGTCGGGTCAAAACTGGTAATGATCAGTGAATTATTGTCAGGAGTGAAGGCAAGATTATAAATATTATCCCGTACAAGGCTTTTGATCAGTTTACCGGTTGCTGCTTCCCAAATTTTTATTTTGCCGTCGAGGTCACCGGAAGCATACATTTTCTCGTTAGGGCTGATCGCCACGGCCTCCATCTGGTTGCTGTTGGCAGAAGGTAATACCAATTCGGGTTGCTGGGCAAAACTGTTGCCGGACAGGACCAGCATGGCGCAAAGGCAGGGGATAAAAAAATTGGTAGGGCGCATGAATAAACTTTGCGAAAAGGTATCACTATAAACCCGTTTTTTCAATACCCGGGACTGGGTAGTTATTTATTCGTGTCTGTCCAGTTGGACGCTTTGGTCACCACCAAATTGGCCAGCTCCCCCAGCTTGTCTTTTGCCCCTTTTTCTTCGAAGCGGTATTTTGTTTCATTGTTCTTTTTAATACTGACCCTGATGGTGACTTGATTTCCCTTTACATCATACCGGCCACCCAGGGTAAAAGCCTCCGGGGAATTGGTCGCCATTATATAAACAATCTTACTGTCACTGCCCCTTGCTGCCATTTCATTCAGCTGAAGGTTGATGAGTTTGCTGATATCCAGGTCATCACCGTCTGCTTTTTCATCGCTGTTCTGGAAATTACTGGCAGCAAATAATGGCTTTTCCTCTGGCAGGACGATTTTTGCTATTACTTCATCATCAACCAAACCGATATTGAAGTTGGTATTGCTGACAATTTGTGGCTCCTGCCGGGCACCGCTTTCTTTAGCCAGGTCGGAAACAGTTTCTTTAGCTGCATTGAACCACCTGCTGACATCAAGGTATTTTCCCTGGTCGAGTATATCCGGTTGTTGTTTGATGGCTTTGAGTAAGGAATAGGTAAGCAGTCCCTGTGAATACCTGCCCATTTCATAGGCACTTTGGTTGGTGGCGGAAGCAGAGAGAATAAATAACCCTGATTTTTCATTTAGCTTATCAATTGCTTTTACCTGCTGTGCTTTGTCATCATTTCTAACCGCGAGATCTTTACCGGCAATATCGTTGATCGCCTGCCCGCTGTTGC
>JANMKG010000279.1:0-4460 GCA_031371915.1 Chitinophagaceae bacterium | reverse complement strand
GTTACATGATTCACACATTAAGAACCACTGTAGGCAGGTCCAGCAAGAGAATAAATATATCTGCTGTGGACAGCAACACGATATTTTTGGGGAGAAATCGCCCCAGGTGAATCATCCGATGAAGATCTATTACTCTATTACAATGCGGATATGCTTTTTGGCGCGGTGGCGGCTTAAGCAACCAACAGAAGTCCCTTACCTGGACCTGGAGTAATAAAATGTATTAATTAAAAGGCGTTTACTTCACGAGTTTTACATTCACGGCATTGGCACCCTTGGGGCCCATTTCCACTTCAAATGTCACCCTGTTATGTTCTTTTATTTCTTCCGTGAGTGAATTGATATGCACGAAGACACTTTCCTGTGTTTCGATATCCTTAATAAAGCCATAGCCTTTCTGATCATTGAAGAAGGTAACGATCCCCTTACGAATGAGGTCTTCGGGATTTACCGGCAATTGCTTGGGAACGCCGATCTCGATATCTTCGAGTTTAATGTCCACTCTTTTGCGTGGATCGGGAGGGGTGGAGGAGAGGTTGCCATTTTCATCGAGGTAGGCCATCATATCATTGAGGTCCTTTCCTTCTTTGGAATTCTCTTTACGCTCCTGTTTTCTTTCTGCTTTCTCTTTTTTGTTTTGTTGTTTTTTCTTTTCTCTTTCTTTTTTGTTCCATGTTTCAGCCATAAATTCTTTACAGTTTAATAATTAAATAAAATTCTTTTTTAGGGTCGGGGTGGTACAGGGAATAACCAGTGAGAGTGGTTTTGTTCCGGGGATTGGTCTAAAGGTACGCTTTTTTAGAGTGCTTTCATTTACAACTTTCAGAGGTATTAGCTGGTCCTTTTTTTTACCTCTCAACTCCTTACTGAGCAAGCTTTTCGTGTAGCAGGTCGTTGAGTTTGTTAAGCGCAGAGAAAGGAGATCACGGAGATTTCGCAGAGACTCTGCGTAAACTTTGCGTTCTCCTTTCTTTGCGATGAAAAAATCTCTTTTTTCAAACCCAATTGCGAACGGGTGACCCATAATCGTTTTAACCCAAACGGTGCAGGTATTATTAAAATGAGTTAATTTCGAACTTCTTAACTCATTTTATGAAAATAATCATCACTCTTATTTGCTGTAGTTTATTTCTGATCCACGCAGGTGCACAAACAAATTCTCGTCCCGATCCGGCCAAAAAAGTACAGGTCGTGGAAGCTTCCTGTGGTGAATGCCAGTTCCATTTGCCGGGCAAGGGTTGTCAACTCGCGGTTCGCATTGACGGGAAAGCTTATTTCGTGGACGGGACCAGTATTGATGATCATGGTGACGCGCATGCCAAAGACGGTTTTTGCGAGGCCATCCGGAAAGCGGAAGTGCAGGGAGAGATCGTTAACAATCGTTTCCAGGCGACCTATTTCAAGATCATCAAAGTGAAAAAGGAAGAAGAAAAAAAGAATAAGCAAGGTTAAATAGTTTTATCGCGGTCCTATGCTCCAGCTCAATTTTACTCCCTTTCCTGAACTTGCTACTGAGCGCCTTTTATTAAGAAAAATAACGATGGAGGATGCTCCCGAGATATTTTTTCTCCGTTCGGACCCCGCTATCCTCCAGCACCTGGGTAAGGAACCGGCAGCTACGATGAAGGAGGCAGAAGATTTTATTGAACTCGTAACTAATAATATCGTAACCAACGAAGGGATCATCTGGGCCATTGTTTTAAAAGAAGCTCCTGCCAAAACGATCGGGACCATTTGTTTCTGGCGGCTCAACAAAGATCATTACCGCGCCGAGATCGGTTATGCGTTAAGTCCTGCCTGGTGGCGGAAAGGCATCATGAAAGAAGCGATTACAAAAACACTGGAATACGGGTTCGGCAACATGGGATTGCATAGCGTTGAAGCGCGGATCAGTGCCGGTAATATCGCCTCGGCAGCCATACTGGAATCAACCGGCTTTATCAAAGAAGCCCATTTCAGGGAAGATTTTTTTTACAATGGAAAATTCGGGGATACCATTGTCTATTCACGCCTGCAATAATATCCTCATCATTAAGGGATCGTAAATCCTCCCAAAAAATTTCGCCCGTTTATAAATAATTATATTTTTACGCATGATCTACAGGGAAGCATGGGTAAAGGACATACCGGGTATCCAGGTGGTCAGGAACGCGGTACAGGAAAACAGGTTATCCGATCCTGCGCTTGTCCCCGATCATGATATAGAAGATTATATTATCAACCGTGGAAAAGGCTGGGTTTGCGAGACCGGTGGCAACATCGTTGGCTTTTCTATCGTATCGCTGAAGGATAAAAATGTATGGGCGCTTTTTGTGGAACCGGGTTTTGATAAAAATGGGATCGGCAGAAAGCTACAGGAGCTGATGATGGATTGGTATTTTGAACAGACCCGTGAAACGATCTGGCTGGGGACGGCGCCGGGTACAAGGGCGGAGCAATTTTACCGCAAATCAGGCTGGAAAGAAGCCGGGATGCACGGAAAAGAGATAAAATTTGAAATGACCGCGGAGGAATGGGCCCGTCTTCGTAACCGGACCTGATTTATAATTTATAATATCTTTAAATATGCCAGCTAAAGACAACCCTCGCTGGTCTGATTATTGTCTATACAATGTTGATTTTATAAACCATTGATGATCATGAAGAAATTTACATTTGCCATTTTCCCTTTCCTGGCTATGGCCTCCATCATGATAAATAAATCCTTCGAATGCCAGCCCAAAGGAGGGTCGGATCCCCTGTCTTACGACGGGCCTTATGTCCTGTACAGGAATGACCAGGTGGTTGTGAAATATGTTTTTGACAACGGGGGCACCAAATCCGTAAAGACCGACAGCATGCCTTTGTCACAACGATCCGGTATTTCTCTCGTCGTTGGCACGGATGAACCCGGTAAAACCTTTTCGGTCCCGTTAAAGAAAGAACTGGAAAATGAAAAGACTGAATACCCCGGAGTAACAAAACAATTTATTCTTTCTGATATCGAAGGAAATTTCAGAGCCTTCCGGAAATTATTACAGGGCAACGGGGTAATAGATGAGAACTTCAACTGGACCTTCGGGAATGGACACCTGGTATTGACAGGCGATTTCTTTGACCGGGGCACCCAGGTTACAGAAGTATTGTGGCTGATCTATTCGCTGGAAGATAAAGCCAAAGCGGCGGGTGGTTATGTCCATTTCGTATTAGGAAACCACGAGATCATGAACCTGAGTGGGGATGTTCGTTATGTACAACCTAAATATTTTGAAACCGCCTCCTTGCTCAAAGAGGATTACATGATGCTTTACAATGAACATTCGGAATTGGGAAGATGGTTACGCACCAAGAATATCATGGAAAAAGTGGGCGACATATTATTTATGCACGGCGGTATCTCACCTGCTATGAACAGCATGAACATTCCTGTTTCCACAGTAAGTACGATGGCAAGACCTTATTATGCTGACAGTACTTACAAATATCCTGACCCGAGGCTTGATACGCTGTACAGTAACCTGGGCCCCTTCTGGTACCGGGGCTTTTATACAGGCGATGGCAGAGCCAGTTCAACGGACATCGATAATACACTTTCTATATATGGTGTAAAGCATATCGCCACAGGTCACACCATAATAGCCGATACGATCAGTATCTTATTCAAAGGAAAAGTGTTTAATACGGATGTGCATCATGCAGGCGGGCATTCTGAGGCCCTGCTGCTGGAGGGGGGGAAATATTACCGTGTCAATGGACTGGGAGAGAAGTTCCTGGTACTTGAGTAAGGGTATTGGTATAAATAATTTTCTAGCCCCGTAAAGAAGCGTTAAATTCATCTCTCAATAACCAAAACCATAATATGAAAAAATTAATGATCCTTTTGCTGGCAGCCGGGCTTTTTACCTCCTGTAACAGCAAATCAAAAACTGATACCAGCAGCCGCGAGAAAGATGATTACAATACCCGCGCAAATGATACGGCCAAGACCACTGCCCCGGCGGATAATACAAAGGTGAACGATAACACGGCTGTTGCTACCGATAATAAACCTACCGATCCCCCTGCTAACAATAACGAATATACCGCCAGTGCCAGCTGGCCTGCATCGGAGAGGGCTTCCTTTATATCCAATTGCGTATCTACCGCCATAACCGGGAAGATGGACGAGGGACTTGCAAAACGTTATTGTAATTGCATGCAGGTGAAAATGGAAGTAATGTACCCGAATATCATTGACGCGGCCGCTCTTACTGATGCGGATATGGCAACACCTTCGATGCAAAGGATCATCAAAGATTGCTTGAAATAAGAGGTTGTCCGCAAGCTTGCTAATGGCTTATTTTTAAAAACTCGAATATTAAAAACGCAGAGAAAGGAGAACACAGAGGTTTCGCAGAATACGCTGCGTAAACTTTTCTTCTCCTTTCTCTCCGATGAAATTAAATTCAACCCGGCGCTTTACCTGCTTACCATTTTAGGTT
>JANMKG010000278.1:0-4753 GCA_031371915.1 Chitinophagaceae bacterium | reverse complement strand
TATGCCGGCATTCCAAATCCAATAACTGTAATTACTTCAGCAGCTACGGTGGCGGGAAATGTTCTGCAAATAGCAAGTACAACAGGCGCTACGGTAGGTATGCGGATCTCCGCGACAAATATTCCTGCCAATACTTTTGCTACAGCGATTACTCCCACATCTATAACATTGAGCAATAATGTTACCGGTGCAGGTGTTGCCGGTGGAGCTTCTATAATTGTAGCACCTGAAGCATTTGTTGGGGTATCAGCTGCTGCGCCACCTGTTGCTGCCAATAACAACTACAGTCGTATCAATACTTTTTTACGCGGCGCCCTTGTTACTCCTGGTACGGGTGTTAACTCCGGTGTCTATACCGGTGCAGCGCCACAGCGGATGCTGACCTACGCAGAATATTGTTTTATCCGCGCAGAGGCAGCACTAATGGGTGCACCCGGCAGTGCCCAGCAGTTTTACACAGATGGCATCAATGCTTCGATGCAGGAAGTGGGTGTTGCAGCCATTGATATCAGCAACTATCTCGCTGCTAATGGTACATTAACAGGTACCAATGCGCAACAACTCCGACAAATAATCGAGGAGAAGTATGTTGCATTGTTTGGTGTAACTGTGGAACCATGGAATGACTGGAGAAGAACCGGCTATCCTTCGATTACACCTCCGACCAATGCTGTGCTTGCAATAGTTCCCCGTACCCTTTTCTACCCTCAATCCGAGATCGATCTGAATCCTAACAATCCCGGTCAAAAAAGTGGAGACCTTCAAGCCAGGGTGTTCTGGGATAATTAAATAATATGTGTATTCTAAATAAAAGCCCTTCGTTTTAAACGAAGGGCTTTTTTATGACTTTCCAGGAGTTGATATAAAGGGTAGCGCTTTTAAAAAGTAACTCCCGGAGAGTTTAATTTAATAAAGGAGTACCGCTTAAAAATAGTAACACCCGGAGAGTTTAATTTAATAAAGTAGCAGCTGTTAAAAATGGCATCTCCTGGAGAATTTAGTTTACTTTAAATACTTCCGCCAATTTTTTTTCCAGTTGCTCCCCATGTAATGCTTCCGCAATAATTTTTCCCTGCGGATCTACCAGTACATTATACGGTATGCCCTCGATCTTATACAAGGGAACAACACTGCTTTCCCAATACATCAGGTCGCTGACCTGTGTCCATGCAAGATGGTCCTGCATCACCGCTCTCGTCCATTCATCTTTCTGACCGGGCCGGTCCAATGAAACACCGAGTATGTCAAAATTTTTATCCTTGAACCTGTTCCATGCTTTTACCACGTTGGGGTTTTCCTGGCGGCAGGGGTTGCACCAGCTGGCCCAAAAATCAATCAATACATATTTCCCTTTATAAGAAGCCAGTGATATTTGTTTGCCATCGGGATCCGGCAGGCTGAATTCCGGCGCCTGTTTCCCGATCCAGCCTCCCAGAGAAGACTGTATCGCTGCAAGCCCCTGGTGTTGCGGAAATTTTGCAGCGGCTGCGTTTACGATCTCAGTAACCTGCGCTTTATCCATCGGTTCTAATTGAAACGCCGGGTTATTGGCGGTGGATTGGTAATAACCCAATTCAAACATCGTTAGTGCCGGGTTCCCTGATTGGTTCACTGATGTTATTACCAGGTCTTTTATTTCAGCGGCGATCAGTGTCTTCTCATTTTTAATGTTTGTGATCACGCTGTCTTTTGCACCTGCCTTCTGCAAGCTATCCGCCTTTTTATCAATAAAAAAAATACGCTGCAGTTTTGTATTAAAAGCTGTCATAAAATCCTTCATCTGGCTGCTGGCGGCCGAACCTTTTACATCATAGGTTTCCGCGAACTGGTTGTTTTCTTTGTTGAAAACTGCATCCAGCGTGATCTTGTCTGCATCGTTGATAACCGCTGCAAGGGGATAACTGTTCTGATCAAGGCGGAGGTTGTAGACCCTTGCTTCTTTTACACCGGTCTCCAGTTTGTACCTGCCCTCTTTATCCAGGATCACTGAATCTACTACGATACGCTGCATGGTAGTCATAGGGATCTCTTCCAGGTAGATCATCTTTGCCGGGTTGTTCTTAATAGTACCACTTACTTCGAAATTTTTTGCTGCTTTCTTATCCTTGCAGGCTGCAAGCCCTGTAAGGAGCGTCAATACAATGATCATCTTTTTCATGCTACGATTGTTATTTTAATTTTTCCAGTAATAGTTCATTCGTCAGTTTTGGATCGGCCTTGCCTTTTGACTGCTTCATTACTTCGCCTACAAACAAAGCCATTAATCCCCTCTTCCCTTTTTTATATTCTGTTACTTTACCGGCAAATTTTTCCAGGACCTTGTCAATGATCTCCCCGATAGCGTTGATATCTGATTCCTGGAGCAGGTTTTGTTCCGTGGCGATCTGTTCGGCTGTCTTTGACGGTTCTTCCAGTAATTGAGGGAATATTTTGGAGGTTGCGATCGAGAAATTGATCTTACCCGAATCAATGAACAAGATCAACTCCGCCAGCCGTTCTGCTGTTATTGGGAAAGTGGTTATTTCGTTGTTTGTCTCATTCAGCCAGGATCGAACCGGGCCCAACATCCAGTTAGCAGCAGCCTTGTACCTCATCCCCTGCCTCCTCCCCTGGCTCATCCCCTGCCCTTCTCCACTTCGTGGAGAAGGGAGAAGGGAGATCACTTCTTCAAAATATTCTGCAAACGCTTTTTCTTCGGTCAACTGTGTAGCATCGTAGGAAGAAAGTTGCCATTCAATAGTATATTTTTTTACACGTTCCTCCTGCAAGGCAGGAATGGATTGCCGGATACTTTCAATAAAATCATCCTCCAGGTGAAAAGGAGTGAGGTCAGGCTCGGCAAAATACCGGTAGTCATCCGCATCTTCTTTTTCACGGGTGGCGAAAGTTGTTTCCTTATTCGCGTCAAAACTTCTTGTTTGTTGCAGGATGGTTTCCCCTTTTTCCAGCAGGCCGGTCAACCGTTCAGCTTCCACCTCAATAGCTCTCTTCACATTGCGGATGGAGTTCAGGTTCTTTATTTCAACTTTGGTACCCAGGCGGGTCTCGCCAATTTTGCGAACTGAGATATTCGCATCACAGCGAAGACTTCCTTCTTCCATATTCCCATCGCACACCTCCAGGTAACGCACCAGTTTGCGAATAGCAGATAAGTAAGCAAAAGCTTCCTCTCCACTGCGAAGATCCGGCTCTGTTACGATCTCGATAAGGGCTGTTCCAGCCCTGTTATAATCAATACAGGTATTAGCATCATCCACATCGTGCAAACTCTTACCTGCATCTTCTTCGAGGTGTATACGGTTTAGCCTGATATTTTTTTCACCTCCCGCTGTTGTTATTTTTAGAAACCCTCCCTTGCAAACCGGGGTTGTATGCTGCGAAACCTGGTAACCTTTAGGAAGATCAGGATAAAAATAATTTTTCCGGGCGAAGTAGTTTTCCTTCTCGATCTCACAATGACAAGCGAGTCCCATTTTAACAGCAAACTCGATTGCTTTCTTATTCATTTTAGGGAGAGTACCTGGATGGCCCAGGGTAATGGGACTGACATGCGTATTGGGTAATGCCCCATAGGCCACACTGTCCCCACAAAACAGTTTGCTTTTGGTCAGTAATTGGGCATGAACTTCCAGCCCTACTACCGTCTCGTATCTATGTGAATCTGTCATTTGTTGAAAGTCCGCCTTCGCAGATTTATCCGCCTTAGTTTTAACGGAGGCTGAGGCGATGGCGGACAGGCAAAAATAGCCGATTTACCGCAGTCGCTGTCTGCTCAAAAGGACAGTGATAATAAAAACCACAGCGACCACGGCGAACACAGCGATCAAATTGATGTAAGATGCGCTGTGTTCTCTGTGATCGCCGTGGATATATGGACCTGCAACAGGGCTCACAAAAGGAAAGCCTCCTGTTGTTACAGGAGGCATCCACACACAAAATTTATTTATACTATTTATTAGAGATCCGCGGTTTTGATCTTACGGGGCATTTTTACTTCGATGTTCTGGACCTTACCGGCCCGGAGTAATTTCACCATAATAGAATTTTTATCCTTGCTTTCCCTGATCACTTTCACCATGTCATCCGTACTGTTGACAGCTTTACCATCAACTTCTGTAATTATATCATCTTCTTTTATCCCCGCTTTGGCGGAATTGCTTTCTTCATCCACTTCAATTACTTTTACTCCTTTACCATCATCACTGTCCTGGACGGATAAGCCCAGCTTCGGTCCACCGTTTGACCAGCTCCAGTTCTGACCATAGGGAGATTTCGCGCCGGGTGTTGAAAATACTCGGGGGAGGGTTTTGTCGAAATTCATATTTCCCATGTCCATTTTAGGCATATAAACTCCCATCCCTTTCCATTTGGTCAGTTCAGCAGTAGCTTTTTGTTCCTTTTTATCCCGGGTATATGTGATCGACACTTTATCCCCTGGTTTATGCGCCTGGATGGCATCGGACAGGTCATCAGGTGTTTCTATTTTTTTATCATCCACTGCTTTTATAAGATCACCTTCTTTCAGACCTATCTTTTCGGCTGCACTTTCCTTTGTTATATCAATGACCTTCACTCCTTCATCCGTTTTTTCTGTTGAAACACCCAGCATGGCTTTGTTCTCATCCCCGCTAAGAAAAGTGAAGTTATTATCGCCATTGACATTCCAGCTGCCACTGCGGGGCGCCCTTATCTTGTCCAACAGCATCCCTTCGTAATCACCTTTGTACCGGTTCCGTCTAACCGTTACGTTCCC
>JANMKG010000382.1:0-8303 GCA_031371915.1 Chitinophagaceae bacterium | reverse complement strand
CCTATCTCAAGATGAGTTTACTTTTAAAGGCCGTCAGAGACTATGACGTTGATAGGCTATAGGTGTAAAACTGGTAACAGTAAAGCCGAGTAGTACTAATTGCCTGTACGCTTTAATTTTTTTAATCATTTTCTAAAAATGATTATATCAGAAAGTCTTCTAACATCCCAATATGTCACCTTATTACCTTTTAGCCATAAGCCATTAGCCATTAGCAAACCCTGCTAACAGCTAACAGCTCATAACTAACAGCTTGAATTTCTTATGGTGGTTTTTCCGAGGGTGTTCACCTCTTCCCATACCGAACAGAGAAGTTAAGCCCCTCATGGCCGATGGTACTGCACCAAAATGCGGGAGAGTAGGTAGCTGCCATATTTATTTAAAAGCCTTTCAATAATGAAAGGCTTTTTTATTTTAGTGCAGTAAGCGATTAAAATATTTGCGGGAGAGTATCCGTCGCTTCGCTCAGGACAGGGTCCGCTGCCATATTTATTGAGCCCTTCAGTTATACTGAGGGGCTTTTTTTTATTACCCCCGGCTCGAACAAGCCTGTTCAAATAATCAATACTCAACGCTCAATGCTCAATTTTCAAGTTTTTAGCCATTGAGCTTATCAATCGCTTCGATCTACTAGCATCCAGTAACCAGCAACCAGAAGCTTTTTTGTTTTTATACCATTTACCCTTAATCTTTGCTTACTTATCCTCGAAAGTGACTAAAAGAGAACGCATCATATTATTCCTGCTGGCCGCGCTGAATTTTACCCATACCCTCGACTTCATGATCATGATGCCGCTGGATAATTACCTGAGCGAGACTTTTAAGATCAGCGCTTTCCAGTTCAGCGTTCTTGTCGGCGCCTATTCCATCAGCGCTTTTTTTTCCGGGCTCGCTATTTCCCTCTTTATCGACAGGTTTGATCGCAAGAATACACTCTTATACGCTTATACCGGGTTTCTCTTCGGTACCGTGGGTTGCGGCTTTGCGGGTACCTATGAACTCTTACTTACCGCAAGGGTCGTGACAGGCATCTTCGGGGGCATCATCGGTGCACAGGTATTATCAATTGTTGCTGATATATTCAGTTACCAGCGACGGGGCCGTGCTGTCGGCGCGGTAATGGCAGGTTTCGCCATCGCTTCTATCATTGGGGTGCCTGTTTCACTATACCTCACAAATCTTCTCCATAAAGACTGGCATGTGCCTTTTTTACTGATCGGCGGAATCGGAACTGTCCTGCTCCCTCTTGTTTATTTTTATATACCTTCTGTCAGGGATCACATTATTCCTACTCCTAAAAGCCCGGAGCAAACCCCTGTTTTCGGAGCACTTACTAAGGTCTGGAGAATAAAAGGGCAACGGCAAGCGCTTGTTTTTTCAGGTATGCTGATGGTAGGACATTTTCTTATCATCCCTTTTATCAACCCTTACCTTGAATTCAATAAAGGATTCACCAAGGACCAGACACCAATGATCTTTTTGGCGGGGGGTGGCGCTTCGCTTATCGCCGCCTTGTATTTGGGTAAACTTGCCGACCGTTACGGAAAACTCTACGTTTTTTCCATGTCGGTTTTTTTATCCCTGTTTTTTGTATTCCTGGTTACACAATTACCTGATATGCCTTTTAGCCTGGTGCTAATGATTTTCTCCGTTCTGTTTGTTTTCGCTACCGGCCGTATTATAACTGCACAGGCAATGGTCAGCGAAATAGTACCCGCGCAGCAGCGGGGGAGTTTCATGAGCATAAATGGGAGTATCCGTGAATTAGGCAGCGGACTTGCCGCCCTTACTGCCGGGGTCATTGTACATATCGACACGACCGGGAAGATCCATAATTATGAATGGGTGGGTTATCTCAGTATGCTTGTTTTGATCATTACAGTCCTTTTTGCCAGGAGTATCTTCCGGGAATTGGATATTACCTCGCGGGGTACCCGTCTTCCCGAAGAAGAATTATTACAGGAAACGGTTAATGGCTAACGGCTTCCTTCGCTTTGCTCAGGATGACAGCTACAGCTTATGGCTAATGGCTCACTACTCTATACACGGGGTAACGCATATGCACCGGCTCATACCAGGGTGAGCTCTGGTAAACAAAATTCAATTGCGCTCTCCCGTTCTTCGCAAAAGTAGTATCTGTTGCCCTTTGTTGTTCCAGTTTATTCTTAATATCCGGGTTCTTCTTTAAGTAATCCGCGGCGATATCTTCAAATGCATAAGCGGAATAACCTTCTTTCTGTCCCAGTATGGCATCGAAATAATTCCAGGCGAAGTAGGAATCCTCTCCCTCGGGCTCCAGCGTCTCCATTAAAAAACGATTGGCTTCCTGGTTCAGCGGGATATACCAATCTCCTTTACTAAAACGCATGGATTGAAGGCTGGTACTTATTTTTACATCGCTGTTCAGGTGATGCATCTCGTACTGTCGGGGAAGTGTCTTATAATCCTCGATCTTATAGACCTGCACTTCGATCGTCGTATCTTTTTTCAACTGGTTCATCTGCACTTTGTTCAGCCTCAGCAATTCGATCACTTTCCACCATCCCTGCGGAATGATATAGGCTTTGGGTTTGGTCACCGTATTTTTAACGGCGAAATAGTTGTAGATCTTTACTGTCTTTTCAAATGGTTTGCTCCTGTCGTAATATAATCTTGGTAACCCGCTTACTTCACTTGGTTTATGACCTGATTCAAATCCTTTATAAACAAGCTCCTTGAATTTTGATTTGTCGAGTGACCAGGCAAGTGGGAATTCAACCGCGGATCGCACGGAATTTTTGGTTTGATCGCGCAGGTTCTTTATTGTCTCACTGTTCTTGGCGGTAAACTCAATGAATGATTGCAGGAGGGCATAAGTCGCCTTTACCCGCTGGTCATAAGGTTTCAGCATATGCGTTTCAGGGACAAACGAAAAGGTATGCCACAGGGCGGCATAACCACTGCCATAACGGGGACTGTCCCAGTATTCAGGCCAGCCACTTTCGGGGGTATCGCCAAAGGAGTTTACATAAGGAATAAGATCGTAGCCTTTTTGTTTCATCGAAGAATACAAAGCGGGTTCAAAATCCTTTTCCAGGTAATCACCCATGACCCCACCCAGTTTATTATGCTGCGTGGTCAGCAGCGTCATCACATGCTGGTAATCGGCGCCATCGCTTACATGATTATCTACAAACACATCCGGGTCGGTGAGATGGAATATCTCCGTAAAAGCCCGGGCCTCTTTTGTATCGCATTTAATGAAATCCCTGTTCAGGTCAAGGTTTTGGGAGTTACCACGGAAGCCGAATTCTTCAGGTCCATTTTGATCAACCCGGAAATCGGCACTGCGGTTAAGGCAACCACCGATATTATAAATAGGAATAATGGCGAGGACTATATTGTCAGGTATCTTGTATTTATTGGTCACGATATCTCTTACAAGAAGCATGCTGGCATCTACTCCGTCGGGTTCGCCGGGGTGAATACCATTATTGATCAGGATGACCCGCTTATTGTTCTTGTGAATATTGTCAAAATTATAATCGCCGTTGTTGGATACTACGATAAGATGAAGCGGGTAGCCGGCATCGGTCATCCCCATGGTTAGCATCTTTACCTTCCCGGATTGCTGGTCGAGTTGCTGCCACCAGCTCACGATTTCAAAATAAGTGGGTGTTTGTTTGCCGTTGGATTTTTCGAATTTTGTGGCGGGGGTCTGCGAGAAAGAAAAAGGAACAGCTAACAGAAAGATTGAGAGGGAAAGAATAAGTTTCTTCATTCTATAAAACTACGAAGACGAAATAAAAAAAAGGCATCTCGTTAAGAAATGCCTTTCAAAAATTTATTGGGATAATTATTTTTCAGCTTTGGCAGCATTCGCTTTCCTGGCGAGTTTGCTCTTCAGGTTAGCGGCTTTGTTCTTATGAATAACATTGCGTTTTGCAAGTTTGTCGATCATGGAAGCGATCCCGGGGAATTTCTCACCCATTTCTTTTCCTTTCAGTTCTTTCAGGTCACGGATCGCGTTACGTGTTGTCTTTCCGTAATATTTATTCCTTGCTGTTCTTTTGGCAGCCTGGCGGGCATCCTTTTTTGTTGCACTGTGATTAGCCATTCTTATTGATTTTAAATCCCGGTTTTAACGGGAGGCAAAGGTAGGGCTGGGCAGCTTAACAACCAAATTTTCAGCCATTTAATTGGGGATTTCCACAGGCCCGTCCAACCTTTTACACTAACCCATTAAGCCTGTATAAACCGTTCAAAATGAACAGGGATTTTCGATTTTTTCGACGATATTTGTGGGCTCAAAACTGGTCATTTTCAAAATTTTTTCCTGAATGAAGGATTTCTCCTATATCACTAATTCTTCCCCCGCTTTTATTGAGAACCTGTACCGTGACTTTTTAAAGGACCCTGAAAGCGTGGACCCGGAAATGAAAAAATTCTTTGAGGGATTTGACTTTGCTATCGATAATGGCGCTAATAATACGAACGCTAATAGCGCTAATAAGAGCGCTAATGGGTCAGGTTCTGTGAGTGCAGCCGCTATAATAACCGTTTCCGATATTCCCGTTTCCGTGGATGTTGACTGGATGAGAGAGCTCCGGGCTTATCGCCTGATCCTGGGTTACCGGAACAAGGGACACCTGCTGGCAAAAACAAACCCGATCCGCACGAGAAAGGACCGGGGTGCCAATATTGAATTATCTTTTTTTGGATTCAGTGAAGCGGATCTTGACAAAGATTTCCATGCCGGGAACCTGCTGGGACTGGGAACGACCTCGTTGAAAAATATCCTGGAACACCTGGAGAAATGTTATGCTTCCCATATCGGTATCGAATTTAAATATATCAGCGATCAGAAAAAAATAGACTGGCTGACAAATGAAGTGGAAAAGAAAATGCTGGAGCCGCTATCACTGGATAAAAAGAAAAGGATACTGGAAAAGCTTAACCAGGGGGTGATGTTTGAAAAATTCCTTCATACCAAATATGTGGGACAAAAAAGATTTTCGCTGGAAGGAGGTGAGACAACAATTGCTGCTTTAGATGCCATTATCAATACGGCCGCTGATAACGAAGTACAGGAAGTGGTGATCGGTATGGCGCACCGTGGCAGATTAAATGTGCTCGCTAATATCATGGGGAAGACCTATGAACAGATCTTCAGCGAATTTGAAGGAACGGCCAAACTCGACCAGACGATGGGAAGCGGCGATGTGAAATACCATATGGGTTACGGGAGCGAGGTACAGACGATGAATGACAAGACCATTCATTTAAAATTAATGCCCAATCCTTCCCATCTCGAAGCCGTGGATCCTGTAGTGGTTGGCTTTTCAAGAGCCAAGGCGGATGTGATGTATGACAGTGATTTTGACAAGATATTACCTATACTGATCCATGGCGACGCCTCTGTGGCCGGGCAGGGTGTGGTATATGAAGTATTGCAGATGTGTAACCTGAAAGGCTTTTACACAGGAGGCACTCTTCATTTCGTGATTAATAACCAGATCGGTTTTACTACGGATTTCGATGATGCAAGAAGCTCGGACTACTGTACGTCCCTGGCGGCTGCAATACAGGCACCTGTGTTGCATGTGAATGGCGATGATCCAGAGGCTGTAGTAAAATGCGTGGAGATGGCGACCCGTTTCCGGCAGGAATTCAATGCTGATTTTTTTATTGATATGGTTTGTTACCGCAAACATGGTCATAATGAGGGCGATGATCCTAAATTCACACAACCTCATTTATATGCCCTCATCGATAAGCATCCCAATCCACGGGAAGTATATATAAAATATTTACTGGATCACGGGGAAAGCGATGCACAGGAACTGGCAAAAGAAATGGAAAAGAAATTCTGGGCCGATCTGCAGGAGAGACTCGACGAGGTTAAACAGCATCCCCTCCCTTATCATTACCAGGCCCCGGAAGTAGAGTGGAAGAAACTCCGCCGGGCAACGGCCGGTGATTTTGAACAATCCCCCGTAACGGCGATCAATACGGAAGATTTAAAAAAAGTATTTGATGCCCTGATGAAGTGGCCGGAAGAATTCAAACCGCTCAGGAAAGTGGAAAAGATATTACAGGATAAGATAAAATTGTTTGAGACAGAAGAGAAACTGGATTGGGCTACCGGCGAATTACTGGCGTATGGAAGTTTATTGCTTGATGGGAAGAATGTAAGAATGAGTGGCCAGGATGTTGAACGCGGTACTTTTTCACACCGGCATGCTGTATTACGCAATGAAGAGAATGACAAGGCCTATAGCAGGCTAAGCCGTGTACCGGGTGCAAAAGGGAAATTCAGGATCTATAATTCTTTACTGAGTGAATTCGGGGTACTGGGCTTTGAATATGGATATGCCCTCGCCAATCCCAATGCATTGGTTTTATGGGAAGCCCAGTTCGGGGATTTTGCCAACGGAGCCCAGACCATGATCGACCAGTTCATTGCCGCGGGTGAACAAAAATGGAACCGGATGAACGGGATTACTTTATTATTACCGCATGGCTATGAAGGACAGGGTCCGGAGCACAGCAGTGCCCGGCTGGAACGTTTCTTACAACTATGCGCCGAATTAAATATGGTGATCGTCAATATCACGACCTCTTCTAATTTCTTTCATGCCCTCCGCCGGCAACTGGCCTGGTCATTCAGGAAACCGCTCATTGTTTTTTCCCCAAAAGCTAACCTGCGTTACCCGGGTAGTTATTCAAGGATCGAAGAATTCACCAGCGGCGGATTCAAAGAAGTGATCGATGATAGTTACGCGGATGTGGCTAACGTAAAAAAAGTATTGTTCTGCAGCGGCAAGATCTATTTTGATATGGCCGAGCGGCAGCAAAAAGAGAAGCGCACTGATATTGCTATTATCCGTCTTGAACAGATATATCCCTTACCTTACAAACAATTGGAGGTTCTGCAGCAGCAATACAGTAATGCAACCTGGTTCTGGGTTCAGGAAGAACCGCAAAATATGGGTGCTGCTTCTTTCCTGCAAATGAACCTGAAGAGTATCAACTATGGAGTGATCAGCCGGCAGCCTTCTGCGTCAACGGCCACAGGGTATAACAAGGTTCACCAGCAGGAACAGGCAGAAATCATCGAAACCGCATTTACCATCTAAATTGGAAACCAGATTTTATGATAGACATAAAAGTACCAACGGTCGGTGAATCCATCAGCGAGGTTACCTTACTGAAGTGGAATAAAAAAGATGGTGACTATGTAGAAAGAGACGAGGTGATCGCGGAACTGGAAAGCGAGAAAGCGACTTTTGAAGTGAACGCGGAAAAGGCCGGAGTATTAAAACTGGAAGCTATCAAAGAAGGCGACACGATCAGGATCGGCGATTTGCTGGCCAGCATTGATGACGCGGCTGCAAAGCCAGCGACGAAAGCGGAAACTAAGGAGCCAGGAGCCAGCAGCCAAAAGCCAAAAGCCCAGAGCCCGGAGCCGGGAGCCAAAGAGGAAAAAGAAAAGCCAACAGAGAAAGCAAAAAAAACATCCTCCAACGGAACTGATAAACCAGCAACAAGTAACCAGCAACCAGTTGAGGACATCAAAGCAAGCCCTGTTGCTTCAGCGATCATCGCGGATAAAAAAGTCGATCTTAAGACGGTAACACCTACAGGTACCGCCGGAAAAATTTTGAAAGAGGATGTACTGGCTGCACTGGCCAACCCCGGGAAAAAAGCCTTCCAGGGAACCGAACTGTTCAGCCGCAATGTGAGGACCGAAAAAATGAGTAACCTCCGGAAAACAATTTCCCGGAGACTGGTGGAAGCAAAGAACACAACGGCCATGCTTACTACCTTTAATGAAGTAGACATGACCAATATCATGGCTATCCGCACGAAGTACAAGGATAAATTCAAAGAGATGCATGGAGTAGGTTTAGGGTTCATGAGTTTTTTCGCCAAAGCCTGTGCCGTAGCCCTCGCCGAGTGGCCCACTGTGAACGCTTATATTGACGGCGACCAGCTGGTATACCATGACTATGCTGACATAAGTATCGCTGTCAGTACACCCAGGGGTCTCACAGTACCTGTGATCCGCAACGTTGAAAGCCTCAGCATGGCGGATATTGAGAAAAAAGTGATTGACGTTGCCGGCAAAGCAAGGGATAGCAAACTCACGACCGAAGAATTGACAGGAGGTACATTTACGATCACGAATGGCGGTGTATTCGGCTCGCTGATGAGCACCCCCATCATTAATATCCCCCAGAGTGCGATCCTTGGTATGCACAAGATACAGGAAAGACCGATGGTAATGAACGGGCAGGTGGTAGTAAGGTCCATGATGTACC
>JANMKG010000372.1:0-4836 GCA_031371915.1 Chitinophagaceae bacterium | reverse complement strand
GATAATACCACTATCCGTGAATTTGTGACCGTTAACCGGGGTAGTAAAGACAGGTGGACCACCAAGGTGGGTAACAATTGCCTGATCATGGCTTATAGCCATATTGCACATGATTGCGTGGTAGGAAATAACTGCATCATGAGCAACAATACACAAATGGCCGGGCATGTTACTTTGGGTGATCATGCGATTCTCGCAGGCATGTGCGCCATACATCAGTTTGTACAAATAGGTCAGCATGCATTCGTTGCCGGTGGTTCGTTGGTAAGTAAAGATGTACCTCCTTATATCAAAGCCGGCCGTACGCCCCTGAGTTATGCCGGTGTGAATTCAATCGGTTTAAAACGCCGTGGTTTTAGTATTGAACGGATCAACCATATCCTGGATATCTACAGGGTGATGTATAATAAAGGCATGAACACCAGCCAGGCCGTGGAATTCATCGAAGAAGAAATGCCCGCCACCGACGAGCGTGACGAGATCGTCACCTTTATCCGGGAAAGCGGCCGCGGTATCATCAAACGCTTCACCAAAGGCAGTAACGATGACGATCTCCCTATCTGATGCCGGGAAGCGGTTCAACCGGGACTGGATCTTCCGTCATTTCAATTATACATTTGAAGCAGGACAATCGTATGCTATTACCGGGCCGAATGGTTCGGGAAAGAGTACGTTGTTGCAGGCGCTGAGTGGAGCAATGATGCTGTCGGAAGGAGCTATTGAGTACCGAGCCGTTAGCCGGGAGCCAGGCGTTGTCATCCTGAGCAAAGCGAAGGAAGCCGTTAGCCAGGAGCCCATAGCCAGAAGCCAGTCAACAGTTATTCCAATAGAAAACATTTACCGTCATATTTCCATTTGTGCTCCCTATATGGAAGTTGTGGAAGAAATGACGTTGCGGGAATTCCTGGACTTTCATCATGGCTTCAAACCCTTTTTACCCGGCATTACCACTGACTCTATCATCGCTTCACTCGATCTTCAAAAAGCGGTGAACAAACAGATCCGTTTTTATTCTTCGGGTATGAAACAACGGGTAAAGCTGGCCCAATGTATTTTCTCAGATGCCGCCATTGTTTTATTGGATGAGCCCTGTACTAACCTGGATGCTGCCGGTATTGAATTATACAACCGGCTCATCAATGATCATTGTAAGGACCGGCTGGTGATCGTGAGCAGTAATGATGAAGTTGAGTACCAGTTTTGCAGGGAGAAGATCAATATTGCAGACTACAAATAGGCTTTTCTCCTACTGTTATTTTGTACCAGCGGTAATAAAAACCGGTCGCTTTATTCCTATCTTCCTTACGTCAAAAGATCAGCCATGAAAAAAAAATCTTTCTTATTTATACTGCTTTTTACCGCAAGTATAGTAACTGCCCAGAATAACTATAAAGAAGTAAGCCTTGTACAACTGGCACAGAAAGTCCAACAGGGCGGAAAAGGTTATATCATACTTGATGTAAGGACACCGGGTGAATACATGGATACCACCAATGCCGGCCGTCATGCAGGGATCGGCCGTATCAAAACTGCGATCAATGTTTCCCTGCAGGACCTGCTGGGAAACCCGGAGACCATTCACCAATTGGATCAATACAAGAATGAAGATGTGTACGTGATCTGTTCACACAGCTACCGTAGCCGCCGTATCTCCAATTTATTGCTGGAGAATGGTTTTACAAGTGTCAATAATGTAAAGGGCGGCATGACCGAATGGTACAGGAACTATGAGGAGCTGCAGCCTTATATGGCTGGTATGTACGAGAACAATATCGCTTACCATAATATGGCTCCTTCCGAATTATTTAAGAAGTTAGCCGCCAAAGAACCCGTAGAAGTGATCGGGTTGAACGGCCCACCCCGTTTCTTTTTCGACACCCTGGTTGCTCCTTTTTATACCCATTTCCCCGATATAAAAACTACGAACTATTACCGGCCCGCGGATTCTTTGCAAATATTGGAAAAAGTAAAAGTGTCCAATGGCAGGCCTGTCGTTTTCTTTAATAAAACGGGAGGCGGCGCGCAGGATATGGCGGAATGGATGGCACGCAAAGGTTTTACCAATATCTATTACCTGGTTAACAGCCTGTCTGGTTTTTATGAATATGTAGCCAATTTTCAGCCGGCGACTGCAAGGGAAAAAGCGTTTGTTTTTAACAGCAATATCCAATTTTATACACCACTGAGTTTTTGTAAGGAAGCGCCGAAGAATGTTCAATGGATCGACTTGCGGCATGATACGACGTTCAACCAGGTAACCGAAGGAACCAAGATCAATTATAAAACATTGAAAGGTGCGGTCAATTTTCCTTTTTATGAAACAGCGGATGCCTTTACGCTACAATTTCCTGATAAAAGCAAACTGTATATGATCCTCCCGCAGGATGGTTATACAGGTATTGAACTCGCCGACGCCCTGCTGAAAAAAGGATACCGTATCGGCTGGATCATGGGAGGTATTGAAAGGTGGGAATGGTACACGAATAATATCGATGCGTTTACTTGCAGGGATGAATTTGTCAGGTAATATGATGACTTTTTTAGTATTAAAAACTTCCTCTTAGTTTTGAACCACATAGGATCATAGGCACATAGTAATACACACATAGTGTTCTATGTGAAACCTATGTTTCTATGTGTCTATGTGGTTCAGCCTGGTAAAGTACTAGTGCGCCGCACTTAGATCCAATTTCTCTCCTTTCTTTTTGTTGGATTTCACCATCATCACAAAAGGAATGCAAATAAGAAACAACAACCCGATATAAAGGAAGACATCCATATAGGACAACACCGCTGCCTGTTTCATCACACCCCCATCCAAAACTTTATAAGCGGTTTGAAGCGCTATCTCAGGGGTCTTTCCTTTGGCAATGAATCCTTGTTGCAGGGCATTCACTTTTGCCATTACCGCGGGATTGGTTATATCCAGTTTGCCTACCAGGTCACTGCGGTGCACTGTTATTTGTTGCGCCATGAAGGTTGTAATAAGTGCTATCCCGAAGGAACCACCCAGTTGCCGCATCATTCCTGTAAACGCGGCACCATCGCCGATCTGTCTTCCTTTTAAGGTGCTCAATGACATCATCGTGATAGGAATGAACAGCAGCGCCATCGCTATCCCCCGCATGATCAGCATCCAGAAAAAAGAATCCTTGCCGGTATCCGGTGTTAATATTTTATATCCCCAGAAACAAAAGACAAAGAATATCAGCATGCCTAAAGAGATAAGGATATTAGGTCTTGCTCCTTTTTGCAGCATCTTACCCATGAAGGGCATCAGCAGGGCGGTAGTAAGGGCAGCAGGCACCATCAGCATACCGGCCTGAAAGGGTGTCCATCCGAGAATCTGCTGAGTATATAATGGAATAATGAAGGTTGATCCGTATAAGCCGAATCCCATAATGAAGGAAAGAATAGTTCCGATCGCCAGGTTCCGGTTCTTTAATACGCGTAACTGTACAATTGGATTGCGGAAAGTCAGCTCCCGCCAGATAAAAAAGAATCCACCCAAAATCGCTGTCGCCGTAAAGAAAATGATCGTACTGCTGGCAAACCAATCCTCATCATGCCCTTTCTCTAATATGTACTGCAGAGACCCGACGAATATGGCCAGCAAACCGATCCCGGCCCAGTCAATATCACTGACAGCGCTTTTCTCGCCATACTTCGGGCTTCTTACAAATTGAAGCGTAAGTAAAGCCGCGATGATACCCAGTGGAATATTGATATAAAAGATATAGGGCCAGCCGGCCATTTCGGTAATATAACCACCGAGGGGCGGACCGAGTGTAGGACCCACGATCACACCCATCCCGTAGATCGCCTGGGCCATGCCTCTTTTTTCCGGGGGATAACTTTCTGTGATGATCGTTTGTGAAGTAACGAGTAAAGCACCTCCGCCAAGTCCCTGCATAAACCGGAAGAAAACCAGCTCCCATATACCTGTTGCATTACCGCATAAAAAAGAACAAATCGTAAATAACAGGATAGAGGCAGCGAAATAATTCCGCCGGCCAAATTGCAGGGACAGCCAGCTGGTCATCGGAACAATAATGACATTACCAATAGCATAGGCGGTGATCACCCACCCCACTTCCGTGGTAGTCGCGCCAAGGTTTCCCTGCATATCATGTAAGGAAACATTTACGATCGTTGTATCTACGATCTCCAGCAATGCACAAAGAATAGCTGTGATCGTGATGATGACACGTCTTGAACCGTATTCAACCAATGATGATGCCTGGACCATAAAATAAGACCCCAAACCCCTAAAGGGGCTTTAGAACCCTAAAGCTTAAAAAGCCTTTAAGGGCTGTTAATTAATATCTAACTGTTATAAAAAACTTCAAAATAGAATAGTGAATAGTAAATCTAAGTTCCCTTTAGGGACAGGGTCGTCAATCCAAATGAACATCCACCGAAACATTCATCCCGGGTCTCAGTTTCCTGATCAGGGTATCTGTTTTATCCGTGAATTCGATCTTTACGGGTAGCCGTTGCACCACTTTTACAAAATTCCCGCTGGCATTATCCGGGGGCAATAACGCAAAAGTAGAACCGGTGGCCGGCGCAAACGAACTGAGCACCGCCATGAATTTATGTTTTGGAAAAGCATCCGCTTTGATGATCACCTGCTGTCCTATCGTCATTTTATTCAACTGTGTCTCCTTAAAATTCCCGATCACCCAAACATCATCACTGTGGACGATACTGAAAAGCGATTGCCCTGCCTGGACGAATTGACCGGGCTGCACATTTACTTTAGAGACAAGACCGTCCTGTGTAGCCGTAATAACAGTATAGGATAAATTCAGTTTAGCTGCATCTACATCAGCC
>JANMKG010000354.1:0-13059 GCA_031371915.1 Chitinophagaceae bacterium | reverse complement strand
GAGTTAAGGCAATTGTTTTTTGAATCGTCTTCATAGCTAATTGTTTTAGATGAATAAATAAAAATTATACTGTACAGACTATACGGCTGATACATACGACCCGGCCCGGTTCTATGGATTGGTTAAATCAAAATTCCTGTTTATTGGTCCAGGAATGTGTGGTGGCTAAACGATAGCAGGGGAATATTACTATTCGGAACCTGCAGTGGTGCTAGATAGACAAAGACTGTACCAGCAGGTTTAATCATTGTGGAAAAATTTTAAAGATTTTTTTATGACAATCGTATGATGCTGATTACTCTATAATTCTCAGCTTCGCATAATTAAGCATGATTTTTTTCTCCCCGTTATGTTCGAATTTCACCGTCGCGATGGGGTTATGAGCAGCCCCTTCCATTTTTACAACTTCGCCAAAACCAAATTTCTGGTGTTCCACTTTTTGACCTTCTTTCAGGCCCGAAGTATCACTGGCGATAAAATCGGGAGACGGTACATGCTCTTTAATTTTTTGTGGTAGTCCTTTGGGTGGTAAATAAGTTGGCGCAGATTTAGCCGCTGCCGGACCCGAATTATAGTAGGTTCCCGATTGCTGACTTACTTTGCCGGATTCTCCGTCATCTACGTATTTTCCCCTCATCCTGTCAAAAGCAGATGCTTTGCCCCACTTGCTGCCCCCCACCTGGTTTTTGGCCCCCCCGCCTGCAAAACTCCTGTCCATATATTGTTCCGGGATCTCTTCAATAAAACGACTGGGATCGTTTTGAACAAGCTGCCCGAAACGATAACGGGTATTCGCATAGGTGATCCAGAGCCGTTGTTTGGCTCTTGTTACAACCACATAAAACAATCGTCTTTCTTCTTCCAGCTCTTCTCTTGTATTAATGGACATAGCATTCGGGAAAAGCATTTCTTCGAGCCCTGCAGCAAACACGCAACTGAATTCCAAACCCTTGGCGGCGTGTATCGTCATCAGTTTTACTGTATCCGCATCCGGGTCTTTTTCATCCGCGTCGGTTAGCAGCGTGATCTGTTGTAAATAGGAAGCAAGACTTTTGTCCACGAGTTCGCCATCTTCATTATCAGGGCTCTCCGTCCATTCTTTTATAGAGTTTATTAACTCCTGTATATTCTCATAACGCTGTACCCCTTCCGTGCTTTTATCATTGAAAAGATCCTTAACCAGTCCCGTTTGTTTGCCCACATGAGAAGCTACTTCATAGGCATTTTGTTTTGTCAGCATACTGGCAAAACTTTTTATCATCGTTACAAAATCATCCAGTGCCGTAAAAGTGCCAGCCCTGAATCCAAATTGATTCGCTTTCTCCAGCACTTCCCACATGCTGATATTATTATCGTTGGCAGAAAGCACCAGTTTGTCGATCGTTGTTTTCCCGATACCCCTTGCCGGGTAATTGATGATCCGCTTTAAGGCCTCTTCATCCCGGGGGTTGACAATGATGCGGAGATAAGCGACGATATCCTTGATTTCCTTGCGCTGGTAAAAACTGATGCCCCCATAAATGGTGTAGGCGAGACCCATCCTTCTCAGCGCTTCTTCAAAAGCACGGCTTTGCGCATTGGTGCGGTATAATATGGCAAAATCCTTATTGCTGTAATGATTGCGGAGTTTTTGTTCCTGGATACTGTCCGCGACAAATTTACCCTCGTCGTTATCTGTCATGGTCCGCACCAGCTTTATCTTTTCTCCCTCCGCATTTTCGGTGAACAATACTTTCTCGATCTGTCCTTTATTATTCTTGATCACTTCATTAGCTACGTGCAGGATACTCTGGGTACTCCGATAATTCTGTTCCAGTTTCACGGTCTTCACTTCATCATAATCTTTCTGGAACTGTAAGATGTTCTGGATCGTAGCGCCCCGGAAACTATAAATACTTTGCGCATCATCGCCTACCACGCAGACATTCTCGTGCATGGCCCCAAGTAATTTGATGATCTCGTACTGTGCCGGGTTGGTATCCTGGTACTCATCGATCAGGATGTATTTGAATTTATGTTGGTATTTGGCAAGGCTCTCGGGAATATTCTTCAGCAATTCATAGAACTTCAGTAACAGGTCATCAAAATCAAGTGCCCCGTTCTTAAAACAACGTTTGGCATAGGCATCATAGATATTCGCGATGGCCGGCCGGTTCGCCCGCATATCTTCCTGCTGGAGACCATAATCATTCCGGTATTCGACAGGACCCACCAGGGCATTCTTGGCGGCCGAGATCCTGTTGTAAACGATATTTGGTTTGTAATGTTTGTCGTCGAGGCTTAGTTCATTGATAACCGTTTTAAGTACGCTTTTCGCGTCATCGGTATCGTAAATAGTGAAATTCCGGGGATAGCCGATCTTCTCCGCTTCAAAGCGGAGGATCCTGGCAAATACCGAGTGAAAAGTGCCGATATAAAGATTCCGGGCTTCCCCGTTCCCAAGTATCTTTTCTACCCGTTCCTTCATTTCCTTGGCAGCCTTGTTCGTAAAGGTCAGCGCCAGGATATTGAAAGCATCCACCCCGTTCGCCATCAGGTGAATGATCCTCGTCGTAAGGACCCTGGTTTTACCGCTACCCGCCCCCGCTACGATCATTAAGGGTCCGTTCAAATGTAATACTGCTTCTTTCTGGCGTTCGTTCAATCCCTGCAAATAATCAATCATGGCTGCAAGTTACGAAGGGAGCGGGGAAGGATTTTCAATCGCCCGGGGAAGCTCATGGGGAGATAGGGCCCGCTTTTTGAGAACCCTATTAACCGGATATCAGTACATTTATTGACTAAACTTTTCAACCATGAACTTTTCTTTAAAACCGCTGGCAGCAATCCTGCTGGCTTTTGCTGTGATTTGCTCTTGTAATAATAAAAGCGACAAGGCCACTGAAACAGGAAAAACGGATAGTACGGGTAATAATGTGGCCGCGACTGGCGGCGGGGATACGTATGACACCAGTTTTACCGTCGAAGCGGAATCCTTTGCCGACCTGCAGATGCTACGCTACCAGGTACCTGGTTTCAATGGCCTGAGCCTTCCTCAAAAACAACTGTCTTATTATTTATACGAAGCAGCCCTTGCAGGTCGTGATATTATTTACGATCAAAAAAGTAAATATGGTCTGATGCTGCGTAAAACACTGGAGGCTGCTTACAGCAGTTATAAAGGCGATACCAGCAGTGCCGACTGGAAAAAGTTCAGGGAATACTGTGGCCGCGTCTGGTTCAGCAACGGGAACCACCATCACTACGGCAATGAAAAATTCATCCCGGCCTGTTCGTTCGAATATTTTTCCTCCCTTGTAAAAGGCGCTGATACTTCTTTGCTCCCCCGCGAGAGCGGGGAAACCGTGGCCGCCTTTCTTAACCGTATCAAACCGATCATCTATGATCCCAAAGTGGAACCTAAAGTGGTGGACCTGCGACCCGATATTGATAATGTCACCGCTTCATCAGTAAATTTCTATGAAGGCGTAACACAAAAAGAAGTGGACAGTTTTTATGCGAATAATGCGAAGTTCCCTACCGATTCCCAGCAACGTTCCTGGGGGCTTAACAGTAAGACCATGAAAGAAAATGGACAGGTAGTTGAAAAGGTTTGGAAAGTGGGTGGCATGTATTCCCCGGCCATCGAAAAGATCGTTGGCTGGCTGGAAAAGGCCGCAGGAGTTGCCGAGAATCCCGAACAGAAAAAAGCACTTGAATTATTGGTTCAATACTACAGGACAGGCGATCTCGCTACATTTGATGATTATAGTATTGCCTGGGTAAATGATGTGAACAGCCGGCTGGATGCTGTAAATGGTTTTATCGAAGTGTATCTCGACCCGATCGGGAAAAAAGGAAGTTTTGAAAGCGTGGTTTCCCTGAAAGACCTGGAAGCAACCAAGCGGATCAAAGCCATCGCTGACCAGGCCCAATGGTTTGAAGATAATTCGCCGCTGATGCCCGAGCATAAAAAGAAGAATGTAAAAGGTATTACGGCCAAAGCGATCACGGTCATTGTACAAAGCGGTGATGCCGCTCCTGCTTCCTCCATTGGTATCAATCTTCCCAATGCCGAATGGATAAGAAAAGATCACGGTTCCAAATCAGTTTCCCTCAGCAATATCATTTACTCTTACAATGTAGCGGGTGCTAAAAGCGGTTTGCTGGATGAATTTGCTTTGAACGATACGGTAAAACAGCGGATGAGAAAATGGGGCAACCTTGCCGCCGATCTGCTTACAGATATGCATGAGTGTATTGGCCATGCTTCCGGGCAATTGAACCCCGGTGTAGAAACAACCGATAAAACCCTGAAGAACTATGCTTCCTGCCTGGAAGAGGCCCGCGCGGACCTGGTGGCATTATATTATATACCCGACCAGAAACTGGTTGATTTGGGTGTGGTCACTTCACCCGATGTAGCGATGGCAGAATACGATAATTATATGATGAATGGACTGATGACACAACTTACCCGGTTAAAGCCAGGTGACCAGATCGAAGAAGCCCATATGCGTAACCGGCAGCTCAATGCAAGGTGGGTTATGGAAAAAGGAAAGAAAGATAATGTAGTTGAGTTCGTAAAAATGAATGGTAAGACCTATGTACGCATTAACGATTATAAAAAATTAAGAGACCTCTTCGGGCAGTTGTTGCGGGAGATCCAGCGGATCAAATCTGAAGGTGATTTTAACGGGGGTAAGAACCTCGTGGAAACCTATGGCGTAAAAGTGGATGCGGCACTGCATAGGGAAGTTTTACAACGCTATGCAAAGCTGAATGTAAAACCCTATCGTGGTTTTATACAACCACGCCTTGTACCTGTAATGGACGGAGATAAAATAACGGATGTAAAAGTTGAATACCCGCAAAGCTTCTATGAACAAATGCTCGAGTATGGTAAGAAATATGCTTACCTGCCCGTTAAAAATTAGAAGATATTAGAGGTTTTGAGGAACCTGTCTCCTGTTGTCAGCCTGAGTTTATCGAAGGCTGTTAACAGGAGACATTTTTTTATGGCTAAAAAGGTTTCCCGTGTGTCTTCCTGATCAGTGATTCAATAACACCCGGGAAGGTTTTTCCAAAACTGACCAGGAGGTTACTCAGCCAGTTGCTCCCAAACATCCGTTGTATTCTCCGGCCTGTCCGCAGCCGGCTGGCGAACTGTCGTTGCCACTGGAAACGATATCTTTTTTCCATTTTTTCCCTCGTGGTATGTCCCTGCAGGAAAAGGTGGAGCTGGGACGCCGCCAACTTACTTCCATGCAGCGCCATACTCATTCCATTCCCGCACAGCGGGGTGATCATCCCGGCAGCATCGCCGATCATTACGACATGATCTTCCACCTGGGTTTTTTTGTCAAAACTGATTTGTGAGATGGTGACCGGGTTTGTAAACAGCATTTTGCTTTCAGCAAATATTTTTTGAAGATGGGGGTTCTTGCAAAGAATATTTTTTTCCATGGCCTTGATATCGCCCTTGCTTTTTTGCAGGTTATCAGCCGTGGTCAGGTAACAAAGATTATACTGGTCTTCTTCGATCCTGCTGATCCCGCAATACCCGTTTTTAAAATTGTGAAGGGCAATTGTATCCGCGGGTAAATTACTGCTGACATGATATTTTACCCCGATATAGTTGTTGAGTTTATTTTTGGCAGCTACACTAAAAGAACGTTTCCATTTGATATCAATATTGCTTCGCTTGCCATAGGTGCCACAGGCCGTTTTTGCGCGGTAGCTTTCCTGTGATGTATCGATCGTGAATTCATTCCCGTCAAACACTATATCATTCACTTTAGTATTTTCTTTTAGTATCACCCCCGCGGCCACTGCCAGTCTTGCCAGTTCAGCATCCAGGCGGTAGCGGCTGATTCCAAAACCACCGAGCGGTAATTGCTGCTTTAGTAATTTTCCATTTACAGCAGAAACTTCCAGCTGTGTAATAACAGGAACTTTTATTGCGTCAAGGTCAATACCAAGCCCGGTCAGGAAATCCCATGATTCCAGGCTGATATATTCACCACAAACCTTATGAAAAGGATACTGTTCCTTTTCAAACAGTATTACAGAATGATCCAGCCGTGCCAGCTGGATAGACAGGGCTAAACCGGCCAATCCACCGCCAACAATCGCAGTCTCGTATGTAGGATGGATTGTCACTGCTTATTTTTTTCATCCTCCTCAACACCCATTTCCTGTTTACCGCAGTGCTGGAGAGAGATCATGAAGACAAAATAAGCGTTTCCATTGTTAACCCCGGGCCAAAAGCGGCTGTGAAGATCTTATCTCTTTTCTGTCCATTCAACCCTGACATGATCTTTTCAAGCACAAATAGTACGGTCGGTGAAGACATATTACCATACTCACTTAATATATCATAGCAAGGTTGTAGTTGACCATTGGTAAAGCCAAGACTCTTGTGTACCGCTTCCAGGATTTTTCGGCCACCGGGATGGATGCACCAGTGCGTTATATTTTCTTTTGCCAGGTGACCAGCGGAAAGGGCGTTCTCCACCAGTTCATCAAAATTTTCTTCGATCATATCCGCCACATAGCTGCTCAATGTCATCCGGAAACCTTTAGAGGAAAGCTCCCAGGCCATATCCTGTTTTCCTTTAAGGGCTACGACCGAGTAAAAATCATTGATGGTAAGTCCTTCTTCTTTTTCATCACCGCTTACGAGTACCGCGGCAGCACCATCTGAAAATAACATACTGCTGGTGATATTATCCAGGGTGTTTTCTTTTTGAAAATGGAGGGTACATAATTCCGTACAGACGATCAGCACATTGGCCTTCTTATCAGCTTTACAAAAAGCATCGGCCATTTTTAATGCATGAAGGGCAGCATAACAACCCATGAAGTTCACGGATGTCCTGAAAGTAGTGGCCGGCAATTCTAATAATTCAAGTAATTCCAGGTCCAGTCCCGGGGCGCTCATCCCGGTACAACTTACCGTAATGAGGTGGGTGACCTCTTTATTGGGAAATTTCTCTACACATTTTTGAATGGCCCGGACCGATAATGGGGCTGCTTCCCGTTTGAACCACTGCATTCGCTGCTCCAATTTGGGAAAGGGCTCCAGGTTCTCAGACGGGCTATAAAACTGCCATTGGGCGGCAGGTAAACTATAATCTGGTATCACAGAATACCGGGTGTCAATACCTCCCTGCCGGTACAGGAACTTCAGTTTCCTCTTATCGCCTTCGTTCAGGGCATAAACCCGCTGCATAAAGTCAAGAATGGCTGATTGCTCATGCCTGTAGGCCGGCACCGCAGTGCCTATTGATAATATCTTACTCAAACCAACGCCAGATTAATAAAATGATAAATGCCATATTTGTACAGATGGATGCGAGCCAGTTCATCCGCATCGTATTTTTGAAACTGGCCGCTGCCACATCTTTTTGAACCTGTACAAACCAGCGCAGGAAATAAACGATGATTGGCACAAAAAAGATGCTAACAATCAACAATTTATTTCCCTCCTTCTTATTGATAAAAAACTGTGCCATGAACAACCAGGCCAGGAGGTACATGATTCCACAAAACACAAATGTTCCGGTATACCCTAATTTATAGCTGATGGTCTCTACTCCATCCTCAAGATCCTGCCGGTGCTGGTAAATCTGTGTAAGGGGGTAAAAACCACCGATCAGGAGGGCACAGATCAGCATTCCCGGCCAGGGTATAAAAAACCTGGTATCGGCATTCCCACCAAAATACACAAGGGCAAATGTCAATGCGCCCTGGAAAATGATCACGGTGAGATATCCGATGACCGGGAACTTCTTTAGCCTGATACCCCGGTAACTGTAAGCCTTTGATGCACCGATATACAAAATCATGAAAAGAGGCAGCAGCGGGTGGATCAGCAGGCTGAGTAAAATAGCCATGATATCCAATACAATGGTAAGCCGGAAAAGTTGCAGTGAAGGTGGTGGAGGTTTTTCGATACCCCCGATACTTTCCGTATCCTGGTCCATATAACTGTTATAGCCGTTACTCGCCGGGTAAACAAGAAAGTGCAGGATAATGAATAAGAGTATCGCTTTCCATCCATTGATCTCAGGCACTTGTGATAAGGCAAAAAAATACAGGGGTGACAGAAAAATGGAGAAGGGTATCCGCAATAATTTAATAGTAGAAGAGGAAAGCATTTACCCGGTAGCGTTTCCTGTAAGTTAGTCTATAAAACTATTTGATCCTTACTCACCGGGGTGGTAAACTTTCCGGGCCGTCCTTAAAACTTCTTTTTTGTCAAGTGTCATGGGCTTGGTTTGCTGGTTTTGAAACATTGTCATCTGGTCCTTATAGTGCGGTGAATCCGGGTGCATGGAAGCGCCGAAGGTGTTTACTGATTCGATCAATGGTAAACCGCCATCTTTGGGGTAGCGGACAAAACAGATATACGCATCACCGGATATAACTTTTCGCATCCCGTTTTTATAAGGTTCGGTATAAGCAGCCGTGAGTACATCCGGTAAACCCCATGCCGGGCGGGCATCATCGCCTCGTACCAGTTTTTGTACATCGCCCAGTACAAGATCCGTTTTCCCGAAATGTTCCATCATATAATCATGCACGTATTGATAGGTCTCTACTGATTCTGCTTTTGTAAGTTGTCGTGCGGGTTGTCCAGCCAGCGTTTTACTCACATGATCATATACCAGCAGGAAAATTGCTGCCCCTTTGCTGCTGATAACAGCCTTCCTGTCCCAGTTTTGGAAATTTGTTATCACTTCTTTTAGTGCCGGGTAGTCGGTCGGGTTTAAACCAAGCATCGTATCGATCGCATAGGTATACTTTAGTTGTTTGGGTAATTGCTGGTCAAACTTGATCCGCTTAAAGGTTGCATAATCTATTTTCTCATCTCCTTTTATTAGCTCGGTGACCCGCTGGCTCCGGTTGTTATGATAGGTTTCATAACCATCTGTCGGGTCAAATTTTCTCCTATCCAGGTTATACTTTTCATCGGTAGCCAGGAAAGGAGAGTGGTTGGTATTGAATAAATAACCCGAAGGCGGATTGATATATTGGGGTAATTCACTAACCGGCTTGAAAGTGGTCCATAACGTGGCAGAGGTATTCCCGGGCAACGTGCTTTTCCAGTGATAGGCAGTATCCGGGTTCCTTCTTGGCATTTTTCCGTTGCTGATATAAAAGATCGTATCGTAACGGTCCGCATACGTGATATTGAACATGGGCAGGCTGGTCATGCTCACGGCCTTATAAAATTCAGTAAAATTCTTCGCCTTGTTCATACGGTACCATTCTTCCAGCGCCCGGATATCCATCGTAGCGGGGACTCGTAAGGAGAAAACTCCTTTATCGGTCCTGACGGTAGCGCCGTATTTACTCCAGTATATTTTTTTCCCGATCGTTACCGGTATGCCCTTTACTTTTAGTTTGGCTTTATTTTCTTCAAGGTTGATCCACTGCCCGTCAAATTTGTACTGGTTCTTATTCGCAGGATTTATTTCCAGTTGATAGATATCTATCTTATCCTGGTAATTGACGGTATGCGCCCAACCAAGGTTTTCGTTCGTGCCATGAAAAATGAGACAGCCACCCGGGAATAAACCGCCGAGCATATTCCACCCTTGTTCACTTTGTAAATGAGCTTCATAAAAAGCAACAGGTCCTTCCTGTGGTTGGTGGGCATTGATCGCTAAAAAACTTTCCCCTGTAGTTGTTTTCGCGGAATTCATCGCGAATGCATTTGAGCCCTGCGGGTTGAAACCGGGTAACGTGGCGACCTTCCCTCCCAATATTTGTGGAAGCGCCTGGTCGATCCCGCAAAAAAGACTGGTGGAAAAAACTACGGCTGTCATATACTCCTTTTCATTAAAAGGAAAAGCCTTTTTGTATTTTACTTCTTCAGGATGTGCTTTCGCGTAAGCATTTAACCCGGCCACATACCCCTTTATCAAAGCCAGGAAATCAGGACTCAATGTATTCCATTGTTCCTCCACGGTTTTCCGGATCCGCAGCAGGTTGATCACGTAATCGGCTTCTGCTCCTTTCTTTCCCAGCCCCGTTCCCAATTTTGCCTTCCCGCTCAGGACCACTAACTGCAGGGTTCCAAAATCATCTTCCGCATGCGCCCAGGCAATGCCATACGCCACTTCAGGGTCGGTCGGAGCAAAAATATGCGGCACTCCAAAACTGTCGCGGGCGATGGTAATGTTGGCAGGGTTGATCTGCGCTTTTGCTGAGCAGGCAGCGAAAAGGAGAATCAGGAAGATCTTTTTCATACTGAAATTTAAATAAAGAATGAGTATTTTTCTAATACTGTTCTTCCAGATCCTGATCAGTTTGAAAGATTGCAGGTTATTTAAGCGCAAAGAACAGAGAACACAAAGTTTACGCAGAGCTCTCTCTGCGCAAACTTTGTGTTCTCCGCACCTCTGCGATGAAAAAAAGCGATAAAGATTAATACAAAAATTAGCAGAACAAACGATATTATTTTCGCCGTCCTCACCAAAAAAGCAGGTTATTTAAGCGCAGAGAAAAATACGTTACTTTTTCCGCTTGCTCTGCAGGTATTTTTCATGGATGATCGTACCCATGGGTTTGTCATACACTTTTCCTTCCACCCAGGAAATAATATCGAGGTAAGCGAAGGACCTTGTTTCAAACCGGTCTTTTTCAAGGTGCTTGATTGTATGCAGGAATTTCTCCAGTTCTGGTTTTAGCTGGCGGGGTGACAATGGGATCGATTGCCGTAAGAACTTGAACATCGCTTCCTCAACGGCCGTCAGGTTCTTCATTTTCGCCATGAAGCGGTACACCGATTTCGTCAATGATTCCATCAGCATATCATTCCCCAGTTCATAATGCGCCATCAGGTGTACCAGCCGGGCATAACACTGCAGGTCATAGCGAAGGTTGGTCTTGTCGATTATGATCCTTTGCAGGTAATCAATGCTACGTTTGTAATCGCCGCTGCCAAAACAAAGCATGGCAAACTTGTAATTCAAAACAAGTATCCGGTGACTGTCGATAAAGAGATGATATCCTTCCAGTTTTTCTTCTATACCGGGGATCATCGAAAGTCCCTGTTTAAAAGTTCCCAGCATAAAATGCTGGTTGATCCTTGCGGTACTGATATAAATAAATGCCTGGATACGGAAACTATCATGCTCCTTTACACGGCTTGTCTGTGCCACTTTTTCAAAAAGTTTTAGCGTCTTTTCGAATTGCCGGTAATTACGAAGATCAAAATGTGCGTTGAGTAAATTATGCAGTCCTTTAATATAATGACCCGTTTCCACTCTTACCATTAAAGGTTGTTCGGCAAAGAGGTCGACCCATTTTTGTGTATAGCGGTAGTACTGTAAAAAATCCTGGCGGATAAAAGCATACCAGGTATAACTCTGGTAGAGATACAGCCGTTCATAGAACCCTGTTTGCTCCCGCACTTCGGGGGTGAGATTGTCCTTCATGAATTGCCGGACATCTTTTTCATCCTCTTTATTGCGGGCATGACCATGCTCGACGTACCAGCTGTATAATTTCAACGCCAGGTTGGATAGTCTTGCCACCATATCAATATGACGGCTTACTTCATTGGCTTCGGAAGACAGTAGTTCAGCCCTGTCCTGCATACTCCGGGTGATGTGGAGGTTCTCGATCCGCTTTTCAAGTGCGATGAGTTGCGGTAAAAAATTGAATTTCTGGTTAGCCCGTGCGATCTCTTTAGCGCGGTCGATGATCCGGAGACTCTGCAGGAACAATCCCTTTTTGTAAAGGATATGCGCATAATCGAATTGCTCATTCAGTTGGAGGTCGAGGCTATCGGCGCTTTTTAGTAAGCGAAGGCTTGCCAGCACCTGTTTGTAAAGGTGACTTTTTAAATTGGCCAGTTGTGGTTTAGTAATACCCGCCAGCTTTTTCAGCAACCCCTTTTCATCATACTCTTTCTGTTTGTCAAGTGCATCAAAAAGCCGGACGATCTTTAGCTCCTCTTTGCCGGAACTGCGTTTGATATAGAGCTTAAAATGCCGCTTTTCCGCCTTTTCCAGGGATTTGATGAGTTGGAATAATATGTCGGCTGTGCGGTTGGGCATCATAAAGAATTGTAGCTGGGATCCGCTTCCAGAAAGGGTTTTGCAAAATACCCGTCCGCTTAGGCATGATGAAATGATGCCGTATTTGTTTTGAAGGACAAGGCGCTGCTCACTACTTTCGTGTCAGAAGATTAATCATACGGCAAACAATCGTGGTTCGGCAAGCTCACCACAGGCAAGCGTCAGAGGTCAAAGTTACAGCCAAAATTCGTGAAAATACAGCAGCAGCCCGGTTAATCACCATCAAGATCTACTCTTTAAGAATTTCATATGGCAAGCAATCGTTAGAGGTCAGTCCGTTTCTACGGAAGGGCCTTTTTTGTGTAAAGGCCCGCTAAAGTAACAATTAATTAATCATACCAAAATAAGTTCCTGTCTTTTTTTAATTTTTCTATCCCTTTACTCCCCCCGTTGAATAATAACGATCCGCATTTAGCGATCGTAAAATCATGATTGGCTATCTTCACTATTCAACCCCTGTATATGGCTATCCGCATTTTTATTACCGGCGGCACGTTTGATAAAGAATACAATGAACTGAAAGGTGAGCTTTATTTTAAAGACACCCATATGTCAGAACTCCTGGAGAAAGGCCGGAGTCGGTTGCCTGTAGAAATAAGAACCCTGATGATGGTGGACAGTCTGGAAATGACGGACCAGGATCGCGACCTGATCGCCCACCAGTGTAACCAATGCGAGGAAACAACCATTGTTATCACCCACGGCACTGATACAATGGCAGAAACAGCAAAGGTGCTGGCGCAAAAAGTAAAAAATAAAACGGTTATCCTTACCGGTGCCATGATCCCTATTAAATTTGGAAGTTCTGACGGCTTGTTTAACCTGGGCAGTGCGCTGGCTTTTGCGCAAACCTTACCGGCTGGTATCTATGTAGCCATGAATGGCCGTTATTTTACCTGGGATAATGTGCGGAAGAACAAAGAGACGGGTGTATTCGAGGAGATAAGATAACCTGTCTTCCTGTCAATCCTCTTCTTCTTGTAAT
>JANMKG010000336.1:0-19709 GCA_031371915.1 Chitinophagaceae bacterium | reverse complement strand
GGATGATCAATGAGACATTTGATCGTATCATGCTTGGCTGGTGGTCAACGGCTGCTGACCCTAAATCAGAAGTGGGTATATATAGCGGATGTTATAAACTATCTATCCTGATCACTTTATTCATCCAGGCTTTCCGGATGGGTGCCGAACCTTTTTTCTTTAAACAGGCACAGGGAGAGAACCCGCAGCGGGTGTATGCAAGGGTGATGAAATTCTTTGTTATCGTGATCTGCACTATGTTCCTGGTCGTAGTCTTGTACCTCGATATCTGGAAATATTTCCTGGGTCGTAAAAGTTACTGGACCGGGCTGAAAGTGGTGCCCATCCTGCTGCTGGCCAATATGTTTCTCGGCATCTACTACAATCTTTCGATATGGTATAAACTTACGAATAAGACCATGGCCGGCGCCTGGATCACATTGATAGGTGCGCTGCTAACATTGACGATCAATTATTTTTTCATTCCGAAGTTTGGCTATATGGCCTGTGCCTGGGCGACTTTTGTTTGTTATGGTACGATGATGGTGATCTCTTTTACCTGGGGACAAAAAGAATACCGGGTACCTTATGCCTGGAAAAAATTATTGGCTTATATAGTGATCGTTGTGTTGTTGTATTTTATTCATTTGCTGTTTGCCAAATTACAACTGGACGTTTGGGCAAACCGGGGTTTTGCAACCGTGCTGCTGCTTTCTTTTATCATATTTGTATTGAACGTGGAGAGGAAAGAGTTTCAGCGGCTGCCGTTGATCGGAAGGTTTTTGAGGACAAAGCCTTTATGATTTTTTTTATACGATTTCAGAAAAAACTGGTGAAAGTCCCCGTTTTGGCGGGGTTTAACCCGCGGGAAACAGCCGGTTAAGTAGTAATTTAGGGCTATGACAATTAAACTACCTCTTTTATTCAAGGGTTCAAAAGGAGAAATGACGCTCTATGCTCTTTTCGATACGGGGAGTACTTATTCCTGTATCAGCGAAGATCTTGCAGAAAAGGTAGGCAACCTCGACAAACTTCCTGAAACCAGGTATTTTGGAACTGCATCCGAAAATCAATATTTAAAAGTGGAAACCGGCATGAGACTGGATTTTGAGATCAACGATATAAATCTTACTGATGAATTCATGGTTGTTCCTAAATTATCAGAAGAAGTAATTATCGGCGCTACCACCATGCAGAAATGGAGACTGAAGCTGGATTTTGAACATGATGCAGTTATTGTTGATCCGAAAGTGGCAGTGATCATTTTGAAACCGACTCAAAGAAACGCGGTGTGACTTAGCCCTGTCATTCCGAACGAAGTGAGGAATAAGGTGACTAGAGGACACCCAATGCCGAGGCACGAGGCATCTTAATTAGCATTAACTCAGATTCAAAAAACAGTCAATGCAAGTTGAACAGAATAAATTTTATATCTATATCGTTACCAACCAAACTCGAAAAGTATTATATACCGGCGTTACAAATGACCTCGCTCAACGAATAATCGAGCATTGGATGAACAGGGGTGGCCATGAAACATTCGCAGGAAAATACTTTTGTTATAACCTTATCTATTTTGAATAGTTCAAGTATATAAATGCTGCAATAGCCAGGGAAAAAGAAATTAAGGGATGGCGCAGGGAAAAGAAAGTGGCGTTGATTGAAACGAAAAATCCGGGGTGGGTTTTCTTAAACATTCAAATTTTCGAAAATTGGCCACCTAAAGAAATCAAGAAGCGTTTTTGACAATCGATATAAAGATTCCTCCTACGTCGGAATAAAAGGCTTGATGCTTGCGCTGATGCCTCCTGCGTCGGCATGACAGCTGCAACTATGGGTAATTGGAAGATTTTTGAAAGGAAATGATTATTCGAATATTTCTGTATAACAGATATACCGGATTGAGCCACAGTATTGACCCAAATGAACTTTGGGTAGTGTCTCAGTTTGAAAATTTTAGTTTTTAGGCTTTCGAACCATGAATATTAAAACCAAAGCTCCTATTGCAATCGGGATTAAACTTATAAAATATGTACCTATACTAATTCTTCCGGACTCGCCTTCTACTTCTGGATCATTGAGCATTCTCAAAAAGAAAAAGAAAAGAACTCCTGCAATAATAAATAACCATGACGCAACGGCTAAAACAGATTTCATAAGATTTCGACCTTATTTTTATAATTACCCCTTTGTTTAGTTGCTTCAATACAACTTCACAAACGGGTTATTCATCTTCTCCAGCCCCACTGTTGTCATCGGTCCATGCCCGGAATAAACCTTGGTGTCATCCGGCAGGGTAAAGAACTGGGTCTGGATGCTGTTGAACAGGATATTGAAATCGCCTCCCGGCAGGTCCGTCCTTCCCACGCTTCCATTGAACAAAACATCACCGCCAATGATAAACCCACCCGCTTCGTGGTAAAAAGAGATACTGCCGGGTGAATGACCGGGGGTGAACAGGATCTCCAACTCATCCTCCCCTATTTTTATATTATTTCCTTCTTTCAAGTAAACTAAAGGCCCCTCGTAGGAGTCGAAAGGCAGTTGAAACTGCAGGCCGGACTGGGGGGCGAAATCCAGTACCGGTTTCTCTTTTTCGTGGAGATGCAATGCCAGGCCCCAGGTATCGTAGACGAACTTATTGCCAAAAACATGGTCAAGATGGCAATGCGTATTAAGCAGCAAAACGGGCGTCAGGCCTGTCTCTTCTATACCCGTTTTTAATCTGTCCCTTTCCCCGGGAAAATAACAGCCTGGGTCTATAATGCAGCACTGCCCCTGTTCGTTATACAAAACATAGGTATTCTCCTCAACGGGATTAAAAGTGAATGACTTAACAGCTAACATGGACGGTTTTTTCGTACTTTTAATTCAGAACTAAGATTTATTGGGTTTTCGGGATATTGGTGAACTAAAGATAATCAAAACATCGCCCACCAGCTTCTCGTTTCCCGGACATACTAACTACAACCGGCTGCTAAATAATAAATAATACCGATTAAACAAGTTATTAGAAACAGCAAGAGTCTATGAAGAAAGTATCAAGCCTGATTGCCTGCCTTTCCGTTCTCCTTTGTATGGAAACAGCAGCACAAGTGAACACGGTAGAATTTGGAAAGAACCGGGTACAGTACCAGAAATTCAAATGGAAATATTACCAGACCGAAAATTTCAACAGCTATTTTAGCCAGGATGGATTGGGCCTGGGAAAATATGTGGCCCAGGTAGCCGAACTCGAATTGCCTTCTATTGAAGAATTCGTGGAGTATGGCTTGCAGCGCCGGATCAATATCGTGGTCTACAACAATTACGATGAGATGCAACAGTCCAATATCGGGTTGGGGATCGACTGGCAAAATACCGGTGGCGTAACCAAACTGGTGAACAATAAAATGATCGTCTACTTTGACGGCAACCATGATAACCTTCGCCGGCAGATTCGCCAGGGACTAGCAAAGATTCTCGTGGATAATGTCTTGTTTGGGGATGATCTTGGTGAGTTCGCTGCCAACCAGGCGTTGCTGGATCTTCCCAAATGGCTGACCGATGGTTATATCGCTTACGCCGCGGAGAACTGGAGTACATCGCTTGATGACGACCTGCGTTCGGTGATGCTCAACAGCAGCTATAATAATTTTTACCAGTTTGCATTTGAAAAGCCGTTGCTGGCCGGTCATGCTTTCTGGAAATATATCGCCGATAAATACGGTAAAAGCAAGACAACCTATTTCCTCTACCTGGCCCGCATCTATCGCAACCTGAACAATGCTTCGCAAAAGATCGCCAAGAAGAAATTCAAATTGATCCTGCAGGACTTCATGACAGAAGTGCCACAGCAATATTTCAAGGACCTCCGTGGACGGCGTAATTCACCCAAGGGACAATTATCTGTAAGTGAAGAGATCGGCAAGAAGGATTTTATCCGTTTCAATGCCAATCCCCTGCCCCGCAGCTTTACCTACGCCGTGGTGGAATTCAAACAGGGCCGTTACCAGGTCGTGCTGATGGAAAATTTTGTCAACAGGAAAGTATTATTGAAACTGGGTGTTCGTTCACGAGAAGAAGAAGAACATCCTAATTACCCGATACTGGCCTGGGATGGAAAAGGAACCCGGCTAGCTGTATTGTACAACGAAAAAGGCAAAACTAAATTCTTTGTCTATGACCTCGTGAACCATAACAAACTCTGGCAACAGGAGATCGAAAAATTCGACCAGGTACAGGATATGAAATATATGCTGGACAACAATACCCTTGTGATGAGTGCCGTAAGAAGCGGGCAGACCGATATTTTTGTTTACCGGATCGACAAGCAAACGGTGGAACAGGTGACCAACGATATCTATGATGACCTGGATCCTTCTTTTGTGGCTTTCCCGAATAAAACAGGTATCCTTTATTCCAGTAACCGTCCTTCCGCTAACGCCGCCAGCAGTGATGATTCCTTACCCGGTAAACATTATAATATTTACCTTGTCGACAACTGGAATAAATCCGATGTCAAGCAAATATCCAAGCTGACTGATTTGAAATTCGGGAATGCAAGATTCCCTTCCCAGTACAACCAGTCACATTTCACTTTTATCAGTGACGAGAACGGAGTGAACAACCGCTATGCAGGTTTCTTTACTACCGAAAGAGCCGGTTTGGATACCCTTGTCTTTATTGGAGATGAAATGCTTCGCAATCCACCGCAGAAAGATGTGGACAGCTTACTAAAAGAATGGAACAAGACCGATATTGATTCGGTGGGTTATGTTTCCATCACGAATGATTCTTCTTATGTATTTCCCTTGACCAATTACCAGAGCAGTACGCTGGAAACAAGAACAGCCGGCGACAACCAGCAGGTCAGTGAAGTGGTCAAACTCGGGGATATCAAGCTCCTCTATCGTCTTCGCATCGATGAGAATACACTGCGCCGCCGGAATATCAATGCAAGACCGACCGAATATGTCAAGAAACTGATCGAAGAGGAAAAGAAAGCCGCAAGAAAAGAATCCAGCTTCCAGCCCAAGACCGATACACTTACCAAAAAACAGGATGATTTCTTTACCACCGGTTTTGAGAACGATAAATCAGACAGTGCCAAAACCAAACTGGGCGATGTGGTAAAATCGGAAGAGATCGTAAAAGAATCCCCATTGAAAAAAGCCAAGGTCTATGAATACCGGCCTCCGAAATTCTTTAATGATTACCTGGTGAGCGGGTTCAATAATAATGTGCTTGTCAGCCGCTACCAGCCCTACCAGGGGGGTAACGGGCCGATCAACCTGAGTAATGGAAATCCTTTCAATGGTATTATCCGGGTAGGTACTTCCGATCTTTTCGAAGACTGGAAATTTGCCGGCGGATTCCGGATCAGTCCCAACCTGAATAATAATGAATACATACTTACTACGCAATACCTGAAGAAAAGAATTGATTATGGTCTCACCTATTACAGGAGTGTAGTGAAGGATCCACCGCTTTTTGACACTTCCAGCTTTTTCGCCAAGCAGGTGAGTAACCTCTACCAGGTTACTGTTGCTTACCCGCTGAACCGGGTAAAAAGTGTCCGGCTGAATGTTGCCTACCGGAGGGATAAGTATGTCATCCTTGCCCATGACTATACACCCGGATCATTAACGGCGCCTGATCAGAAGTTCAGTTATGCCCTGGCACATATCGAATATGTACACGATGATGCCATCAGCCCGGCAATGAATATCTGGAACGGCCTGCGCTGGAAAGCTTTCTTTGATGTAAATGGACAGGTAAGTACCAGCAGGTCTGTACCTCCCAATACCAAGCGTCCTTTCACGATGAATTTCGGTTTTGATGCCCGGAATTACCTGCCGATCTACCGGAATGTTATCTGGGCTGTTCGTGCTGCCGGTGATTTCTCCTGGGGTAATGAGAAATTCATTTATTATCTCGGCGGCGTCGATAACTGGCTGTTCCCGAAATTCAACCAGGAGAACAGGCCTGACCCTGATCAAAATTATTCTTACCAGTCACTAGCCGTGAATATGAGAGGCTTTAAACAAAACGTGGCCAATGGTAACAACGCGGTCGTCATCAACAGTGAGGTAAGAGCTCCCGTGTTTACTTCCTTCTTTAATAAACCCATCAACAATGCCTTCCTCCGTAATTTCCAGGTGGTGCAGTTTGCTGACCTGGGAACTGCCTGGAACGGACGTTTTGATAAACTGGAACGACCAAGCGTGGTATATGGTGCCCCTCCAATTGCAGTAAAAGTAAGAGCCGGTGGTATCGGGCCTTTTGCTGGTGGTTATGGTTTTGGTGCCCGGAGTACGATACTGGGTTATTTCCTCCGTCTCGATGCTGCCTGGGAAATGAATGGAGTCTTCCGGGGCAAACCGATGTGGTATTTTGCGATGGGGCTTGATTTTTAAACACAGATTAAAAGGATTCATATTGATTTCACAGATTTTTTAAAAGTCTTCCGATTGGAGGACTTTTGATTTTATGATGCTTCAGGATGAAATTATTCACTCAACATACCGACAGGATGTCACTAAAACTATTCTTTTCGATAGTAGTTTTATGCTGGTTTAATACTCCTGGTGCTTCACAAAAAGCTCAATATAAAGTTGTCAAAAAGTTTGTAAGAAAAATTAATGAAGTCTCAAAAGAATACGTATTTCAAGACTCCGTCCTGAAACAAATTCAATCCTCTAAGGATCTGGTAATCGGCTATTCAGAGTACAACAACACATGGAGGAATGTGCCTGTATGTTACTATTTAGTTTGTTTTGCAAAAAGAAAATGTGTTGCATATAAATATGCTCTCCGCCCCTACACGAAGGTGGGAGAAAACTACTTTCAATTAGACACGATTGATCTTGACCAGGAAACGATCGATACGATCATTACCGGTGTTAAAAAAAATAAGCCATGGGAAATAAAACACAAAGAAAATGACGAATCAGGAGAGTGCGAACATGTTTCTCCTGAAAAAATAACTTTTTGCAGCATAAGTGATGCTTCTTCCAAAACACTTATTCTCTCAACAAAAACCCATTACTATTTATCAAGTTATTATGCCCCTGAATTTTACGAATTTAATTGTTGCCCGGGAAATAAAGAAAGAATGCTTTTTCTCTCCACCATTGCACCCCTATTTTCATTTTTCAGGAATGCCTCAAATAAAATAAAGGATAAAAAATAATTGTATTGTTTAATGAATTAGTTTGGGTATAAAAATAATACAACCCGTAATCACGGCTACTACTGCGGCAACCAGCACCGCTGCTGCCGCCAGGTCTTTAATAAATTTTATCTCCGGTTTTCTTTCCACCGAAATAAAATCTATTATTTTTTCAATGGCGGTATTGATCAGTTCCGTGATCCATACCAGCCCGATCACCAATACCAGGAGAATGATCTCCATTCCTGACAAGGGGAAAATAAAAGCCAGGACGATCACAAGGATAGTTGCCAGTAAATGAATAAGGGCATTATGTTCCTGTTTCAAAAAGCCAGCTATGCCGCTGAAGGCATAGCCAAAGCTCCTGAGTCTTGCCCGCAAGGAAAATTTTTCCTTTTCTTTCATACCAACTGTTTTTCCCTGTTTTGAAAATTGGTGATCATAAAATGAATAAGTATTACCGCGAGACAGGCCACCCAACCTACGAGCAACACCAGGTTAAGGTTGCCCACTCTTTTTTCTGTTTCCTGTAAAGATCGGCCAACGGCTACAAATCCAATACCGCCTGCCTGGACGGATTCAACCACCAATGCCACCCTTACCCCTTTTCGTGGTTGCCAGCTAAGCACGTCTTCTTCATGACGGCTGGCATAATCAAGAACCCCCTTGGGCACCCGGGGAAGGTTTCCCTCCAACAAGCCAGTAGAGCGGAGCGGCTCTCCTGCCGGTGTATACAGGATGGTAAAAACAGCCTGGCTTTTTGAAATATCAATAGTATCCCCAGCCATAAAGTGCTCAATGGACTGTTTATTCTTCAATCTTTCCGCGATATCCCTGGCGATCTGCAGCTGGGGATCATCGGCCGCTGAACGGTGGGATTGCTGAACACTTACATAGATCAACCCAATAAGCACCGTTACGATCATGGCGGCTGCTGCATGACTTAAAAAACCAGGACGTTTCATAGATTATTTTTTTTATGACAAGAAATTTTCTACCACCATGTACCCGAGCAGGCAGGTCAGCAGCAACCCGCTGATGCCAAGCAGGAAGAGCGGAAATGATCTTCGTTGTATTGTAATGCGCAGGTCAAATTGCTCTTTGGTAAAATGCCATTCGATACCCAGTATTTGCAACACAGCGATCAGCAGGGCGATCAATGGTCCGAATAATATCAGTGCATTGATATTCCAGCCTAGTGATTCCCTGATACCCATTCTTTCAAGCCATGGGTAGATCGAATCAAAAGGCCCGTCTATGCCAAGATTGTATTTCAGGATTGAAAAAAAGATAAAAAGTGTAGTGGGCAATACAAGCAGCAGTGCTGCGGTATTCAGCCACCTAAAGCGGGGAGCTGTTGTTTCCATAAATTTTATTTAGCAATGATTGAATATTTTATTCCTGAGGTCTGTTGTTTGTGCCGGTAGTAATTCATTCCATTTCCATGAATGGAACGAATTGCTAAGACGTCCTTTTTTAAAGGCCTGCCGCATTTGCTTCCAGTGTTCGGGCATCGTAATAAAGCCATAGACGACCGTAGCCAGTACGGGAAAAGAAACACGGCCATTCCCCAACATAAAACACTGGAGACAGGCTTCTCCTTCATCGGTGGTGTCATAGCCCAGCAACACATGTTTCAGGTCATGGCGGGCATAATGTTTCAATAAGGGCAGTTTCCTTGTTTCCAGGAATTCATAGAGATCCCTGCCAAGTGACCCCGTCGGTAAACTGTTCAATTGCTCTTTGCTGTAAGTAAAGACATTGGGTTTGAGCAGGATATTTAATAAAGGAAGGGCGATCTTATGCGTCAGGAATACCAGTACCGATGAACGTAATTTCAACAATGGCTTTTTCATGGCGTGTTTATTTTACTCCTTTGATCATGTTTTCAAGGGCGGTGATATGATCCGCGAAGGCTTTCTCTCCCTGGCGCGTAATAGAATAGGTCGTGTTGGTCTTCCGCCCGATAAATCCTTTGTGAACTTTTATGAACCCGTTCTCTTCAAGGTTCACCAGGTGAGTAGCGAGGTTCCCATCGGTCACTTCCAGCATCTTTTTCAGGTCATTGAAATTAATTGCCTCGTTCACCACCAGGATACTCATTACCCCGAGACGAATACGGCTCTCAAAGATTTTATTTAAACCTGTTATAGGGTTCTTCATGATTCTTCAATGACTTATAGACTTTTTGTTTTCACTTTCTTCTTTCATATTTCCACCACATGATGGCTCCATAAATGATATGTAACAGCCCAAAACCTGTGGCCCAGAAAGGAAGTCCATACCCCGGGTAAAAACTATTCAGCAATCCAAGGGTTATTTCCAGGTAACCTAGATACCGTATATCGGTCAGGGTATATTTGGAAGCATTGACGAGGGCCAGCCCGTAAAATACAAGGCATCCCGGTGCAATAAGTTCATACTGGTTTAGACCGATCATGGCATAAAGAAAAACAGCACCGGTCACCAGTGGAATGGCCACATTCCACATCAAACGCCTTGCGACCAGTCCCCAAACAGGGACTTTATTCTTTTGGCTGCGAAGCCAGGTAAAAAAGAAGGCAGCCACGAAAGCGGCAACAAATGTTCCGCCTGCGATGAGGTATAATTTTCTCTCGAGCCCGGCTTCTCCCCGGGCCAACCGGGGGAGCAGGCAATCCCCGATCATCCAGCAGCCGGTCTCCTCGTAAACAAAATAAACTCCGGCAAGGGCACAGGTACCGGCAGCGAGGCCGCTTAATCCACTTAAACTGATGAAACGGCTGCTTCGTTCCATCATTTGTTTAATATCCTGCAGCGTTTCGATCGGGGCTTGATTTCTTTCTTCCATAAAAAGCACTTTGTATCACAAAGTAAATACTTGGTTTTCATTTTTCCAAATACTTTTCCAACTGGGCCCGCTTCTTGTTAATTTAATAGTCAAAATCAGGTCGGTGCAGTATTTTTACATGTTAATGTTATTACGATCCCGTTATAGATCCTTTTCCTTCTTATTTTTCTTCCTGGGTATGACTGTGCTGGTTTCAGCCCAAACAAAGATCCTCAGCGGAACCATAAAAGATTCCCACAGTGAAGAAACCATCCCCTTTGCGTCAGTAAGCTTTAAAAATTCTACTATCGGGAAGCTGAGTGATTCAGCAGGCACTTTTAGTTTTTACCTGAACAACTGGCCTTCCGATACACTCGAGATAACTTGCGTAGGATACCAGCCTTTTCATTATGTCATCAATAAGAAAAAGGATTCGGTCAATCTCACCATCAATATGGAAAGAGGCACTTTTAATGAAGGGGCCCAACTGAAAGTAAAAGTGAATAAAGGATTACTGGTCTGGCGGAAGATCGTTGAACATAAACCGGAGAATGACCGCTACCGGTTTGATAATTTTTCCTATGAACTGTATAATAAACTCGAACTGGACCTGAAGAATATCAATTTTGAAAAATTCGGGAAGTTCAAACCCCTGAAACCTATCAGTGAACTGATCAACCAGAATATTGATACTGCGGAAGGTCTCCGTTATCTTCCTACTTACCTGACAGAAGCCCTGTCAGATTATTATTACCAGAAATCGCCTAAAAAAAGAAGAGAGGTCATCAAAGCCGTCAATCTCAGCGGGGTCAAAAATGAAAGTGCGATGAAACTCCTGGGAGGTATGGACCAGGTAGTGAATGTCTACAATAATTTCATCCCTATTTTTGATAAACAATTTGTGAGCCCGGTCAGTGACAATGGCGATTATTATTACAATTACCGGGTGGTGGATACACAACTCGTCAACAACCAGCGTTTCTTCCATCTTGTTTTCACCCCCCGCCGCAAAGGAGGTGATACCTTCGAAGGTGATTGCTGGGTGCATGTCGGAACCTTCGCTATCCAGAAAATGAACCTCCGGCTGGGTAAAGACGCCAACGTGAATTTCCTGGAGAATCTCAGCCTGATCCAGGAATATAAAATGATCAATGATACGACCTGGTTCCTGTCCAAGGATAAATTCGTGGCAGATGTTTCCCCGGTGGGTAAAGACAGACCTGGTTTTATCGGCCGCAAAACAACGACTTACAGGAATGTCATTGTCAATGATACTTCTGTTATCCATGAATTGAGCAAAAACAAGATCATGGAAGAAATCATCACGCTGCCAAAGGCCAGTGAAAATTCAAAAGAATTCTGGGCAACAGCAAGACACGAACCGCTTACAAAATCGGAGAATGGCATTATCAAAATGATCGATACGCTGACGAATGCCCCTGTCTTCCAGCGGTTCACCCGCACCATGTCCTTTATTGGCACGGGTTACAGGGATATCGGCAATTACCAGATCGGTCCCTGGATGAACTGGATCACTTCCAACGGATGGGAAGGTCTCCGGGTAAGGTTTGATCTTGCCACCAATGTACATTTTGACAAGAAGATCAAGTTCCACACTTACCTGGCTTATGGTTTTGGAGACAAAAAGCTGAAGGGTATGGGGGAAATCTTTTACCTGCCCTACAAATCTCCGCGGATGTACCTCTACGGTTCATATACCAATGATCTTGATTTCGGACAAAACTATTATGGAGAAGTAACATCCGATAATATTTTCGCCGTAGCTATCCGGAAAAAAAATGTACCTGTCAAAAATATCAAAGTGAATGAAAAACGGTTTGAGTTCTTCAATGAGACCTTTCCGTGGATGTCGAACCTGGTGACCGTTACGCATAAAACCATTCTCCCTCTCCGGAACCTGTTACCGGTAGATTCTTTTCCCGTAGCGGGTAAAGGTCATCCTTTTACCAATTTTGAAGTATCGGTTCGACTTCGCTTTGCTTACCTGGAGCGTTTCCTGGAAAGTCATTTTTACAGGACCAGCATGGGAAGTATCTACCCGATCGGTGAGATCAATCTCAGTCATGGTTTTGCCGGTGTACTTAATAGCAGCTACAACTACACAAAACTATCTGCCAGTGTTTCCGATTATTTCAAGATACCGCCCTTCGGGAATATCTCCTGGTATGTATACGCCGGGAAAACTTTTGGCACCCTGCCTTACCCGTTTTTGGACATCGCTCCCGGCAATGAACTTTATTACTACAACACTTATGCCTTCAACATGATGAATCGCTGGGAGTTTATTCATGACAAGTACGCCGGTATTAATATCGAACACAATATCGGTAATGGTATCTTCCGCCTTTTTCCCAAGCTCCGCTTCCGCCAGTTCTGGACTGCCAAGACACTATGGGGCAGTTTATCTCCGGCCAACAAAGCGCTTAACTTCAAACAGGGTCATAATTTCCAGTCGCTTGATGGCAAGACCTATCTTGAACTGGGAACCGGTATTGATAATATCTTCCATGTCTTCCGTATCGATTTTGTATGGAGAGTATTGCCACAGCGTGTAGACCGGCTAAACGATAAGAATTTTGGTGTGTTTGGAAGTTTCAGGGTGGCGTTTTAGGAGGACCAACTTATGCTGGACGTTAAGTAGCATAGAAGTATAAGTATATAAAGCTTCCTGAATTTTGTGGCATTCGTAATAACGACGACGATACTTTATATACTTTTTTACTTAGATACAGTATACGATCTTTTCGCTAACTTCCTTTTATTAAAAATAAGATTGTATGTCTTCCCATTATATACTCGCCCTCGACCAGGGTACGACCAGCAGCCGCAGTATGTTATTTGATAAACAGGGTAACATCATCAGCGTAGCCCAAAAAGAATTCAAGCAGATCTTCCCGCAACCGGGTTGGGTGGAGCATGATGCCACCGAGATCTGGAGTACCCAGTTCGGCACCATGGCAGAGGCCGTTGCCAAAGCACATATCAATATGAAACAGGTAGCGGGTATAGGTATTACCAACCAGCGGGAAACGACCGTGGTATGGGATCGTGGCACCGGCCAACCCATTTATAACGCCATCGTGTGGCAGGACCGGCGGACGGCGGCATATTGTGATGAATTGAAATCGGTAGAGACAAGGCATGCCTTGTCTCTACCGCATGCCCTGTCTCTACCTTCCATCATACAACAAAAAACCGGCCTGATCATCGATGCCTATTTTTCCGCGACCAAATTGAAATGGATCCTCGATAACGTAGAAGGCGCCCGCGCAAAGGCAGCCAATGGCGAACTGGCATTCGGCACGATCGATACCTGGCTTACCTGGAAACTGACCAATGGTGAGGTACATGTAACGGATGTATCCAACGCATCACGGACCATGTTATTCAATATTCATACGCTGCAATGGGACACCGACCTGTTGAAACTCTTTGATATTCCTGCTTCCGTTTTACCCGAAGTAAAACCTAGCAGCAAGATCTACGGAGTAACCGGCAATATCATTCCTGATTCAAGAATCCCGATCGGGGGTATAGCGGGTGACCAACAGGCAGCCCTGTTCGGGCAGCTCTGCACGCAGCCAGGTATGGTAAAAAATACGTATGGTACAGGTTGCTTCATGCTGATGAATACCGGTGAAAAGGCGATCAGCTCAAAAAATAATTTACTGACCACCATTGCCTGGCAGATCGATGGAAGGACTGAATATGCACTGGAAGGAAGTGTGTTCATTGCAGGTGCTGTAGTACAATGGCTGCGCGATGAATTAAAGATCATCCGTACATCCGGTGAAGTGGAAAAACTGGCCGGGATGGTGCAGGATACCGAAGGAGTGTATATGGTGCCTGCTTTTGCCGGTCTTGGTGCACCGCACTGGAATCAATATGCAAGGGGAACTATTTTTGGTTTGACAAGAGGCAGTAGTAATGCGCATATAGCCCGTGCGGCTCTTGATAGTATAGCCTACCAGGTGTATGATGTATTAAAAGCTATGGAAGCCGATGCCGGCATACATATAAAAGAGTTACGGGTGGATGGAGGGGCCACGGTCAATAACCAGTTGATGCAATTCCAGAGCGATATTTTAAATACAAAAGTAGTTCGACCAAAGATCACAGAAACAACCGCGCTGGGAGCAGCTTATTTAGCAGGACTGGCCGTGGGTTATTGGAAAAACATTGATGAGATACAGGAACAGTGGCAGGTTGACAGATCATTTTCACCCACGATGGAGGAAAACAAACGGACAGATCTCGTAAAAGGATGGCAGCGGGCGGTGACAGCTGCGATTGCATGGGCAGAGGCGAAATGAAGTAACGAAATGTTCATGTCACCCTGAGTTTATCGAAGGGTGATTTACGAAATGTTCATGTCACCCTGAGTTTATCGAAGGGTGATTTACGAAATGTTCATGTCACCCTGAGTTCATCGAAAGGTGATCAAAGAAATGTGAGAAATGAAAACAGGTCATAACTATTACGTTTATATTGTACAATGTAAAGATGGCTTGTACTATACAGGAATAACGAATAATATTGAACGACGTATATGGGAACACAATACAGGTTATAATAAAGACTGTTTCACTTTCAAACGCAAACCTGTTGAATTAAAATACTATCAGCACTTTTATGATGTTAATAATGCAATTGCCTGGGAAAAGCAAGTAAAAGGCTGGTCCAGGAAAAAGAAAGAAGCACTATTTAAGGATGACTGGGATACTATAAAGAAATTATCGAATTCAAAAGCACGTGAGTAAATCACCCTTCGATAAACTCAGGATGACATCCGTTTTCCATTCAGCATTTCTCATGAACCGCCAGTACATGATACAACAACTCGATTCTACTCCCGAATGGGACATTTGTATCATTGGCGGCGGTGCGACAGGTTTGGGAACAGCTCTCGATGCTGCTTCACGGGGGTTAAAAACAATTTTATTTGAGCAATATGATCTTGCAAAAGGCACTTCCTCCCGCAGCACCAAACTCGTTCACGGTGGTGTCCGCTATTTACAACAGGGCAATATCAAATTGGTAATGGAGGCGCTGAAAGAAAGAGGGCTGCTGTTGAAAAATGCTCCGCACCTGGTCCACAATCAAAAATTTGTTGTTCCCAATTATAAATGGTGGGAAAAACCATTTTATGGTATCGGGCTGAAGATCTATGATAAGATGGCTGGCAAATTAGGGTTAGGGCCTTCTCAATTCCTATCCAAAGAGGAAACCTTAGCCCTTGCTCCCACCCTCGATCCCGATGGGTTAAAGGGCGGAGTGATCTACCATGATGGCCAATTTGATGATGCCCGCCTGGCCATCAGCATCGCACAAACTGCCGTAGAGCAAGGGGCCGCGGTGCTGAATTATTTCCCGGTAGCCGGTTTACTGAAGATGGAGAATAAGATCGCCGGAGTTTGGGTAAAGGATCATTTTACCAGTAAGGAATACGAGGTAAAAAGCAAAGTGGTTATCAATGCTACGGGGGTTTTTACTGATGCCATCATGAAAATGGATGATGCAAAACATAAAAACATCATCAGTCCCAGCCAGGGAATACACCTGGTCGTTGATAAAGAATTCCTCCCCGGAGATACAGCGATCATGATCCCGCGGACAGACGACGGTCGGGTTTTGTTTGCAGTGCCCTGGCATAATAAGATCATTTTAGGAACCACCGATACGGCAGTCGAGACTCCCTCTGCAGAACCCATTCCGCAAGAACAGGAAATTGTTTTTATCTTAAAACATATCGGACGCTATCTTTCTAAAGATCCCGGCATCGAAGATGTGAAAAGTATGTTTGCCGGTCTACGGCCGTTGGTGAAAAATAAAACCAAAAACACAGCCGCTTTGTCAAGGGATCATTTCGTGACGGTTGCTGAATCTGGGTTGATTACCATCACCGGGGGAAAATGGACAACTTACCGGAAAATGGCAGAGGACGTAGTGGATATAGCTATGGAAAAAAATGGTTTTCCCCCGCACGAATGTGTAACAAAAGAATTGAAACTTAGCGGACATGATAAACCTGTATTCCCTGCGGAAGTATCAACCCTTGATAAAGATGAACTGGCTGCGCTGATCAAAATAGCGGTAGAACAGGAACTCTGTATGACCGTGGAAGATTTCCTGTCAAGAAGAACAAGGCAATTACTGCTGGATGCACAGCAAGCTATCCGTGCGGCACCCCAGGTGGCGCAACTAATGGCCAAACAAATGGATAAAGATGAAGAATGGATAAAAGAACAAATCAATATCTTTAAAGACGTGGCAAAAAACTATGCCCCAACCACAAACCAAAAACTATAAACTAAAAACTAACTACCATGTCTCCATTTCTCGGCGAATTTGCCGGCACGGCTTTACTTATCATCATGGGTGATGGCGTGGTCGCCAATGTAGTACTTAATAAAACTAAAGGAAACAACAGCGGCTGGATCGTTATTACTTTCGGGTGGGCAATGGCGGTGTTCCTCGGTGTATATGCATCGCTGAAATTGGGTGGGAGCGGGCATTTGAACCCGGCTGTTACCATTGCCATGACGGCTTTTGCCAATTTTGATTCCTCGATGCTGGCTACCTATGTCGCTGCCCAATTTGCGGGAGCGATCGCCGGCGCCATCATTGTCTGGGTGTCTTACAAACAACATTTTGATACAACGGCGGATAAAGATCTGAAGCTCGCCGTATTTTGTACAGCTCCCGCCATCCGCAGTGTTCCTTATAATCTTATCACCGAGATCATCGGGACCTTTCTATTGGTCTTTGGTGCTCTTGCTATGTCGCCGGCTGCCAGCCCGATGGGTACGCTGGATGCATTACCCGTTGCTCTACTGGTATTAGGAATCGGCTTATCATTAGGCGGTCCCACTGGCTACGCCATTAACCCGGCAAGGGACCTCGGGCCAAGAATTGCCCATTTTATTTTACCGATACCCGAAAAAAGGAATAGTGACTGGAGTTATAGCTGGATACCGGTCATTGGCCCTGTCGCTGGTGCCTTGCTGGCTGCATGGCTTTTTAAATTAGTTTGATATGAAAAGTATATTGTTGTTTGTTTTCCTCAGCTCTTTAACCATTGAATCCATGTCACAGCAGGCAGAAAAAAAATTAAGAGAAAAAGGGATCGTACTAACGGCTCCTTCCCCACCAGTTGCTAATTATGTAAATGTTGTGCGGGTCGGTAATCTTCTTTTCCTTTCGGGTAAAGGACCAGTAAAATCCGATGAAACATATGTAACGGGTAAGGTAGGCAAAGATCTCACGATCGAACAGGGTTATGAAGCGGCACGGCTGGCTGCGATCAGTCATCTTTCCGTATTAAAAGCGGAGCTGGGTGACCTCGATAAAGTCAAACGGATCGTCAAGGTACTAGGTATGGTGAATTGCGATGAGAATTTCAAGGAACATCCAAAAGTGATCAACGGTTATAGCGACCTGATGGTAGAGATTTTTGGCGAAAAAGGGAAACATGCACGTTCGGCGGTAGGGATGTGCTCATTGCCCATGGGGATTGCCGTGGAAATTGAGCTTATTGTTGAAGTGGAAAATTAAAGCGAATCGAGGCATTCACTAATAGACCCCCTGACTTGCAACTGCAACAAGCACTAATAAGATACCGAGCATAACAGAAGTTCCAAACCAGGCCCATTTCACCCTGTTCCTCTTATAATCATCATTTATCACGTAAGCGACCAATACGCCAATAATCAACAGAAAGAATCCAAGGGCGAATCCACCGGCATGGAACCCGGTCTCTCCTCCTTTTCGCTGTAACATTTTTTCGATCTTCCTGTTATTGATCGTTCCATCCCGGTCAATTGCCGCTTTTAATTTCTTTTGAGCAATCGCGATATTCACTTTCTCAAAAAAATTAAGCTTGCGGTCAGTTAAAAGCTGAAGTTGTTTTATGCTGATAGTGGAAAGTTCCAGTAAGGATATTTTTGCCCCGGTATTTCCAACCGGCAAAAAAATTTCAGCAGCTTTTAATGGTGGGCGGCTTGTACTGGCTGTTGCGAAAGAACAGGTAAGCATGGAAATGGAGGTGATCAGCAATAAGATCTTTTTCATGTGGCGAGTTTTGGTTAAAATACGCGGTAAAATAAATAATTTATTTTTAAAACAAAGTATCCGTAAAAAAACATACTCACAGTTTTTCACAGGATGCCAGGATAATAGTACAGGCTTTCCTGATCTGTTCCGGGTCCATAATAAAAGGGGGACATAGGCGGAGGCAATGCGGGGAAAATAAAAACCAGTCGGTGAGACAACCCTGCTCAATACAGGCATCAATGACCTTTTTATTTGTTTCAAAAGAATCAAACTCCAGGGCCATCCACAAGCCAAATGAACGAACAGCTTTTATGTTGGGGTGGATCAGCAAAGACCTGAACAAGCTCTCCTTTTCTTTTACTTTTTCAATCCATCCTTCTTCGAGCAAGATCTTCATCGCGGCCATGCCGGCCGCGCAGCAAACGGGATGTCCGCCAAAAGTGGTGATATGACCCAGTACAGGATCGCCCGTAAAAGCATCCATCAGTTCTTTTGCTGCGATAAAAGCACCCAGCGGCATACCACCACCCATTGCTTTTCCCAGCAATAAAATATCAGGAACGATCTCAAAATGTTCAAACCCCCAGAGTTTCCCGGTTCTTCCAAAGCCTGCCTGTATCTCATCCAATACCAGCAGTGTCCCGGTTTCGCTGCATTTCTTACGCAAGGCCTGCATCCATTCGGATGATGGAACAATGATCCCGGCTTCGGCTTGCACGGTTTCTGCGATAACACAGGCAGTTTCATTGGTTATTTCCTCCAGTGATTCAAACGAATTGAACACGAGATGGGAAATTCCGGGCAGCAGCGGACGAAAAGCATTTCTCCAGTACTCGTCTCCCATTACACTCAATGCTCCCTGCGTGCTCCCATGGTAAGAATTATTGAAAGCAATGATCTGTGTGCGGCCCGTCACTCTTTTGGCAAGTTTCATCGCACCCTCTACGGCTTCTGCTCCTGAATTGGTGAAATAAACCGATTGAAGGGAGGAAGGCAAATGTTCCGCCAGCAGCTTCGCATACTGTACCTGGGGTGCTTCAACAAATTCACCATAGACCATTATATGCAGGTAAGCGTCGAGTTGTTGCTGTATGGCAGCGATCACTCCCGGGTGACGATGACCCGTATTGGCCACACTGATACCCCCGATCAAATCAAGATATTCCTTTCCGCCTGTATCATACAATGAACAACCTTCCGCCTTCACTATTTCGAGTGCAAGCGGGGCGGGAGAAGTCTGTGCAATATGACGAAGAAAAAGTTCCCGTTGATTCATCGGAACAAATATCGTACTTAGCTTTTTATTTCAACAGAAACCTGCCTGCGGTTATAACCGGCAGGCAGGCAACGCAAAGATTACGCAACGGCGCAAAGATTTCTCTACCTTAGAAGATAGTAGTGCCAATAGCCAATAGCTTTTAGCTATTAGTAGTGAGCGTTCTGCTTTCGTGAACAACCATAAACAACAAACTATAAACCATAAACTTTTCTCATGCCTGTTATTCTGCCCGTCGAAGACAAATTCCCCCAATTCGGCAACAACTGTTTCATCGCCCCGAATGCTACTATCGTTGGCGATGTGATCGCGGGAGATGATTGCAGTTTCTGGTTCAATACTGTTATCCGCGGAGATGTCAATTTTATAAAAATGGGTAACAAGGTAAATGTCCAGGACGGCGCCTGTATCCATTGTAC
>JANMKG010000329.1:0-7711 GCA_031371915.1 Chitinophagaceae bacterium | reverse complement strand
ATGATGGCCTGGCTGGGAAGCAGCATACGGTCATAACTCTCTCATTTATAATTCTTTTTGGCAAAATTCCGTTCGGTTTATTATTTTGTACATTGCATCCCCGTTTGAATGACTGGTGAAGAAAGCTTACAATTAAACTATTGTGATGGAAAACGACTTACGGAAACAGCAGGCGCTTGAATACCATGCAAAAGGAAGACCCGGGAAGATCGAAGTGGTACCCACCAAAGAAGCCAAAACGCAGAGGGATCTTTCCCTGGCTTATTCGCCCGGCGTAGCCGCACCCTGTCTCGAAATTGCAGAACACAAAGAAAACGTTTACAAATACACGGCTAAGGGAAACCTGGTGGCGGTGATTAGTAATGGTACAGCCGTATTAGGTCTTGGGGATATTGGCCCCGAAGCTGGCAAACCTGTCATGGAAGGAAAAGCAGTTCTCTTCAAAATATTTGCCGATATCGATGTCTTCGATATCGAGATCAATGAAAAGGACCCGGAGAAATTCGTACAGATCGTAAAAGCCCTGGAGCCCACTTTTGGTGGTATCAACCTGGAGGATATAAAGGCTCCCGAATGTTTTTATATTGAAAAGAAATTAAAAGAACAGCTGAACATTCCCGTGATGCATGACGACCAGCATGGCACGGCGATCATTTCCGCGGCCGCTTTGCTCAATGCACTGGAAATTCAAAAAAAGAAAATCGAAAAGGTAAGGTTTGTGGTCAATGGGGCAGGCGCCGCTGCTATGGCCTGTATCATGCTTTACGAATCGCTGGGCGCTAAACATGAGAACTTCCTGGTATTCGACCGTAAAGGTGTTTTGCATAAAGGAAGAACCGAACTCGAAGATTTCAAATTGAAATTCGCGAATGCAAAAGGAGAAATGACACTTGCCCAGGCGATGAAAGACGCGGATGTGTTTATTGGATTGAGCGCGGGCAACACCGTGACGATTGATATGGTGAAAAGTATGGCAAAACACCCGATCGTATTCGCGATGGCCAATCCCGATCCCGAGATCAGCTGGGAAGATGCAACCGGTGCGAGGAAAGATATCATCATGGCCACGGGCCGTAGCGATTATCCCAACCAGGTAAACAATGTGCTGGGCTTTCCCTATATATTCCGCGGGGCGCTGGATGTCCGTGCCTCCCAGATCAACGAAGCCATGAAACTAGCGGCTGTCAAGGCTTTGGCCGATCTTGCCAAAACGGCCGTACCTGATATTGTGAACATGGCTTATGGTGAGAAGAGTATTGTTTTCGGCGAGAGTTATATCATCCCCAAACCGCTTGACCCTAGATTATTGGCTACGGTAGCCCCGGCAGTTGCAAAAGCAGCGATAGAAAGCGGTGTAGCTGCGCAACCCATAGAGAACTGGGATGCTTATGTCACCAACCTGAATAACCGCCTTGGCCTCGACAACCAGGTAATGAGGGTGATCGGTAATAAAGCCCGTCGCGATCCCAAGCGGATCGTGTTTGCAGAAGCAGATAATATCAAGATCCTCAAAACAGCCCAGATCGTTTTTGATGAAGGTGTTGGCTATCCTATTTTATTGGGTGATGTGACAAAGATCAGCAACATCGCTGCTGCCAATGGTATTGACCTGGAAGGGATACCCATTTTTGATCCGCGCAGTGACGAGATGGAGGAAAGACGAAATACTTATTCAGAAATATTCTTCCGCAAACGGGGCCGCAAAGGATTCAATGCTTATGAATCCAAAAAAGTAATGAAGGACCGCAACTATTTTGGTTGTATGATGGTGGAATGCGGCGATGCGGATGCGATGATCTCGGGGCTGGCAAAGAATTACCCCGATACGATACGCCCGGCCCTTCATACGATCGGTACCGAAGAAGGTGTTAACAAGATCGCGGGTATGTACCTCATGCTGACAAAGAAAGGTCCCTTGTTCCTGGCAGATACTACTGTAAATTTCAATCCAACCGCGGAAGAACTTGCCGAGATCACTCTTCTTGTGGCAAAAGAAGTACGCAACTTCAATATCATTCCCCGTATTGCTATGCTGAGCTATTCAAATTTCGGGAGTAGTAACTCTCCGGAAGCCGCCCTGGTTGCCAAAGCCAGGAAGATCGTAAAGGAAAAGATGCCAAGCCTGCTGGTGGAGGGGGAAATGCAGGCAAGCGTGGCGTTCAATAAAGAACTGATGAAAGAAAATTATCCTTTCAGCGAACTGGCGGATAAAGATGTAAACACGCTGATTTTCCCCAATCTTGCCGCCGGTAACATTGCGTACAACTTAATGAAGGAACTCGAAACAGCGGATGCAGTAGGACCAATCCTGCTGGGATTGAAAAAACCGGTGCACATTTTGCAACTGGGAAGTTCTGTCCGCAGCATTTTCAATATGGCACTGATCGCCGTGGTGGATGCCCAGATAAAAAGCAAGACAGCAACCGATGAGATCGTGAAAAGATCCCGCTGGTGGAAACGATTCCGCAAAGTGAGCAAGGATATGTAGAGACAAGACATGCGTTGAGACAAGGCATGCGTAGAGACAAGGCATGCCTTGTCTCTAGATATCCGGTATCTTTGACCAGGGCCATAAAATGGGGCCAGAAACAAAAAAACGACAAATATTATACGATAGATGACCATTTTCAGTGATATAGGCCGTTACCTTCTGATGATCAAAGGCATGTTTTCCCGGCCGGAAAATGCCAGAATGTACTGGAAAGAATTTATTCACCAGTGTACCGAGATCGGGTTTGGCTCGCTGGGTATCGTGGCCATTATCTCTGTTTTTATCGGTGCGGTATCTACCATTCAGACGGCTTACCAGCTAGTAAGCCCGCTGATCCCCCCTTCTACTATCGCGCAGATCGTAAGGGATACGGTGGTCCTTGAATTTGCCCCCACACTTGTTTGTATCGTACTCGCCGGGGTGGCAGGCAGCAGGATCGCCAGCGAGCTGGGAAATATGCGGGTGAGTGAACAGATCGATGCACTCGAGATCATGGGTATCAATACCAAGACCTACCTCATCCTGCCTAAAATAGTAGCGGCACTTTTAATGATCCCCTTGCTGGTAGCGATCGCAATGGCGCTGGGTATCTGGGGAGGAAGAATGGCTGGTGTTGCCTCGGGTATCATTTCCGGTAGCGTTTTTGATAAAGGCCTGCTGGAATTTTTTGTACCCTTCAATGTGATCTTTGCACTTATCAAATCATATGTTTTCGCTTTTATTATTTCAAGTATCCCGGCTTTTTATGGGTACTATGTAAAAGGCGGGGCACTCGAGATCGGGAGAGCCAGTACAAAAGCAGTGGTGGTCAGTTGTATCCTGATCCTCTTTGCTGATTATATACTGTCTGCATTGTTATTGCCCACATAAGTTTTATTCATGATCGAAGTAAAAAATATAAAGAAGGCCTTTGGTGACAAAACGGTGATCCAGGATGTCAGCTCGGTGATGAAAGCAGGGCAATGCAACCTGATCATCGGTTCGAGTGGCAGTGGCAAGACCGTGCTGATGAAATGTATGGTAGGACTTTTTGACCCTGACCAGGGCGATGTCTTGTACAGCGGTCAGAATTTCACCACCATGAAGGGTAAGGAGAAAACAGAAATCCGGAAAGAAATAGGGATGCTTTTCCAGGGCTCTGCTCTCTTCGACAGCCAGACGGTAGAACAAAATGTCATGTTCCCGTTAAGCATGTTTACCAAGGACAGCTACCGGAAGAAACTGGACCGCGTAAATGAAGTACTTGCCAGGGTAAACCTGGTGGATGCCAACAAAAAATTCCCTTCCGAGCTCAGTGGCGGTATGAAGAAAAGAGTGGCGCTGGCAAGGGCTATCGTGTTGAATCCTAAATATCTTTTTTGTGATGAACCCAATTCGGGACTCGATCCGCAAACATCTCTGGTCATTGATAAACTGATACAGGAGATCACTATTGAATACAATATCACAACGGTTGTGAATACGCACGACATGAACAGCGTGATGGAGATCGGCAATTACATCCTTTATATGTACAAGGGCAACAAAGAATGGGAGGGTAATAACAAAGAGATCATCTTCAGCAAAAATCAACGCCTCAATGATTTCATCTTTGCTTCCGAGTTCTTACGCGATGCCAAGGATATGCGGATGCTGGAAGAGACGGGCAAGATCTCCAATGAAAGGGATATGGATGCCTTGCTGGATAAGGATGCCCCTACCCTGGTGCCTCCACCCGATGAAGATAAATAGCATTCCCTGGCACATCCCCGACAAAATTATTCCTCCATTGTTCCTGGATACCGATAGCTGGCTAAATCGGCAAATCCCTTACTTTTGCGGCAACTATAATCGCTGAATATGAGCATCCTTGTCAATAAAAATTCTAAGATCTTAGTACAGGGCTTTACCGGGACAGAAGGTACTTTTCACGCTACCCAAATGATCGAATACGGAACTTCTCTCGTAGGGGGGGTTACCCCGGGAAAAGGTGGCAGTACTCATCTTGATAAGCCAGTATTTAATACCGTAGTGGATTGTGTGAAAGCAACCAATGCTGATGTAAGTATCATATTTGTTCCCCCGGCTTTTGCGGCGGATGCCATCATGGAAGCAGCCGATGCGGGTATCAAACTAGTGGTATGTATCACCGAAGGTATACCGGTACAGGATATGGTAAAAGTCAAAAATTATTTGCAGGGAAAGAACACAAGACTGGTGGGACCCAATTGCCCGGGTGTGATCACTGCGGGAGAATGTAAAGTCGGTATCATGCCGGGTTTTGTTTTTATTCCCGGTCGTATTGGTATCGTTTCCAAATCGGGTACGCTTACCTATGAAGCTGCAGACCAGGTAGCAAAAGCCGGGTTGGGCATCTCAACGGCAGTGGGTATCGGCGGCGATCCGATCATCGGCACCACTACTAAAGAGGCGGTAGAATTATTCATGAATGATAAGGATACTGATGCTATTGTAATGATCGGTGAGATCGGTGGCGGTATGGAAGCGGAAGCTGCCCACTGGATAAAAGAGAAGGGAAATAAAAAACCTGTGGTTGGTTTTATCGCGGGTCAAACAGCGCCTCCTGGTCGCCGGATGGGTCATGCAGGTGCCATTGTTGGAGGTGCTGATGATACGGCAGCCGCCAAAATGAAGATCATGACGGAATGCGGGATCCACGTCGTAAGCAGCCCGGCTGATATCGGGAAGAAAATGGCGGAAGTGATGAAGAGCTAAATAGGGAATGGCTAGTGGCTAGTAGGGAAAAATTCTCCTAATCTGAAATAACTTATATGTAAGAAGCCCTCCGGAAATCCGGAGGGCTTCAATATTATTAAGGGTGTTAGCTTCCCACTCGCCACTCGCCATCCCCCACTAGCTTATCGGGATTCACGGATAAAACGGGCCAGTTCATCTTTGCTGCTATTGAAAGTGAACGCATCATTCAACTGGAAATAGTTCTGCTTGTCAACTGTTTTGCGATACGCATACTTCGCAACTTCCAGCCTGTTATTCTCAAAAGTAAAGAGCATCATCAGTTCTTTTACCTGCTGCGAAGTAAAATTTTCTTTGTCAATGATTACTTTGGCAGATGTCAGCCTGTTAGCTTCGAACCATTCCCTGCGGATCTGGTCTTTTACATCGCTGAATTCACGGCTGGTCATTACATTGCCATAACCATTGTTCCAACCACCATTGGTATTACCATTACTATTTTCATTATAATCATCTTCATCATTATACCACTGGTCATCCTGGTCAATACGATGTTCATCCACGAGCGTTTTTCCAAAACGGTTCACAGTAATGTCGAGGTGGAATCCTTTTTTCAGGTAAAGGGAATTACTGTAAATCACTTCAGTATTCCTGCCGGAACCAAAACCAAAACCCACCCCGTTTCCTCTCCTGTTTTTTTCACGGGTGATTTTCACCTGGTGGTAACCTTCGCCAAGATAACTGAGTGTAATGCTGTTGTCTTTCATGCTGAACTTGCGGCCATCCACTTCAATTTTCATTTCAGTACTCGTGCCGACCGCTGAAACGCTGAGACGGCTGCCGTCGAAGGCAAAAAGAGAAAGTGAGAAAAGGGAGGCAAGTAAAAGGGTAAAAAATTTTTTCATGATCGGTGATTTTATTGTTATAAAAAATGTTCGTATGGCTAAATCCCAAACCCATGCCACCGTATCGAAAAATGATGGAACGAAATGTTAAAGCAATAATATTCCTCCTGCACCTTGCTGCAGGTTCATGCGGGAATGCTTTATAGCAATGGGTTTCCTCTGCGAATTTCGAATTGCTAAAAAATCGTTGAAAGAAATAAATATACCCGGTATGCGGTATAGGAGCGGGTTTTAAAAAGAATAACCTTTGTTTACTCTTTTGTTTTCATGGTCCGAAGCGATCTTGTCCTGTCAAAAACAGGACTGGATCGCTTCTTGTTTGTGAAATCTGTCTCCGGGCCGCATCTTATCGTCGCATAAGATTAATTACCTTGTACTAAATTTAAAAGCCCAACAATGCAGATTGTCAAAAACCTTATCCTTGCCTGTAGTTTACTCAATCTCCTTACACTAAATATGTATGCGCAAAGTCCAATAAAGAACTACGAGAAAGAGTGGAAAAACGTGGAAGCACTCACAGGGAAAGGACTGCCCAAGTCGGCCCTTGCTGAAGTAAAGAAGATATACGACCTCGCTAAAAAGGAAAAACAGGATGCCCAGGTCATTAAAGCCCTGGTATATATGACGGGCCTGCAGGAAGAAAACAAAGAAAACAACGAAGTGTTTTCTATCACCGAAGTGGAAAAAGAAATAGTGGCAAGTAAAGAACCGGTAGCCTCATTGCTGAAGAGTTACCTGGCGGGTCTGTACTGGAATTTTTACCAGCAAAACCGGTGGAAGATATATAACCGTACTCAAACAGTCAATTTCAGCAAGACAGATATTGCTACCTGGGGGGCTGAAGATTTTCATCAAAAGATCGGCGAGCTCTACCTCCAATCGATCAAAGAAGAGAAACTCCTGCAACAAACACGGCTGGAAGCTTTTGATGCCATCATCACCAAAGGCAATATGCGGCATCTCCGGCCCACACTCTATGACCTGCTGACGCACCGTGCCCTCAGTTATTTTGAAAACGATGAAAGGGATATTAAAAAACCGGCCTATGCCTTTGAACTGAACCAGGCCAGTGTTTTTGACCCGGCGGCTGATTTTATTACGCGGAAATTCCCGACCAAAGATTCTGTGTCACTGCAGTATAAGGCGCTGCTCATTTATCAAAAACTACTGGCTTTCCACCTGGCTGATAAAAAACCCGATGCCCTGATCGATGCGGATATCCAGCGGATCGAATTTGTAAAAAATAAATCTGTACACCCTGATAAGGACCAGTTGTATTTTAACGCCCTCGATCACATTGCCCGCCAGTACGGGAATTTGCCTGCCGCTTCACAAGCATGGTATCTATTAGCTGCCCGGTATGAAGAGAAGGCAACTACTTATAAGCCTTATGGCGATACAACACATCGCTACGACCGTATAAAAGCGAAAGAGATCTGCGAACGGATCCTCCTTCAAAAAGATTCCTCTGAAGGAAAGGTCAATTGCTATAACCTCCTGAACCAACTCAATAGTAAATCCCTCCAGTTCAGCGTAGAAAAAGTGAATGTACCGGGACAACCCTTCAGGTCATTGGTAAAATACCGGAATTTCAATACGCTGTACCTGCGGTTGATCCGGG
>JANMKG010000229.1:0-10741 GCA_031371915.1 Chitinophagaceae bacterium | reverse complement strand
TTACCAGGAGCGCATGCGGAAACTTGTCCTGTTTATAAAAAAGTGATGAAACAAAAACCAAAATGGAATGAGAAATTAGAAATGAGGAATAAGAAATGACGAATAAGAAATAAGAAAGTTGATCATCCTACTAGCTCCTAGCCAAGTTGTCATCCTGAGCAAAGCTAAGGAAGCCACTCGCCAAATCCCACTAGCTATAAACAAACCCCACTCCCTAATTTGGATTTACTTCCGGCAAACGATAATGCTGCCCGTCCAGTACAAATAACTCATCGATCTCAAAGGTCCAGAATTTGAATAAGGGAGATTTTTTCAGCAGCTTTTCCACTTCCTTTTTATCTTCTGCGTTAAGGGTGATCCAGGAGCGCTGCGTTTCCATGCTCACAGCATAATGATCAATGGTGCCTTTGTTAATGAGGTGGTTGATATAAGTGCGATGAGGGGGTACAAGATCCATGAATTCATCGCTCATTTCGAAATGTATGGTGACCTGGTATTTCTGCATCTGTATAAATGACAACTGAAAGCCAGGAAAGTTGCACCGGTGTAAAAAGAAAGCCGGGAAGAAGGAAAATGGTGGAACGTACTGGGCTCGAACCAGTGACCCCTACTCTGTCAAAGTAGTGCTCTGAACCAACTGAGCTAACGTTCCGGGGTTGCAAAAATAAGCGGTTTACTTATATCTTCCATTCCACGATCTCGTTGGCCCATTCCGCGCGGTGGGGCGTGCTGATACGGATATAATTATCAGTATAACCTTCCATCATACCGTTCTTATTATATAGCTCAAACAATACTTTCCGGGTTTGCCCGGCATACTGCCCTGTGAAATATTGCATCTTCATATAAGAAAGATTTCGAAGCGTTTTATTTCTTTCATGACGAACCTGCAGGGGAACAACAGGCTTTATCGTTAACGCATGTGTATTATCTCTTTCGGAATAAGTAAAAACATGCAGGTAAGAGATATCGAGGGAGTGAAGAAAATCAAATGTTTCTTTAAACTCCTCTTCTGTTTCACCGGGGAAACCAACGATCACATCCACACCGATAGCGCAATGCGGCATCAGTGTTTTGATCAGCTTTACACGTTCCGTATACAATTCTCTCTTATACCGGCGGCGCATCAGGCCAAGTATCTTATTACTGCCGCTCTGTAAAGGAATATGAAAATGGGGCATGAACTTATCACTGTGAGCTACGAACTCAATGATCTCGTTGGTCAGTAAGTTGGGCTCAATAGAGGAGATGCGATAACGCTGGATCCCTTCAATCTTGTCAAGTTCTTTAATAAGGTCAAAGAAATTCTCTTCCCGGACTTTCGGGATCTTTGTTGCTCCCTCTCCATTTATGGAGAGGGTTGGGGTGAGGCCGAAATCACCCAGGTTCACCCCGGTCAGTACAATTTCTTTCACTCCATGTTTCGCTAAATGTTCCGCATTGGCCACTACGTTTGCGATACTGTCACTCCGGCTTTTTCCTCTTGCCATTGGGATGGTACAGAAAGAACAATTATAATCGCATCCATCCTGTACTTTTAAAAAGGTCCTCGTCCTGTCATTCACCGACCAGGAAGAATGGAAATCCGAAACCTCTTCGATATCGCAACTGCAGATCTTCGCCGGATCACCCTTGGCCAGTTCCCGTATATGTTGGGCAATATTGAATTTCTCTGCTGCTCCCAATACCAGGTCAACACCGGGAATTTCAGCGATCTCTTTGGGTTTTAACTGGGCATAACAGCCTGTGATCACCACGAAACTTTCTGGGGCCTTACGCTGGATCCGGCGTACCAGGTGACGGCATTCCTTATCGGCATTGTCCGTAACCGAACAGGTATTGATGACATAGACATCCGCCAGTTCATCAAACTCCTTTTTCTCAAAACCTTCATTTTCCAGCAGGCGGGAAAGGGAAGAGGTTTCGGAGAAATTGAGCTTGCAACCGAGGGTATGAAAAGCGACTGTTCTTGATGCTGCCATTGAGTTTGCAAAGGTACGTTTAAAGTCGGTAAGACGGAAAGACCGGAAGTCAGAAAGACGGAAAGACCGGAAGAAAAGAGGAATGTCTTTCGGACTTCCGGTCTTCCTGACTTCTCCGTCTATTCCTGTATTTTTATCTAAATATTTAAGCGTGAACAAGAAATGGCTGCCTATCGTCCTGATCCTGCTGATGGCCGTTGCTGTGATCATCATAAAGACTTGTAAGAACACCGGGCAGGCAACCACAAAACCAAAGACAACCACCGGGACGAAGGATCCTGCCAGTAACAACACCGACAGGGATAAAGGTTTTGACCGCCGTATTTCCTACCTCGAATACAGCAACCATGCAAAATGCCGGATGACATGCCGTCATATTTCACAGTCCGAGGTGGAAGAGATCATGCAGGAAGGAAAGATCAACTACGATAAAAGCGACCTGCAAAATGCAAGATGCCCCCGTTACGCGGTGGAAGGAGTGACCCATGATAACCAGCGGGTAAGGATCGTCTATGCCCAATGCAATGAATCTACCACCGTGGTGACAGTGATCGACCTGGAAACTGATTTCCAATGCAGCTGCCCGGGAGATGATGATAAATATAAAAACAAGAACTGATGAAGATCTTGTTGCGCCCGCTGCAGTGGATCTACAGCATCTATGCCTTCATCACTTTCGTGGCGATCATGCTGCTGATCTTTCCTTTTGTCCTTATCGCCAGTTTTTTCGGGCGGATAAAGGGGGGCAATATGATCCTCCGGCTTTGTATGCTCTGGTCTGACCTGTGGTTTCCCCTGGTCTTTATCTGGCATAAAAAGATCTATGAAGTACCACATGATAAAAAACGCTCCTATATCTTTCTTTCCAATCATATTTCCTACCTCGATGCGGCGATCATTGTAAAAGCCTACCGTCAGCCGATCCGGCCGCTGGGAAAAGTTGAAATGAGCAGGGTCCCTGTCTTCGGTTTTATTTACCGCAATGCTATCGTCACCGTTGACCGCAGCAATGCCGCCAACCGGGCCAACAGTGTACGGGTCTTAAAATCCCTGATCAGCAAGGGTATTTCGGTACTGGTTTTCCCGGAAGGAACTTTCAATATGGGAACAACCCCCTTAAAGGAATTTTATGACGGGGCTTTCCGTGTCGCTATTGAGACACAAACACCCATAAAGCCCGTATTATTCCTGGATGCCTACCGAAGGATGAATTATAAAAGTATTTTTTCCATGACGCCAGGTATCAGCCGCATTCTTTACCTGGAGGAGATAAACGTAATAGGTTATACCCTGAATGATATTGCAAGACTGAAAGATGAAGTGTGCCGGATCATGGAAAAGAAATTAATTGATTATGATGCAGGGTGGCGAAAGCCCCTCTAAATCTCCCCTAAAGGGGAGACTTTGAACTCCGATAGTTAGATTTGTCCTTCCATGTCAAGAAGTGTTTCCGACATAAAGTTTGATAACTCCCCGCCGGCTGGCGGGGCAGGGGGCTACGCCGAGATCATCATACCCGCTGCCTTACCCAGGAACTATACATGGTCCATTCCCCCACATTTACTGGAACTGGTAAAACCCGGTTGCCGCGTGGAAGTGAACCTTGGCAAAAGCAAGAAATACGCGGGGATTGTAAAAAGAATACTGGAAGAAAAACCAGAGTTTTTTGAAACAAAGGATATTCTCAATGTACTGGATGCAGAACCGGTGGTATTTGAACCACAGCTGAGATTGTGGGAATGGATCGCTTCTTATTATATGTGCAGTGAAGGAGAAGTGATGGCAGCTGCACTTCCGGCGCATTTCAAATTATCGAGCGAAACGATACTGGTGTACAATGAAGAGTACGGCGATGATTTTTCCGCTCTTGATCATGATGAATATATTGTGGGAGAGGCGCTGTTGCTTAAAAAAGAGCTTAACCTGAACGAGGTACAACAGTTGCTGGATTCTTCTCATGTTTATCCCGTTATCAACCACCTGATCAATAAGAAGGTATGTTTTGTCTGGGAAGCGCTCAAACAAACCTATGCGCCAAAGAAAGAGACTTATATATTACTGAACCCGGACTATGACAGCGAGGATAAGTTATCAGCATTGCTGAATAATTGGACAAAGGCGCCGAAGCAAATGGAGTTACTGCTTAGCTACCTGCACCTGGTAAAAACAGAAGGCGAAGTGATCAAATCGACACTGCTGAAAAAATCAGGTGCTTCAGATGCACAGTTAAAAGGATTGATCGAAAAAAACATTCTCCGGTCAGAAAAAAGAAACGTAGACCGTATCCATTACCTGCCGAAGAATGTACAGATCGATTTTGAATTGACGCCGGTACAGCAGCAGGCATTTGAAGAAACAAGAAAACAGCTGGAAGAAAAACCCGTTTGCTTATTGCATGGTGTTACCTCCAGCGGGAAGACCAATATATATATCAAACTGATCGAAGAATATATAAAGCAGGGCAAACAGGTCTTGTATATGTTGCCCGAGATCGCACTCACCTCCCAGATCATCCGCCGGCTGCAGAAACATTTTGGGGGCTATATCGGGATCTATCATTCCAAGTTTTCCCAGAATGAAAGAGTGGAGATCTGGAATAAGGTAAAGAATGGCGAACTCCGTGTGATCCTCGGGGCAAGATCTTCCGTATTTCTTCCTTACCAGGACCTGGGTTTAGTGATCTGCGATGAAGAACACGATACCTCGTATAAACAGCAGGAACCAGCCCCGCGGTACAACGGAAGAGATGCCGCGATCTATTTTGCTTCGCTTTTCAAAGCCAAAGTGTTGCTGGGTAGCGGTACTCCCTCTATAGAAAGTTATTACAATGCCAGTACCGGGAAATATGGGCTGGTAGAACTGATGCAGCGTTATGGTGACTTAAAACTTCCCCCGATCGAAATGGTGGATACCCGTAAAGTGATCCAGAAAGACCGGGCAAAAGTGATGCTCTCGCCACAGCTCGTGGAGGCTGTAAATGAAGTATTAGAAAGAAAAAGACAGGTCATACTCTTTCAAAACCGCCGTGGGTATGCTCCTTACCAGGTCTGTAGCATCTGCGGCTGGATCCCCCAATGCAAATATTGTGATGTCTCACTCACTTTTCACAAACTCACCAACAAACTGGTTTGTCATTATTGTGGCACCACTTATCCCCCCGTCCATATTTGTGCGGCTTGTGGCAGTGATAAATTTGTGCAACGAAATTTTGGTACAGAGAAGATCGAAGAACTGCTCCAGGAAACTTTTCACGATGCTAAAGTGGCCAGGATGGATATGGATACGGTGCGGGGAAAGAATGCCCATGATACACTGATCCAGCAATTCGAACAACAGCGGATCGATATACTCGTCGGAACACAGATGGTGGTGAAAGGACTGGATTTTGATAATGTTGACCTGGTTGGAATACTGGATGCGGACGGGTTATTGCATTTCGCCGATTTCCGGGTGAACGAACGGGCATTTCAATTAATGGAGCAGGTAAGCGGGAGAGCAGGACGCAAAGAAGAAACGGGTAAAGTGCTGGTACAAACTTCCCAGCCACTCCATCCTTTGTTACAGATAGTCCAGCAGCACGATTACAAGGCCATGTTCAATGAAGAACTAAAAAAACGAAAAGAGTTTTTTTACCCGCCTTTTTCCCGGATCATTCACCTGACCTTTAAACATAAATTAAAAGAAGTGGTGGAGCGGGCGGCTTATCATTATACAGCGGCATTGAAGAGCAGGTATGAGAAATATATTGTTGGTCCCGCGGAACCGGTGATCGGCCGCATCCGAAATCAATTCCTGATGGAACTGCTGTTAAAACTTCCACGGGATGGTAAGACGATCAACCAGTGTAAAAAGGATCTGCTGGAACAGGTGGCGATACTCCACCAGGACAAAAGTTTCCGGAGTGTGACGATCGTGGCGGATGTGGATGCGGTCTGAGAAGTGATGGTCCATTGACCATGGTCCATCGTCTACTTCAAATACTTATCAAACCAATCCACGAACTGCAGCCATTCCGGCTTCATGTCATCGCCATTATGCCGGCCGCCTTTTTTAATAATAAAATTATTGGGAACGCCGGCTTCTTTGAATTTCGCGATGATGGCCTGTGATTGTTGTAAAGGAACTGTAACATCTGCATCACCATGAATGATAAATACGGGTGGGTCATCCGGGGATACAAAATTGATCGGAGAGATATCCCATCCTATCTTAGTCCGGGCAGCCGTATCTGATACTTCTTCATATAAGGCATACTTTTCATTCCACACCCTGAAATCAACAGCTCCCCAGGCCTTGCCGACCTTGAGCAACTCTTTTGCATTCACCATGTTAAGCCCGGGTCCGCCCCAGTTCAGCAAGTCGGTGGGTGGGAAGAGCACGGCGATCGCCTGTACTCTTGAAGAGACCCTGTCAACAGGATCGGGTGCCGTGGCATTGATCTTATCATCAGCGGTGGCTACCAGCAAGGATAAATGTCCCCCGGCTGAAGTGCCTGTAATACCAATATGCGTGGGATCAATTCCAAATTTACCCGCGTTGTAGCGGATATACCTGACAGCTCTTTTTATATCACTGATCGCATCAGGAATTGCATACCGAGGCTGTGAGCCATGCATGACCGCGAAAACGGAATATCCTTTTGCGAGAAATTGTTCTGCGGCTTCCGTAGGTACTTCAATACCATTATAAGAAGAGAACCAGCTGCCGCTTATGACATAAATAATTGCTTTACCATTGGGTTTTACTTTTGGTTTTATACATACCAGTGTTAATGCGATCCCATCCTTCCGGCCGTAAATAAATTCTTCCTGTGGGTAACCGTTTTTTTCGGCTTGTTTCCGGATATTCTCCAATACTTTCTGCCAGCGTTTATCATTTTGAATAGCGGCGTAGTCAGCCCCGTATTCGATCCGCTGCCAATCAACTTTTGTCAGCTTATCAGACTTTGAAATGTAGTCCAGTACGTAAAATGCGCTATCGGGCACATTCGCCATAGACCAGTAACCTGCTTCCATCCGGTACCTGCTGAGAGCAGTACTGCTGCCTTGTTTGTTTATTGCGGCACTGTAAGCAATGGCAGCATTTTTATAATCTTTTACTTTGTAAAGAGAGTCACCTGTTTTAAAGAGATCATTGGCTGATTGGGCAAATGACGACTGGATAAGTAATGAACTCAATAACACGAGCAGGAAATTTCTCATTTTGATTGTTTTAGATGATAATATGCGGGCATTCATTTCTTATACTTCGGCTGGTAGAGTTGAATATAAAAATCACCCGGTGCAAGGAAATGGGTAACAAAACCGTATCCATGATCTTCGATCTCCCCTTTGAAGATAACACCCTTCGACTTCAGTTCAGCAACAGTTGTATGGATATTATCACAGTAAAAAGAAATATCAGCAGTACCAGATAAAGCCCCTTCCTCACCGCTGTCGGCAGGATGGCAACCCAGGTCCGCTTCGGGAAGATCAAAGATCAGCCAGCCCCTGCCGATATCATTTGCTTTCAAACCCAGTTTGTCGCGGAAAAAAACCCTGAGCCCGTCGGCATCAGAACTGTAGAACATAGTATGTACGCCTGTTATCATAATTTAAGTTGTTTAAAGATTACCTCCAACGCCGGATTTCAACACAGAGTTACGGAGTATTTGAGTTTCACAGAGAGGTGAAATCGAGTCAATCTCTGTGTAGCTCTGTATCTCTGTTTCTCTGTGTTGGAAAAAATTATGGTATAGTAAATTAGTTCTTTCAGGTTTAATGAAAAAATCGGGAAATTTGCACTATGCAAATCCTTGAAAATATCTCCCTCCGGCCATATAACACTTTCGGTATTGATGCAAGGGCAAGATATTTTGCCGGCTTTAAGGACCCCGACGAATTAGAGGCACTCACGGCTCACGATTCACGACTCCCGATTCTCCTCCTCGGCGGTGGTAGCAATATCTTACTCAGCAAAAATATTGACGGCCTCGTATTGAAGAATGATATCCGGGGAATAGCTGAATTGCATGAAGACCACGAATATGTATATGTAAAAGCAGGGGCAGGGGAGAACTGGCACCAATTCGTTTTGTATTGTATCGAAAGGAACTGGGCAGGGGTAGAAAACCTGTCGTTGATCCCGGGGAATACAGGGGCATCACCTATGCAAAATATCGGGGCCTATGGCGTGGAACTGCAGGATGTTTTTTTTGACCTTGAAGCTTACCATATCAAAGAAAAAAAGATCGTCCGCTTTACGCGGAATGATTGTGGATTCGGTTATCGCGAAAGTGTATTCAAGGGAAAATACAAGGACCAATTCGTGATCTTATCAGTTACCTTCCAGTTGAGAAAGAAACCGATCTTTAATACCAGCTACGGGGCGATCGAACAGGAGCTGGAAAAAATGGGTGTAAAGGAATTATCTATCAAAGCTATTTCAGCGGCCGTCATGCGTATTCGGTCATCTAAATTACCTGACCCGGCACAGATCGGCAATGCCGGAAGTTTTTTTAAGAACCCGGTTATTTCCAAAGAACAATTCCTGCAGTTGAAAGAAAGATTTGATGCTATCATCGGTCATGAAACTGTTGCCGGCACAGTAAAACTGGCCGCGGGCTGGCTGATCGAACAATGTGGTTGGAAAGGTTTCCGCCGGGGTGATGCCGGCTGTCATGCCCAACAAGCACTTGTCCTGGTGAATTATGGAAATGCGACCGGTAAAGAGGTCTATGATCTTAGCGAAGAGATATTGCAGAGTGTGAGAGAGAAGTTTGGGGTTACACTGGAGAGGGAAGTGAATATAATTTGATCTTATGATTGGAGTCTTGTCATTCCGAGGAACGAGGAGTCTGAGATGCCTCGTTCCTCGGAATGACAAATTGGCGATCATCATAACTAACGGCTAATAGCTAACAGCTAACGGCTTCCATTACGCTTCCTCATCAAACTCAAAATCCTTTTCCGTAAAGTTCATCATACTGCCCACAAGGTCCTTGAACTCTACTTTATTCTCAAAGACTTTCTTGCTGATCAGGGAATAGGAAGAAAGACCATGCAATATAAACTCCATCAGTAAGGCTGCCTGTTCTTCATTCACCTTGGGAAAATGTTTCTTTACAAGCGAATGAAGCCCGTCTACTTTGTATAGCAATAATATCTTATCCTTATCGGACGTATTGAAAGAGATGTTGAGGCTATTGCCCTTGTCGAACCAGCCGGTAATGGAACGGTAAGGATTTTCTTCTTCTTTTTCCAGTTGCTGGGAGGGTTTGCCGGTATTCCTTCTTTTCTTTAAAGAATCAGGGTTCGGAAAATAGTGAACGAACTGTGTCCGGATGGCCTTGTCAACCAGGTTCATCGCTACCTGGTAAGGACCTTCCTGTTCGCCTTCGTATACCAGTTCAACTTTACCGGTAATGGAGGGGATGATACCTACAAGATCTCCCATCCAGACCTGTGTTTGTTTTTCTTTGTTGATGATCGCTCTTCTTTCCGCGGAACTGACAGCATTTTCAAATGCAGAGATGGTCAGCCTCGCGCTGACACCACTTTTTTTATCTACCAGTTCACTCGCCCTTGCTTCAAATGCCACTTGTTCGATCAGCCGCTTAATAAGGTCACTCACCTTCACTTTTGTTTTCTGTTCTTCACTCACTTCCGCTTCCTGTTCGGTTATTTCCAATGCATTTTCGAGTGATTTGGGATAATGCGTCAGGATCTGGCTTTCGATCCTGTCTTTTAAAGGTGTTACGATCGATCCGCGGTTGGTATAGTCTTCCGGGTTGGCCGTAAATACAAACAGGATATCCAGTGGCAGGCGGAGTTTGAAACCGCGAATCTGCACATCACCTTCTTCAAGGATATTGAACAAAGCCACCTGTATCCTCGCCTGGAGATCGGGCAGTTCATTTATGACAAAGATCCCCCGGTTGCTTCTGGGTATGATACCGTAATGGATCACTCTTTCATCCGCGAAACTCAGTTTGAGATTCGCCGCTTTGATGGGATCAATATCACCGATCAGGTCGGCCACGCTTACATCGGGCGTGGCGAGCTTTTCACCGTAACGCTGGCTGCGGTGGATCCAATGGATACCCGTTTCATCGCCATGCGTGGCGATCTCTTCCTGCGCGTATTTGGAAACAGGATGAATAGGATCGTCATTGATCTCGCTCCCCGCAACGCTGGGAATATATTCATCGAGCAATTCGACCATCAGTCTCGCCATTCTTGTTTTTGCCTGGCCTCTGAGGCCCAGGAAAAGAATATTGTGTTTACTGAGCAGGGCTCTTTCCACATCGGGTACCACGGTATCCTCGTAACCCACGATACCGGGAAAACTGTTTTCCTGCTTCTCCAGTTTTTTGATAAGGTTCTGCCTGATCTCTTCTTTGATACTGCGGGGTTGATAGCCGCTGGCTTTCAATTCCCCGAGTGTTTTTATGCCCCCCAACCCCCTAAAGGGGGCTTTAGTTACTTCACTCATCTTTGATTAGTATTTATATATTTTATAAGATATTCTATATTTCTTTTAATAAATGCGATACTATAATGCGGTATTCGTCTAAGTTCCCCTTTAGGGGACAGGGGCTAATAAACTGTTTTTCTCTTCCCGTTCTCAAAATCCTTAAATATAAATGCTCCCAGCTTATCCAGCGATGCAAAAAATGCTTTTCCATTGTTCGTTTCCGTGAATTCCTGTACAAACCGCTGCAGGTAAGGATCTGTGGCGATCATAAAGGTCGTGATCGGTATCTTTAATTTCTTGCATTG
>JANMKG010000182.1:0-6142 GCA_031371915.1 Chitinophagaceae bacterium | reverse complement strand
GTTGCTGGTTACTGGTTGCTGGTTGCTGTTTGTTGGTTGCTGGTTGCTGGTTGTTGGTTACTTTTCAACCGGTCTTTTATTATATATACTATAACACCGATGATGGCGATAAGGCCGCCCCAAAATGCGAACCAGCCTGTATGATACAAAAGAAAACCCCATATAAAGATGGATACGATCACAGGAAGGGGGTATAGCCACATTTTAAAAGGAAGATCCTTTTTACCATTTCTTTTCCGCAGCAACACCACTCCCACCGCCTGCGCCATGAACTGAACGATTATGCGCATTGCCAGGATCGCCGGGATCACTTCTTTTAGTTTGAATACAAGGCTAAAAATAATTCCGAGACCACAGAGAAATAATAAAGAGATATGTGGGAACTTTTTGGTGGGGTGAATACGGGAGAATATCCCAAAGAAATTGCCATCCACCGCCGCCGCATATGGCACTCTTGAATAACCCAGCACTACCGCGAACAGGGAAGACATCGCAATACAAAGTATAAGCACCGTTACGATAACAGCAGCGTTGTGGCCATATAGTTGCTCCATAAAACCACTCACCAGGTATTTGTCCATCTTACCTGCCTGTTCCCAGGGTATCACTCCCATTATACTGATATTCATCAGCAGGTAAAGAACAGCAATACCTGCGATTGAAATAAAAATGCTTTTGGGGATATTCGATCCGGGGGTTTTTATTTCGCCCCCAAGATGGCATACATTGTAATACCCGAGATAACTGTAGACTGTTTTCAATGACCCGTTTGCGACGGCCCCCCAGAATGCAAAGCTGAAAAGTGAATCGCCGTTTGACGGGATCAATGGGATCGTATGCTGCTGGTTCGACAAGCCGCTTACAATTATCCAAAGAATCGTCAGTACAACGATGCTTCCAAGTACCACAGATATTTTCCCGATAGTTTCGATCTTCCTGTACAATAATAAAAAAACTAAAATGACAAGCCCGCCTGAAACCATTTTTTCCTGTGCCCAGTTAAGTTCAACAAGGTAAGTAAGGTATTGAGCGAACCCGATCGAAGCGGATGCAACTACGAGGGGACCCTGTATACTTGTTTGCCATACGTATAAAAAACTCATTAGCTTACCGCCTTTTTCCCCATAAGCAATACGATGAAAATTATAAGTGCCGCCCGCTAATGGATACCTTGCACCCAATTCACTCCAAATCATTCCATCCACGAGCGCCGTGACGGCGCCAAAGATCCAGGCCCAGATGAATAAACCATTGTGAAAAGCACTGACGACGAGGGGCATTACCACGAACGGGCCAATACCCACCATATCTATCATATTGATAGAGGTAGCCTGGAGAAGATTTATCTTACGGTTGGTCTGCGGTAAAGACAAATAGATAAGATTTAAACTAATTGCTAAGAGCTAATGGCTAATAGCTGTTAGGTGTTAGCTCTTAGTAAAAGCAGTGATCCCTTCAACTAACAGATCAAGGTTCTTGATTGTTGTGTACACATTGGGAGTCACCCTCACCCCCTTTATATTCTCCCATTCAATACCTACGGTGTGTATCTTGTATTTATCGAGTAGGAAAGAGTCGAGTTCGCCCGGTTTCCGGCCTTCGATCCCCACATTGCCGATAGCACATCCCCATTTCGGGTGAAAAGAAGTGTTCAGTTTGACTTTTGGAATATCTTTTACCTTTTCCATCCAGTAATTCTTGAGATAATGCAGCCGTTTTTCTTTTCTTTCACTCCCGATCATTTCATGGAACTCTATCGCTTTTCCAATCGCCTGCTCGATAAAGAAAGGCCGGGTACCAAGATTCTCGAATTTTCGGATATCATCCTTTAGCGGATCTTCGCTCGTCGCGAATAAGGGATAGATCGTTTTTATTTTTTCTTTCCTTACATATAACATACCACTGCCGATAGGCGCATAGAGCCATTTGTGCAGGCTGGCGGCGAAATAATCGCCGTCAAGATCAGGTATTTTAAAATCAAAATGGGCAAAACTGTGCGCCCCATCCACCACTACTTCGATGCCTCTTTTATGTGCTTCGGCAGCTATTTTTTTTACAGGCAATATCTGCCCGTTCCAGTTGATGATATGCGTCACATTCACTGCTTTGGTCCGGGAAGTAAAAGCTTTGACATATTGCTGTACCAAATAATTCTCATCCTCACTGGGGAGTTCAAGATTCACCCAGGTCAATTTTATTCCATCTCTTAGTTCTCTTTGTTTATAGGCATTGATGACATTCGGATAATCCTGTTTGGCAACAACCACTTCATCCCCTGCTTTTAATTGCAACCCAAAAATCACTGTTTCTAACCCTTCCGATGAATTCCTGTTGATCGCGATCTCTTCGGCCGAACAACCGGCCATAGTAGCAAGGTTCTTCCGCAAGGGTTCCCGTCCCTGGTCCATTTGCCGCCACATATAATAGCTCGGTGCTTCATTACAATAATCATAATATCTTTTCATCGCATCCTGTACCGTCTTTGGCGCAGGGCTTACGCCCCCGTTATTCAGGTTGATCAGCGAAGGTGATACCGTAAATGATTGCTGGATATAATACCAGAAGTCCTCTTCCGTTGCCAGGTCATCAGGAGAAATTCCTTCGGCATTCCTTAATGCTCCTTCCAGGTTCCTGCTCCAGGCAGGTTGGGTTAAGGAAGATAAAAAAGCAGTGGCGGAAAAAATACCTGCTCTTTGTAAAAATCGGCGGCGGTTAGTTCCGGGCATATTTATTGATTTGTTCATAAATGTACCGAACTCCGTGGAATAACTGCCTCGTTCATTCCTATAGTTCCAACAGTAGCTAACCACAGATTACACTGTGCTATCTGTGCTTTAATCCGTGTAATCTGTGGTGTGTCTTTATAGGTCAGTACTTGGCTACATAATTAAAAAAAACTAACTTCCATGCCCGCCCAAACAACGGGTTTATCAAAAAATTGTTTATGAAGATATTGGAGATCAAAGCGCTGAAAGGGCCTAATTACTGGAGTGTGCGACGTCCTAAACTGATCCAGATGAAACTGGACCTGGAGGAGCTGGAGCAACGACCTACCAATACGATCCCGGGGTTCCGGGAACGGCTCGAAAAACTCATCCCCTCTCTCATCGAACATCGCTGCAGCGAAGATGTGCGGGGTGGGTTCTTTAACCGCGTAGAGGAAGGTACCTGGATGGGGCATGTGATAGAACATATTGCTCTGGAGATACAAACACTGGCAGGGATGGATACCGGTTTTGGCCGTACAAGAACTGCCGAAGGAGAAAAAGAAGGTATCTATTACGTCGTCTTTAGTTATATGGAAGAAGATGCCGGGCTCTATGCCGCCAAAGCATCTGTAGCTATCGCCCAGGCGCTGATAGATGGAACGGATTATGATATGGCACATGATATCCAGGAGATGCGGGAGATACGGGAAGATACAAGACTGGGTCCTTCTACCGGTTGTATCGTAGAGGAAGCCGCTAAAAGAGGTATTCCTTATATACGGCTTAATAAACAAAGCCTGGTGCAATTAGGTTACGGGGTGAATCAAAAAAGGATCCGTGCCACGATCGCTTCAACCACTTCCAATATTGCCGTTGATATAGCCGGTAATAAAGAAGAAACAAAAATGCTGCTCGGCGCGGCTGAAATTCCTGTCCCAAAAGGAACCGTGATAAGAGAAATCGAAGAACTGGATGATGCGATCAGCAAAGTAGGTTACCCGATGGTAATAAAACCTATTGACGGGAATCATGGGAAAGGGAATACAACGAATATCGTGAACAGGGAACAGGCACTCAGAGCTTTTGACGCTGCCCGGAATTACAGTCGCAATATTATCGTGGAACGCTATATCACCGGTTATGATTTCCGTTGCCTTGTGATCAATAATAAATTTATTTGCGCGGCTCTTCGCACTCCGGCCTCTGTAGTGGGTGATGGTGTCAATAACATTCAATGGCTGATCGACGAAACAAACAGGGATCCGCGCCGCGGTTTTGGTCATGAAAAAGTGCTTACCCAGATCACCATGGACCAGTTCACACAAAAAATGCTTGATGATGCCGGGATCACCCTGGAAACAATTCCTAAAAAGGACGAACGCGTTTTACTCAAACCCACGGCCAATCTTTCTACCGGCGGAACCAGTAACGATGTGACCGATGAAGTTCACCCGGCTAATATTTTCATGTTTGAACGGATCGCAAGGATCATTGGACTGGATATTTGCGGCATTGATGTGATGGCCACCGATCTGAAGACACCGGTCGCGGAGAATGGAGGTGCTATTTTGGAAGTGAATGCAGCCCCGGGTTTCCGTATGCATATCGAACCTGCCGAAGGATTAGCCAGGAATGTTGCCGAACCAGTGGTGGATATGCTTTTTCCAAAAGGAAGTATCGGCAGGATCCCGATCATTGCCATCACCGGCACCAATGGCAAAACAACAACTACAAGGCTAACGGCACATATTGCCAAAAGTGCCGGGAAGAAAGTAGGTTATACCACATCAGATGGTGTCTATATCCAGAACCAGATGATGATGAAAGGTGATTGTACTGGTCCTGTTTCCTCGACGTTCGTATTAAAAGATCCAACAGTAGATTTCGCGGTACTGGAATGTGCCCGCGGGGGAATCTTAAAATCAGGACTGGCTTTCCAGAACTGTGAAGTGGCGATCGTAACCAATGTCGCTGCCGATCATATGGGATTAGGAGGTATCAATACGGTGGAACAGATGGCAAAAGTAAAAGCGGTGGTCCCCGAGACAGTATTCAATCATGGCTATGCAGTACTGAACGCGGATGATGACCTGGTCTACGAGATGCGGAAGGGCCTGAAGTGCAATGTCGCCCTGTTCAGCATGGATGAAAATAATCCCCGGATAAAAAAACATTGCGAAAAGAATGGGCTCGCCTGCGTGTATGAGAATGGGTATGTGACCATCATGAAAGGCAACTGGAAAATAAGAGTGTTGCCCGCCAGGAGCATTCCACTGACCTATGAAGGGAAAGCGATACATAATATCAATAACTGTTTACCCGCTGTCCTCGCCGCTTATCTTTTCCGCGATATAACTATTGAAGATATCCGCTCGGGCCTGCAAACTTTTATTCCCAGTGAAAGTCTTACACCCGGCCGCCTGAATTTTTTTCATTTCAGGAATTTCACCATGCTTGCTGATTTTGCGCATAATCCACATGGGTTGAAACTGCTTTGTGATTTTGTAAGCAAACTCGATTACCCCACCCGTATCGGTGTTATCAGTGGTACCGGGGATCGCCGGGATGAAGATATCCGTGAACTGGGCGAGATCTCCGCAAAGTTCTTTGACGAGATCATCATCCGCTGTGATAAGAACCTGCGAGGCCGCACCGCGGATGAGATCATCGAGCTCCTGCAGCAAGGTATCCGGAAAGTAAACCCGGACCTGCCTACAATGATCATTCCCAACGAGGACCAGGCGCTTGATTATATTTATGAGAATCACAAGCCAGGTGCTTTGTATACTATTATGTGTGATGTAGTGGCCCGTGCGTTGGATAAAATACGGGAACTTAAAGAACGGGAAGAAAAAGAGCAGACAGTTGTTAGCCTTTAGCTATTAGCTGTTAGTAATGCTTTGCTGAAAGCAGTTAGCATCTTTTCTTCTTCGGTCAACAGATCCAGGGTTTGAGCGATCAATTCAGGGTTACCCAATTCGAGCGCTTTAGAGATCAGCAATTGGGTTTCCAATTCAAATGAGGACCCTAATGATATCTCAACAAACCGGTTGTAGTCTTTCCGACTTGTTCTACTGCTTCCTTCTGCAATATTAGAAGGGATGGATACACCCGCTTTATTGATCTGTAATCCAATACCCCATTTTTCCGATTTAGGGAAGTTCTCAGTGATCTTAAAGCTGTTTATCGCGATTTGAAATCCGTTTTGCCAAATCCTCAATTCTTTAAAATTTTTCATCCTTTTTATCAAACTTATTCTGTCCTACCTTGATGCCCTTGAGGAAATCCTCAATTTTTTGTGGTATTTCCCTCGTAGAGGCCTAACAGCTAATAGCTACAGGCTAACAACTTCCCTAAAAACCATTTGGCACAAAACACTACAAACCTTATTTTTGCCATCCAATTTACGGATTGACCCATGGTGTAATGGTAAC
>JANMKG010000155.1:0-2231 GCA_031371915.1 Chitinophagaceae bacterium | reverse complement strand
ACAGAATAATCCCATTTTTGCAGCTACCCAGCGGCCTGGTTTGGCGAGCAGTGTTTCACCGATTCTTTTGAATGAATTTCCATCCTCACTATAACTGAATTCACAGTTCGCGTTTTTCAAAACTTTTACCCGCAAATAAATAATGGGACCGTTTATTTTTTCTCCCTCCGTAAGCATTTCTTCTTTCCCTTTGTCCGCGTTCTTACAAATACTGAAAGAAATATAATTACCACCTGGTTTTTTTACCAGCGAGATATAAGCATAGTCGCTTCCAAAAATGATCAGGCCCGTTCTTTCTCCTTCTCTTCTTGGAGTAAAGGAAAGTTTGGTCGTTGCCATGAACTCATCGGCGGGAAATTTCTGCATCAGCAAATGAGGAGCATTCCAGTAATTTTTTGCGCTATCCGGTAATGATTGTGCAGGGAGGGTAAGTATACCGCCAGCTTCATAGGAATATTGGGGAAAGAGGGGAGTGGGAAAAGCCCAGCTGAATTGAGGATTGGCCTGCCATTGCCATTGCAGCCCGATCGTGGAAGAGCTGAATTCATCGTTGTCCGCCACGGTTTTTATTGGATAAGTTTTTCCAACGTTTGGTTTTTTGTATACTAGCACCGGTTCACCAGTTCCATCCCCATCTTTATCTTCTCCTATCACGGGCCAGTCATTGATCCATTTCATCGGTTGCAAATGCACCACTCTTCCATAAGCTTCCTTATCCTGGAAATGTAAGAACCAGTTTTCCCCGGTCTTTGTATCTACCCAGGCGCCCTGGTGCGGACCGTTGACAGGAGAAGAGCCCTGTGCCATCACTACTTTTCTTTCATAAGGGCCATAAACATTTCTACTTCTTAATACCGTTTGCCATCCTGTACTCACCCCACCCGCCGGAGCGAAGATGTAATACCAGCCATTTCGTTTATAGAATTTCGGACCCTCGATGGTGGGATCCTTTTCATGACCATCATAAACCATCACTGCATTGCTGATCACTTTTGTTCCGGCCGGGTTTAATTCTTTTACTACGATAAGGGATTTGATACCCGCACGACTCCCGGCAAAAGCATGAACGAGATAAACTTTCCCGTTATCATCCCAGAGGGGGCAGGGGTCGATCAGGCCTTTGCCTTCCTCGATCAGCAAAGGTTCGGACCAGGGACCAAGAATATTCTTTGCTTTGATAAGATAGATCCCAAAATCAGGATCGGGATAATAGATATAAAATTCATTGTTGTGGTAACGGATGCTCGGGGCCCATACACCGCCGCCATGCTGTACGTTGCTGAAATGATCATAAGGGGGTTGCTTATTCAATGCATGACCGATCAGTTTCCAGTTCACCAGGTCTTTGGAATGAAGGATGGGTAGGCCGGGTACATGGTTGAAAGAAGATGAGATCATATAATAATCATCACCTACCCTTATCGCATCAGGATCGCTGTAATCGGCATTGATAACAGGATTTTTATAAGTGCCATTGCCATTGTCCGCCACCCAGACCTGGGAAACAGCCTGGGCTATAGATGCTGAAAAGCTGAAACAACATAATATAATAGCAAGCGTTCTCATTGTTCGGTATCCGGGTACCACCAGTTAAATACTCTTTCTACAGTGATCTTTTTTGCCTCGGCTTCTGTAAGTTGCTTTGACCATTTCACTCTTCCGGAAAGGGCTGCGCCGGGACCATAATTCCTGAATTCAAAATAACGGGTAGTGAGGTAATTGTCTGTGTTATTCCAATTGGACCAGCCCTCTTCCTTGATATGCGGTCCTATATAACTGTTCATATAGATCACCTGGGCATAAGCTCTCCAGGGCCGGCCCAGCGAAACAGTGTGCAAGGAAGTATCTCCTGTCAGGATACAATCGTTGAAAATATAACCAAACTCTTTTTCTTTTGGTGTTGATGCTGCGGTGATATGCGAGTTCTTCTTGCTGTGAATATGACATTGTTCAAACCAGGCGGTTGAAGAACCAAAAATAAAATCCGTGGTCCCTTCGATATAACAATTCTTATAATATTGCCTGCTGTTATCGTTATTGGTGAATAATACGTCCTGGTTCCCGATGAACCGGCAATCATAGAACCTTGCCCGGTCCCCATCTGATTCAAGGGCCACTGCCTGTCCTGCACTAAACCCAGCATCGTTTACGAAACTGATGTTCTTCGCGGTAAAATCATTTGCCAGGATCTTAAAACTCCAGGATGTTCTTGTATTGATCGTATCGCCGGG
>JANMKG010000118.1:0-5081 GCA_031371915.1 Chitinophagaceae bacterium | reverse complement strand
GGAGATCTTGCCGGTTACCATATTTCCATTTCTTTAAGACCCGAAGGCGGCCGAAAATTGAATTACGAGATTGTGATGAGCCGCCAGAATGCAGGACATGCCAATATCACTTTCCGTGGCTATATCAGTGACTATGATAATGAAACGGAGCTGACCGTTGCTAATTCAGAGTTACAGCTTTTCCGTTCCCAAAACCAAAACTTGCATGGCGAGGTCGAAATATTGTTCGCAGCAGTAGAATTAGGGGAAGATGGTGAACTGATCAATATTCCCTGGACCATGTTTGAAAGACCCATATTGATCGGGGGTATTCCCTTTATGTTTAAAACAAAGGCCAACGTAAAAGTATTTCCCTATATCCAGGAAAATGCCAGCAGCCAGGGAAATTTTAAATTCACATATGATAGTAATATCGGGTTTCAATACACAGGGAACGCGGTCAACGCAGAAGGAAGTGTAGCATCAAATACCATGGAAGTGATCGGGGAGACATTGTCCGCATCCATGATGGGGAATGGTATTGGCATGGGGGTGGAATTCCCGCGTTTTGAAATAGCCTCGCTCGGCGAGATCGTTGTTCCTTATTTCCTGATGAATACAGCAGTGGATACACAGGTTGACACCTATGCGCCCTGCCAGATGGGAAATATGAGCTGTAAACTTGTAGCCGGTCTTTCATTAAGTTTTTTTGGCGCTTCCTGGAACGCGGAAAGAGAATTGTGGAAAGCGCATAAACGCTGGGAGCGGGAGGGAGGACATTGCCCGCCGGAGGAAGAGTAACGGTAATTGTACTGGCTATTTTGATAAAAGAAGTTTTCTTTCATCGCAGAGAACGAGAGGTCGCCAAGGTTACGCAGAGATCTCTGCGAAGCCTTTGTGTTCTCTCGTTCTCCGCGCTGAAAATTTTTAAACGCAGGACCGGGGTAAATAAAATTCCAACTGAATAACCAAGAAAATTCCGGTGAATGATAATTTAATGTAGTTTCGGAATCTAACAGCTCCATTCATAAACCTCAAAACATGGAACATGAAAATAGAACTTCAACCCGGCGAAACAACCATTGATACATGGACCCTGCTTTACATTCCACCAGGCGGTGGAAAATACAATGGCAAACTAACGATCACGAATAAGAGATTGCTTTACGATGCCAAGTATGATGTTTCGGCCAAAGGATTATTGTCGGAAGCCATGTTCATCAAATGGGGCAGTGAGGGCTACCTCGAGATCAATAAGGCTGATATCAGGGATGTGCAGGTAGAGAAAAGTTTCCTTGCGAAGAAAGCCATACTTACCCTGGTCGATGGCTCTAAACATACATTTAATTATGGCGCCCTGAATATCGATAAGGTGGTGGCTGCCATAAATGCGAGGTAAATTATTGTCAGAATTTGAAGAAATCTTTCATTCTTGTCATCAGCAGGTCTTTTTTTCGCCGGGCTACTTCCACTTCATGACCATTACTCAATAATACCGCACCTCCTTCTCCACGGATGTATTCGCGGATATGTTCCAGGTTTACGATAAAGGATTTGTGAATGCGGACAAAACTGGAATCAGCCAGCAATTCCTCGTAATCGTGCAGGGGTCTTGAAGAACAGATCAGTGGCCGGTTGGCAAAATAAAAATTGGTATAATTGGTGCTGGCCTCTGCGTAAATGATATCCCTGATCTCAATAACCTGGAATCCTTTGAGGGAAGGAATGCATAATTTCATTTTTTGCGGAGAATCCTTTTGCGAGAGATTGTAGAGGAATGTTTCAACCTGTCCCCCCCCTGTTTTTTCGAGGATCCTTTTCCCGGCTCGTTTTACCGCTGTAATAAGCAGGTCTTCTTCAACGGGTTTGAGTATATAGTCCACAGCGCTGAATTGAAATGCCTGCTTCATATAATTGTCGTGTGCAGTGACAAAAATGATCTCGAAATTTATCTCACCCAATTCCTGCAGCATATCAAGCCCGGTTTTACCCGGCATGGCAATATCAAGAAATACCAGTCGTGGCTGCTGGCTAAGGATGATTTGTTTTGCGTCATCCGCGTTGCTGCAACAACCGATCACCTCCACTTCGGGGCAGTTCATTTCCAGCAGCTTTTGTAGCGAACTGAGCCCGCGGGGTTCATCATCCACCAATAAGGTCTTTAGTTTATTCATACTCCTGTAATTGAAGAGGCAGCCGGATGGTTACCCTTGTACCCGTTTCCAGGGTTCCTGGTAAGGTAGATTTATCTTCCAGGATCACACTGCTTTCCAGGCCATATTTTTCATTCAATAAGTTAATACGGTTACGCACATTGGATATCCCCACCGATAAATGGGGGGCGGTACTGTTCAATTTGTTTTGAAGCGACTTGTCGATACCGATCCCGTTATCATCAATGATACAAACCAATTGTCCGTTCTCTTTACGGAAATCGATGTTAATATTAATATTTTTCCGGTCGCCGGTTACACCATGCCAGATCGCATTTTCTATAAAAGGCTGTATGAGGAGGGGAGGCAGCAGGGTTTCATCCGTGTCCAGCTCGGTGTCAGCAAGGATCCGGCAGGTAAAATCGGCATTCCTTATTTGTTCCATTTCCATGTAGCGGTGGAGGTAATCGATCGTATTGCGGAGTGTAATAAATGAGCGGGAAGAATGATCCAGTGTGAGCCGCATCAGGTGGGCGAATTTGCTCAGGAAATGAGAAGCCTCCCGGGTGTCTTTATTGAGGATCATTTCCCGGATACTGTTAAGGCAATTAAAGATGAAGTGAGGATTCATCTGCGCATGCAGGGCTTTCATTTCCGTTTGTGCCAGCTTTTTATCAAGATCAGCTTTCTGCCGGATTCTTTTAATACGTGCAAGGTAAAGCAGGGTAAGCAAACAGGCTGCCGCGGCAATGCAAAGAAGAATAAACCAGGCCGTTTGCCAGAACGGTGGTGCAATGATGACCGTGATGGTCCGGGTATCCTCTGTATCATAATTCCCGGTTGCTTTTACCTGTAAAATATATTTGCCGGGCTGCAATTCGGTGAAGTTGATAGTTCGTTGGGGCCCGATAGCCGTCCAGGTCTCTGTATTATTGATACGATAGCTTAACTGGTAACTGTTGGGTGATTCGTAATCGATGATACTGAATTCGAGAGACAGGTTGTTCTCCCGGTATTTCAATGCAAGTGTATCGCCGGGATGAAAAATGGATCTTTTATTATTTACGAGCACTTCCTGGAGCAACGGCCCGGTATGCGGATTCTTTTGTTGCTGTGCAAAAGGAAAATCAACCAGGTAATTCTTGGTGAACAGGTAAAGCTTCCTGGTTACCGAATCAAAATAGATCTGGCGGCTTTCGGGAGATTCGTCCGGGAACCCGTCATGGTAATCATAAACAAAGCTTTTTTTGGTCCTGGTATCAAAACGTGTGAGATAGTTGGCGCTCCCGATCCAAAGGATATCATCGACTACCGGGCTGAAACTTTCGAACATCATGGTGGGCAACCCGTCGTTCATGGTATAGGGAATAAATCTTTTTTCCTTTATACGGTATTCGAGTAAACCGTTTTCAACATTGGAGAGCCATAAAGATCCGTGGTCATCGGCACGCAACAGGAGGATATCATCATTGAATTTATTGATACCGCCATACACACTGATCAATGTATCAAAGTCTTCGTTTTTCGAATTCCATCTTGCCAGGGAGTGACCCCCGAACCATACATCCCCATAAGCATCATAGGCAACACTTTTGATCTTTTGAAAGGGGAGAGCCGGCCGGGTGTTTGCTGTAAAGAACTGGAAGCGGCGGGTAGGGATATGGTAACGCCCGGCAACTCCACCCAGCAACGTGCAAAACCAGGCGTAGCCATCTTTTCGCGGAGGCGCTAAAATAAACCTGCCTGATAATGCCTCTGGATATTTTTGTGGATCCAATACTCTCCCATAATGCAGCGTTTTTGTATCCAGCCAGAGTAGCCCGCCATTGGTTCCGAGCCATAAGGTATCCGGGTGATACATTTCTATAGAACTGATCTCGTTGGCCGGGTCATCGTTTTTATAAAAGATGACCCGCTTTACCACTTCCATTGTCGATGTATCAATGACGAGTAAACCTGTATACCGGGAATAACGGCACAGATAAATTTTATCCTTGTAGCGGTAAGCATTGTCGAAACCAATGGTAGAAATATCGGATGGCAGCGGTTTGTAATAATGTTTTTCCAGGAAGGGGCGGGTAAACTTTTGCTGCAATAAACCATTTGTAGTGCCTGCCCACAACCGCTTCTCCTTATCCATAAATAGTGATATAATCCTGTACGATGAAAGGAACTTGGTGGGATTGCAAACGACCTTCCCTGTAAAGCGGTCAAAGTGAAAAACGTAAAACCCGGTCCCGCCACCATTGATCGCAAAAAGGCTGTCATTTAAGCGTACGATCCTGCTTTGCCAGGTCATTTCCTTTTTTACAGAAAAAGGTGTGGGTGACAACACCAGTTTTTTTGTAGCGTGGTTGTAATAACCAATGCTGTCTTTTAACAGGTAGAAAAAAAGAAATCCATCATTATCTGCCGGGAACAGAACGGTGTGGTCATTCCCGCGGGGGCTAGACTCCATTTTGAATATATCCCACTCCTTATCGCCTGTGGGAATCTCACGGTAGTTATTTAAAAGAACATCATAGTGCCCCATACTGGTCTTTTCCGTATAAATGATTCTTTCATTCTTGTTCACGTGAAGAATATCCCGGCCATAACGAATGGTAGTCTTTCCTATATCTCTTACATCATGTGCTTCGTAGCGAAGAGTGATCTCCCCTGCTTTATTAAAAACGTAAAAACCGGAAGCGGTAGTGATCGCCACAGAATGATCTGGAAAATATTCGGCATCCCATATGGCATTGTGGTATTTGGTAAAGGCGGTGCTGTCCGGGATAAGGTAATTTCTTACAGAAAGATCCCTGGTATCCAGGATCTGCAGCCCATCTCGTGTAAGGATACCCAGCTTCCCCGGACCGAATCTTTCCAGCTTCCGGATCGTTCCGGCCAGCAGGGGTAAAGCCGTACTATAAGGGGTGAATTTTTTGAAAGAGTAGCCATCAAAACGAT
>JANMKG010000112.1:0-1794 GCA_031371915.1 Chitinophagaceae bacterium | reverse complement strand
ATGGTGTTTATTTTTTTTGCTAGATGCGCTGCGTTCGCTGCTCCTTTGCGTCCGCTGCGAGAAACAAAAAAACTGCGAGAAACCTCCTACTTCTCCCCTGCCATTCCCATTACGATCTTCCATTCCTCTTCCGTAACCGGTTGAACAGACAAACGACCCAGCCTGACCAGCGCCATATTGGCCAGCCGTTTATCTTTTTTAATGGTCTCAAGGGTGACCGGGGTTTTTGAGTTTCCTCACGGGTTTCAGATCAACCGCCACCCAACGGTCATCATCCGTGCTGGGATCCTGGTAGAATTCCTTTACCACTTTGGCAATACCGACAATATCGGTGCCTTCATTACTGTGGTAAAAAAATACCTCATCTCCTTTTTTCATGGCCCGGAGATGAAGACGGGCGGCATAATTGCGCACCCCGCTCCAGCAGGTTTGTTTTTCTTTTACAAGATCATCCCAACTATACGTTGAGGGTTCCGATTTTGCCAGCCAGTATGCCATACGAATAATTTTAATTCCCGGTTTTCAAATTTACAAGGATGTGTCATAAAAAAAGATTTCTTTTATCAATCCGGATCTTTCCCGGCTGACGTATCTATTCCCGTTCCCCAAGGGAATAATTCAATTACAAAAAACTTAAAATCAAAAATCATGAAATCGCTTAAATCAATCGGCCTTATGCTGGTAGCAGCTCTCGCCTTCAATGTCTCTTTTGCCCAGATGGAAAAAACGGTAGAAGTAGGCGGCGCTCCCATGTATCCTTCCAAGAACATCGTGGAGAATGCTGTTAATTCAAAAGACCATACGACGCTGGTGGCAGCCGTTAAGGCAGCCGGGCTTGTAGAAACATTAATGAGTGCAGGACCTTTCACGGTATTCGCCCCAACCAATGAAGCTTTTAATATGTTACCTCCCGGTACAGTGGAAGCCCTGGTGAAGCCGGAGAATAAAACAAAACTCACCGGTATCCTTACCTATCATGTTGTTGCAGGTAAACTGGATGCTGCAGCCCTGATGCAAATGATCAAAGCAGGTAATGGTACAGCGGAATTAACAACGGTAGCCGGTGGTAAGTTATGGGTGATGAAGAAGGATGGCAAATTGTTGCTGAAAGACGAGAATGGTGGTGTGGCACAGATCACCATCAAGGATGTTTACCAGAGCAATGGTGTGATCCATGTGATCGATCACGTGGTACTCCCCAAATAAGATTTTCCCAAAAAAGTAAAAGATCCCTGCCCCGGCGGGGATTTTTTTGTCGCGACAATGACAAAATTTCTGGGCACGAATCTTCAACTTGCTGGCTCTTTACCGTACCTTTTATGTAGATTATCACTGTTTAAATCAGGTTCCTGGTATGAAGAAGATCGTTAAGAAACATCCGCTGGCTGTCCGCTGGTTTCACTGGATCAATTTCCCGGTGCTGGCGATCATGATCTGGAGTGGCCTTTTGATCTACTGGGCTAATGATGTGTATAAGATCGGTTTTGGCAACACCACCCTCCTCAAATTCTTTCCCGGATCGTTTTACCAGGCCTTCAATATCCCGTTTCGTCTTTCCGAAGGAATGGCTTATCATTTTGTTTTTATGTGGTTGTTTTTCCTGAACGGGATCGCCTATGTCCTTTATACGATCATTTCCGGGGAATGGCGGCTCCTGGTACCCAACAGGCATAGTTTTAAAGAAGCCTGGCAGGTATTGCTGCATGATCTGCATATCCGGAAAGCAAAACCCCCGCAGGGAAAATATAATGCGGCACAACGGATCGCTTATTCTGCTATCATCATCATGGGTAT
>JANMKG010000089.1:0-19062 GCA_031371915.1 Chitinophagaceae bacterium | reverse complement strand
ATGATGCGCCAGCTATAAACCTTCTTGTCCTTGTGGATGGTATACCTGTTGCTACAGAAAGGGGGTTGAAACAGTTTCTTTCTGTATCTCAAACAATAACCGTTAGCGTTCCACCAAAGGATTGTACGATCACCCTGCTGGCTGAAAATGATAATGGTACCAGTCCTGAAACAAATCTTTACCTCAAATGGGCGGCCCCAACAGTAGTAAAAGAAGAATTTATCTATAAACCTAAATTATATGTGCTTGCCATCGGTGTAAGTGATTATAATAATCCTGAACTCAAGTTAGGTTTTGCTGCTAAAGATGCAGGGGATTTTGCAAGTGCTGTTGCTAAACAAAAAGGAGACCTGTATAGTGATGTAGTAGTAAAGAAGCTGACCAATAAGGAAGCTACTAAAGATGGGATAACAGATGGCCTGGACTGGATCCAAAAACAAACCGGCCAGAAAGATGTAGCCATGATCTTTTATGCAGGACATGGCATCAACGATAACAACGGTGTTTTTTATATGCTTCCCGTGGGGGCAGATCTTGAAAGGATCAGGACCACTTGTTTGAATTTTGAGGAATTAAAACAAACCGTCAGCAGTATTGCCGGTAAAGTGGTGGTATTTATCGATGCCTGCCACAGCGGGAATGTAATGGGCAGCAGGAGAGGAGGCAACGATATCAATGCGATGGTCAATGAATTGTCCAGTACCGAGAACGGTGCCATTACTTTTACCAGCAGTACCGGCAAAGAATTTTCTTTAGAAGATCCTTCCTGGGGTAACGGGGCCTTTACCAAAGCGGTGATCGAAGGATTGAGCGGAAAAGCCGCCATCCAGGGGAAGAACAAGGTCACCATTAAAAGCCTCGACGCTTATATATCCGAAAGAGTGAAAGAACTGACAAAGGGGAAACAGCATCCTACTTCTGTTTCGCCACCAAACGTTCCGGATTTCCCGGTGGCGGTCCAGCAATAATTAAAAAAAGAGAATGCTTAAACAGGTGCAGGGCTAAAAAAGTATTTTTTTTATATTTATCGGGTAATGGGTTTAAACCAAAGCGAAGAAGAAAGGGTCTATTACCCGGCACCATATTTCTTAACCAAATACTTATTACAATGCGCCTGACAACTATTGTTTGCAGCACACTGCTTGTTGTTGTTTGCAGCCTTGCAACTGCATTTAAACCCGCTCCAAAAAATTCCGGTAATTGGTTTTTTCTCGAGGATAAAAAAGTTGGCTTTGGAGTAGACCATGATGTGATCAATTTCGGCAACTGGAAAGATGATGTACGCCAGGTAAAACTGAAAGTAACGGATGGTCCCCTGAAGATGTACGACATGAAAATATATTTTGACAACGGGAGTGTACAGGAGGTACAGTTGAGAAGCCGCTTTAACCAGGGAAGTGAAAGCCGCGTGATCGATATGGACGGGGGCTTGCGGCACCTGGCAAGGATCGAATTCTGGTATGAAACAAAAGGATTCGCAAGAGGAAGATCAAGGATTGCTGTCTGGGGAAGGAATTAGGGAGTGGTTCATTTTTTTTTAAAACCACGAAGCCTCTAAGGCATAAAGAAACACAAAGAATACTTCGTGAATCTTTGTGTCTAAGTGCCTTAGTGGTTCAACTTCCCAAAATGATTCATTTCCAGTAATTCAGAAATTCCGTATCCTGTTTTGATTCAGAAAGATTTGAATGCCTCCGAAAGGCATTCTTTTTTTTTGAATCCGGTTGAATCCGGTTAATCCGTAATAACTTTGCAGGCGCTCGCGACAGCTTTTATTATGTCAGTACTATTGGAAAAAATAGATAAGAATAATCTCCCCCGTCATATCGCCATCATTATGGATGGAAATGGACGCTGGGCCAAAGAAAAAGGGGAAGACCGCCTTTTTGGGCATTTTCATGGGGTGGAAAGTGTCCGTAATATCGTTGAAGGTTCGGCGGAATTGGGGATCGGTTATCTTACCCTGTATGCATTTTCTACGGAAAACTGGGACCGGCCGGAATACGAGGTGGTAGGATTAATGGAATTACTCGTCAGTACCATCCGTAAAGAAGTAGAAAGCCTGGACAAGAATAATATCCGCCTCCATGTTATCGGGGATATGAATATGCTCCCGGACTATGCCCAGCAAGAACTCGATGAAGCGCTGGAGATCACAAAGGATAATACAGGACTGAACCTTATCATGGCGTTGAGTTACAGCGGAAGATGGGAATTGCTCAATGCTGTAAAAAGCATCGCCTGGGAAGTAAAGAATGGCAAGCTGGCCGTAGAAAATATTGACCAGGATACCCTTCAACAATACCTCTGTACCAGTAATTTTCCCGACCCCGAACTGATGATCCGCACCAGCGGAGAATACCGCATCAGCAATTTTTTGCTTTACCAGCTAGCCTATGCCGAGCTCTATTTTACCAATGTACGCTGGCCGGATTTCCGGAAAGAAAATCTCTATGAAGCGATCCTCGATTACCAGGCCCGGGAAAGAAGGTTTGGCAAGACCAGTGACCAGGTGGTTGCCGGCTGATCAGGGTCAAAAAAGCCGCAAAACAGGGAAAAAGCTGCTTCATTTTATCTTTATGTCCCCATTTGGCTTTTTTAACCTTTTTCTTTAACAAAGACTTCAATTTTTTACCGTTATTTTGCCGCCTCAATCAGGGGGAGAGCCTGTAAACCAAAAAATTGAAGGCTGTTTTCGCACATTATCAGACTGAATTTGAACAATCAACCATGCAACGACTTTTACCCAGGCTTAGTGTTACATTGATGGCTGCGGTTGTATCCGTATTCACTTTACAGGCACAAGATACCCTTCCGGCTACTTCTGTGGATGCCAAACTGATCGAATGGCAGAACGCCAAAATTCCAAAAGAATATACTATCGCTTCGGTAACCATCACGGGGATCAAACATCTCGATACATCAATTGTCTATTCCATTGCCAATCTTCAACCCGGTGATAAGTTCATGCACCCTGGTGAAGATAATTTTGCCAAAGCCATTGCGGCTTTATGGCGCCAGAAATTTTTCTCCGATGTACAGGTCTATGTTACGCAGGTGCAGGATGATAAAGTGTGGGTGCAAATATATGCGCTTGAAAGACCCCGTCTTGGCAGCTTCAAATTCGTCGGGATAAAAAAATCAGAAGAAGAAGATATCCAGGCCAAAGTAAATCTGGCCAAACAAACGATCGTGACGGAGAACACACGCAGGGATATCTCGGAGAAAGTGAGCAAGTATTTTTCTGATAAGGGTTACCGCAATGTAAAAGTGCGGTTAGAGGAAAAGACCGATACGGCCTTTGTCAACTCGATCGCCATGGTCATTTATATTGACAAAGGCGAAAAAGTACAGATCGATAATATCCGTTTTTATGGTAACGATAATATTGACGGGTTGCGGTTGAAAAAACAAATGAAGGGGACCAAGGAGATGAGTAAAGCCACACTGCATCCCGATGAAGAGGGAAGTCCCTATGGTGTCAAGAAGAAATATGCTTTCAGCGAATACACTAAGGACTGGGGGTTTCTTTCCCCGAGCCGGACAAAAAGAGTACTGGATCCTTATTTCCGTTTTAAATTGAGTGGCGCTAAATTCGACCAGAAAAAATACGATGAGGATAAGGATAAAGTATTGAACTATTACAATGAGATGGGATACCGTGATGCGCAGATCGTTGCTGATACCGCGTTAACAACAAAAAGCGGGAATCTCAATATTGACCTTAAAATAGAGGAAGGAAGGCGTTATTATTTCGGCAATATCAGCTGGAAAGGGAATGCAAAATATTCTGATTCCTTATTGAATTATTATCTCGGGATCAATAAAGGAGATATTTATAACCTTTCGATCCTGAACAAAAGACTGGGCAAAGAGCTTTCCCAGGAAGGTGGTGATATCAGCGGGCTGTATATGGATGATGGGTATCTTTTCTTCCGGGTAGAACCCGTAGAAACTGCCGTTTATAATGATACGATCGACTATGAAATCAGGATTACCGAAGGCCCACAGGCCAGGATCAAGAATGTAACGATCGCCGGGAATGAAAAAACAAAAGACTATGTGATCCGCCGCGAACTGCGAACGATCCCCGGGGAATTATTTAGTCGTGCTGACCTGATCCGCTCCCAGCGGGAATTGGGCAACCTCCAGTTCTTTAACCAGGAAACGATCAACCCCGGTGTGGTCCCCAATGCCGATGACGGCACCGTGGATATCAACTGGAAGCTTGAAGAAAAATCTTCTGACCAGCTCGAATTATCAGCCGGATGGGGTGGTGGTGTTGGATTGACCGGTACCCTTGGTGTTACGTTCAATAATTTTTCAATCCGTAATATCTGGAAAAGAACAGCCTGGGATCCATTACCAACAGGCGATGGACAAAAATTGAGTCTTCGTGTCCAGTCGAATGGCCGGGCCTATCGTTCTTACAGTGCTTCGTTTACCGAGCCCTGGTTAGGAGGTAAGAAAAGAAATTCGCTGACGATCGGTATCAATAACAGTAAATACTCCAATGCTTTTGATCCGTATACAGGAACGATCGACCGTAAAAGATCCGACAGCAATTATCTAAAGACTACAGGAGTTTCTGTTTCCCTGGGCAAACAATTAAAATGGCCGGATGACTTTTTTAGTCTTATTTATACACTTAATATCACGCAGTATAAACTCCGCAACTACCCGATCTTTGACGGGCTGAAGGATGGTACATCAAGTAATATCAGTTTTAAGATCGGCTTGCAGCGTTCTTCCGTATTCAACCCGATATTCCCGACCAGCGGATCTAACTTCATTGCCAGTGTACAGCTTACGCCTCCTTATTCTTTATTCAATAAGGACCTGGTCAATTCCTCCAACCCTTATAAAACACCTGAATACCACAAATGGAAATTCAATGCCGAATGGTATGTGCCGCTTGGTAAACCAACTGGTGCCGATAAGAACCGGCAGTTCGTGCTGAAGATGGCTGCCAAGTATGGCTTTATGGGACGCTACAACCGTAAACTGGACTATTCCCCTTTCGAAAGATTCCAGGTAGGTGACGCGGGCCTGACCAATAACTATGGATTGTTGGGTTATGATATTGTTGCCCACCGTGGTTACCCCGTATATGAATCATCTGATCCGACGGTGAACCCTGATCAGCAGAGTGCCAATAAATTCTTTACCATATTCAATAAATACACGCTTGAGTTACGTTACCCGCTGGTAACTAATCCAAGCAGTACGATCTATGCACTCACTTTCTTTGAAGCAGCGAATGGCTGGCATGATTACAAAGATTACAACCCGTTCCGTTTGCGTCGTAGTGTGGGTGTGGGTATGCGTTTCTTCCTGCCCATGTTTGGCCTGCTTGGCTTTGACTATGGTGTAGGACTTGACCGTCTCACACCGGGTCAAACCGGGTTAAAGGGGGCTTCCCGCTTTACCTTTATGCTGGGCTTTGAACCCGATTAATCGTTCTTCAAAACCTTAATTCATTTAATATGAAAAAGATCTTTTTACTTGCCTTTTTACTGGCAACCGCTACTGTGGGATTTTCCCAGAAATACGCTGTGATCGACACGCGGTATATCCTGGATAAGATGCCGGATTATAAGCAAGCGCAGAAACAACTGGATGATATAGCCGCAGGGTGGCAAAAAGATATTGACGGAAAGCAAACCGAACTCGACGGTATGTATAAAACCTATGAAGCCGAACAGGTAATGCTGAGTGATGACCTTAAGAAAAAAAGAGAGGACCAGCTTTTCAATAAAGAAAAGGACCTGCGGGACCTGCAACGCAAACGCTTTGGTTTTGAAGGTGATCTGTTCAAAAAAAGACAGGAACTGATCAAACCTATCCAGGATAAGGTTTACAATGCTGTTCAGAAGATGGCTGTTTCAAGAGGGTATGACTTTGTGCTCGACAAAAGTGAGGGAATTACCATTATCTTTGCCGACCCAAAACTGGACAAGAGCGAGGATATTCTGAAAGATCTTGGGGTTCGATAAACGTTAAAGAAATCACAAGCAGGACCGATGGCCATCCGCGAGACAACGAAACCATTTTAAAAGCAATCATAATAAGCAATCATAATAAGCAACATCCACGATCATTAAAAGCAGTGGGTAAACAAAAACAAATCAAATGAAAAGAATTTTCAACATTATGGTCGTAGCAGTCGCCCTTACTTTCGCGACAACTGCAGGTGCCCAGTCGAAATTTGGCTATATCAGCGTTGACAACATGGTAGGGCTGATGCCTGAAACAGCAAAGATCGATTCGCTGCTGGAACGTTACCAGGCGGATTCCATTAATCCCCAGTATGCGCAGATCGTTTCTTTATACCAGTACAAGGACAGTGTTTACAGGGATTCATTAAAAACGCCACCGGCTGTTCGCAAGCAGATCGAGCAGGAACTGCCTACACTGATCTACCAGATCCAGAACTGGCAAACGATCGTGAACCAGGCTACAGAGAATAAACAAAATGAATACCTGGCGCCTATTTACAAGAAAGTATATGATGCCATCAAAGCAGTGGCTAAAGAAAAAGGCTATACGCATGTATTTAATAAGGAAGCTTTCCTGGTAGCGCCCGATGGGGATGATATGATCACCGCTGTTGCGGCCAAACTGAAAGTGTCTATACCCAAGGCCAACCCTGGAATTGGTAAATAAGCCTTTTATTAAAGATATTTCTGTATAACCCCGGCAAATAGCCGGGGTTATTTTTTACCCTGTGCCCGTCATCCTATTTTTGTGCTATGCAAAAGCAGGGTCCTGTCGGCGTATTTGATTCCGGTTATGGAGGTCTTACCGTTTTAAAGGAGATCATCCATAAACTGCCGGCGTATGATTATCTCTACCTCGGGGATAACGCAAGAGCGCCGTATGGTAACCGTTCATTTGATACGGTTTACCAGTATACACTGGAATGCGTCAAATGGTTCTTCGCGCAGGGTTGTTCGCTGGTTATACTGGCCTGTAATACCGCTTCTGCCAAAGCACTTCGTACTATCCAGCAAAATGACCTCCCACTACTCGCACCCGGTAAAAGAGTATTAGGTGTGATACGACCAACAGCAGAGGTAATCGGCACTTATTCTGAAACACAAAATGTAGGTATACTGGCAACCAACGGAACAGTACTATCCGATTCATACCCGATGGAGATCGCGAAATTCTTCCCGGTACTAAAGGTTTACCAGGAAGCCTGTCCTATGTGGGTGCCGTTGGCGGAAAACAACGAACACCAATCGCAGGGGGCTGATTTTTTTGTGAAAAAGAACCTGCATAATATTTTCGAAAAAGGAGTGAATATCGATGTGGTGCTGATGGCCTGTACCCATTATCCTTTATTAAGGGAAAAGATCGAAGAATACCTGCCAGTAGGCGTTAAACTTATTTCGCAGGGAGAGATCGTAGCCGTGAGCCTTGCTGATTATTTGGTAAGACATCCTGAAATAGAAGAACAGTGCAGTAAAAAAGGAGAGCGTCTTTTTTATACAACCGATTCGACAGAGGATTTTGACAATCATGCCACTATTTTTTTTGGGGAACCGGTTGTGTCAAAACATACTGACCTGTTTACACCTGCATAATCAAAGGATCACCGCCCGGCGAAATATTTTTTAATTAATTTTTGTAATATGAAAACTGCTTTTACTATACTGGGAGCTTTCCTGCTGCTGCTTGTTACGCAAAGTTCCCGTTGTTACAGGGGCAATCCCTATCCCCAATGCAATACATTTAAAATGGATACGGTTCTCCTGAATACATCCATTACAAATCCAGCGTTGGAGTACCATCTTTATGATACGATCTGGCTGACCAGTACTGTCACGGATACCTATTCCCCCTTATCCGGTAACCCTGTTTCTTTTACAAAACCTACGGAGCTTCTTTATCTTACCATACAGCCTTATGCCATACTTACCGGTACTTCTTTACCAAGCCTGCAGGTTGCCAATATTGAATTCAACCCCGTTGTACGGGAAGGTCTTTTGCAATACCCCGGTTATATGGGCTATATCTATCAATACAGGAGACAGGCACCGAACAATACACTTATTGCAGGATTGGTCCCGGGCCGTACCGGTTTATACCTAATTGAACTGAACCCCGGTACTTATATCTATAGTTCTTTCACGGTATATAATCCGGGTGACCAATGCACCACTTATTTCGGGGTTTCCAATCTTCCGACTGTACAACAAAACAGGAGTTACTGGAATGGCCTTGGAGTAAGTGCCCTCTCCACCTCGGTCAGTTATGGATCACATACCGTATCGATAAATATGCGTAATTATTTAATTGTCAAAGTGATACCCTAAGAGAAAATTACCCCGGTTTTTTTTGAAAACAAGCCCTTCTACGTCCTCCTTTTAGCCACTAAACCCTTACCTTTGCCATCCTTTCACAAACAGTGGGTGTGGTGACCTGCTGGTGAAAACCTGCCTGACGGCAGGCAGACTTGAAACCTGGACCGTTCTCCCGGTTCGCATTTCAGACTCCGACTAGCTCCCCTGGAGCTTTGGCGGGTAAACGTGAAAAAAGAGTAAAACAATGAAACGTACATTCCAACCTCATCGCAAACGTCGCAAGACAGTCCATGGTTTTCGTAAGCGTATGGCAACTGCTAATGGCCGCAAGGTATTGGCCAGCCGCCGCGCGAAAGGCCGTAAGAAATTATCGGTTTCCGATGAGAGTAAGTTGAAATAATTCTGACCCCGCAAAAACGGGGGGATTAGATTTTTGAATAGTCCTGGCTGTAAAACGCCGGGACTATTTTATTTTTATATAAGTATGGGACAGAAACTGACTTTGGGAAAAAAAGAGCGGCTGAAAAGCCGGAAGGCGATCGAACAACTGTTCAGGGAGGGACGGCGGTTTACCATTTCACCATTCAGGATATTCTATCTAACCAGGGCTGAAACGGGTCTGCAATTTGGAACAGGGGTCGGTACAAGGAATTTTAAAAAAGCAGTTGACAGGAACAGGATCAAACGCCTGTCACGGGAAGCCTGGCGCTTACAAAAATCATCCTTGCAAAAAGCACTCGAAGAAAAGAATACAGGACTTCATATTTTTTTGATCTACACAGGAAATGAAATGGTGGACTATTCATTTGTATATGAAAAATTAACAACGATCATTAAAAAGCTCGCAGCACTGGTTCATGAAAACAATACTCCGCATTCTTAGTTTACCCTTTATCGCCCTGATAAAGATCTACCAGTTGGTGATCTCGCCCTGGCTGGGACCCAAGTGCCGGTTTACACCCACCTGCTCTCACTACGCGGCAGAAGCGTTAAAAAAACACGGATTGTTTAAAGGAATGTGGCTGGCCATCAAACGGATCAGCCGTTGCCATCCCTGGGGCGGAAGCGGGTATGATCCTGTGCCCTGACCATTGAACATTGAAAATTGAACATTGATTGTTGAATATTACCCGGGAACACTCCATACCCAATGTTCAACGCTCAATTCTCAAGGCACTGATCATTATTTCTTTTTCTTTTTTGAAAATTAATTCTACTTTGTACGACTAAATTTTCTTTTTAACCATAAAACCCCTCACATGAAGAAAAAATTAATTTACCTGGCCATAGCAGGCCTGTTGACAGGAACCATTTCCTGTTCATCCAAATCCGGTGGCTCCTTTGAGAGCGATGTTAGAAAAATGGCAGACTACCGTTGCCAGGTGCAAAAACTGTCGGCTAAAGATCCCAGTGATGAGAAAGCAAAAAAAGAACTGGAAGACGTAACAAAAGAAATGCAAGAGTTCAGGGATAAAATGGAGAAAAAATACGAAGACAAGAAGAACGATTCGGTGATGAACAATAAAGCAGACAAGATCATGGATGAAGAAATGGCGAAATGTAAATAAACAACGCTAATAGACGCTAATAGACGCTAATAAAGAAAGCCCCCGGATAGGAGGCTTTCTTTATTATAATTACTATGTCAGGAGTATCATGCAGCATCAAATCGTTGCTCCACTTTTTTCCAGTTGATAACACTCCAGATGGCCGCCAGGTAATCAGGTCTTTTATTCTGGTATTTCAGGTAATAGGCGTGTTCCCAAACATCCACACCCAAAATGGGTTTTCCTTTTACTTCCGCAACATCCATCAGCGGGTTATCCTGGTTAGGTGTGGAAGATATCTCCAGTTTACCATCTTTCACAATGAGCCAGGCCCAGCCACTTCCAAAGCGGCCCACACCGGCGAGGGCGAACTTTGTTTTGAATTCGTCAAAGGAACCAAATGCATCATTGATGGCATCGGCTAATTTTCCTGAAGGTGCACCACCTGCTTTAGGAGCAAGACTTTCCCAAAAGAAAGTATGATTCCAGTGGCCGCCACCATTATTACGAACAGCGGGAGCAGCACTGCCTGCAGCTTTTAACAGGTCTTCCAGTGATTTGTTCTCGTTGGGAGTGCCGGCAATGGCTTTATTGAGATTGTCAACATAAGCCTGGTGATGTTTACCATGATGGATCTGCATGGTCAGTGTGTCGATATGCGGTTCCAGTGCATCGTGTGCATATGGAAGCGGAGCTAATGTGAATGCCATAGTGTATCTGTTTAAGGTTAAAGAGTCTCTGTAAAGGATAACAAAAGTAAGAAGATGGGGTTTAATAAAACCGGGGTAAACAGTAATTGTTTCTTATCTCGAAAGTCATTTCAGCCGGTTTAGTTTTTTCCCTTTTTCGGTAAAAGTTTCTACAATTCCTCTTGTTTCAAGATCCAGGCGGACGGAGATCGTGTACCAGGGAATGGAGCCTTTGAACGAAGGCATTTTTTTGCGGATAATCTTTACTACATCACCGGCTAGTTCGGTGAAAGTCTTTCCCTTACTACCTTTTAAGCTTTGCAGGATGGCGGCTTTAAAAGGTTCGTAGATCATAGCATCAAACTTTCTTTCGGTACCTGTTACCGGGTGTGTTACGCTGACCTTTTTTGATTTTATTGCTTTCGCCATGCCTTATCTTTTTTTCCTGAAAAATTCAGTCATAAGTTTAGCGCAATCTTCTTTCATTACACCGCGCACCAATTCTGTTTTGGGATGGAAGGGCCAGTTGGTCCCCGTCGTTTTTTTATATCCGTTCTTTTCATCATCAGCGCCATATACGATCTTACCGATCTTGCTCCAGTAGACAGCGCCCGCACACATCAGGCAGGGTTCGACAGTAACATATAAAATTGCTTCAGGAAGATACTTGCTTCCGAGCGAATTGAAAGCCGAAGTCAGGGCGATCATCTCTGCATGCGCGGTCGGGTCGTTCAGGCGTTCCGTCATATTATATCCTCTTGCGATGATCTTTTCATGAAGGACCACGACAGCGCCAATGGGGATCTCGTCATCTTCCCAGGCTCTTTTGGCTTCTTTTAATGCCTGCATCATGTAGTATTCATCGGTCATTGGGCGAAGAGTTTTGCATAACTTCAAACAAAATTACAGGTAATGGCAGATATCGCTATACTGCAGCAGATGCGGGACTACTTTAACGGTGGAGCCACCAGGTCCTATGTTTTCCGCAAAGAACAGCTCCTGAAATTAAAAGCCTCCATTCTCCGCCATGAACAGGCACTTTACGATGCCTTATATACCGACCTGAAAAAAAGCCCGGAGGAAACATGGGTTACTGAAACAGGTATGGTGATCGCGGAATTGAATACCGCCTTAAAACATCTCCGGCACTGGATGCAGCCTGAGACAGTAGCTACCAACCTGCTTAATATGCCTTCGGGGAGCCGGGTGCTGAGAGAACCCCTGGGTGTAGCACTTATCATCGGTCCCTGGAATTATCCTTTTCAATTGCTGATCAACCCGCTTATAGGGGCGATGGCCGCCGGGAACTGTGTCGTCCTGAAACCAAGTGAGTTTGCTCCTGCTACCGATGTGGTCATGAAAAATATCATTGAAGAGTCTTTTCCTCCTCAATACATTTCATATGTGCAGGGCGATGGCGCCACGGTGATACCAGCCATGATGAATAACTTTTCTTTTGATCATATTTTTTATACCGGGAGTACTGCTGTTGGAAAGATCATTTATAAGATGGCAGCTGAACGGTTGGTACCGGTAACCCTGGAACTCGGTGGAAAAAGCCCCTGCGTGGTAGAGGCCGATGCCAATATTAACGTGGCGGCCCGCCGTATCGCCATGACCAAATTCTCCAATGCAGGCCAAATGTGTGTAGCACCGGACTACCTGCTTGTTCATGATTCAGTCAAAGATCAATTCCTGGAAGCGCTTAAAGAAACATTGCCAAAATTTTTCGGCGACAAACCAGAAGACAGTTATAACTATGGGAAAATAATCAATGAAAAACAATTTGACCGGATCAGTTCTTACCTGTCGAGTGGAACAACAGTCTATGGCGGCCACAGCAATAAAGAAAAATTATTTATTGAACCCACGATCCTTACCGGCGTTTCCGCAGACGCGCCCGTCATGAACGACGAAATATTTGGACCTGTATTGCCGGTTATTCCTTTCCATACGATGAGTGAAGCCAAAGCGGTCATTGACCGGCATCCCAATCCACTGGCTTTTTATATTTATACTTCCAGCAGTAAAAAGGAAAAAGAATGGCTGGAAGCAGTGCCCGCCGGAGGCTCCTGTGTCAATAATTCAAGCTGGCACCTGACCAACCATCATCTTCCCTTTGGTGGCAGGGGATTTAGCGGTACCGGGTCTTACCACGGAAAATATTCTTTTGAGACCTTTAGCCATAAAAAAGCCGTGATGAAGACCCCTACCTGGTTTGACCCAAATATCAAATACCCGCCGTTTAAAGGGAAACTGAAACTATTTAAATGGGTGATCCGGTAATGCCAGGAAAACGACCATACCGAAAACTAAAAAGACTATTGATTGTTCTTTTGTTATTCATCCTGGCATTTATCGTATATGTTGAGATCGCAAACCGCAATTCCAAGAATATGACTTACCGGCAAAAAGTATTGAAAGCAGTTTACCCCGCTTTTATGTGGCTTACCAAACTTACCGGGAAGAATACAAAGGAATTGACGGGTAATAAACAGCCCCCGGTTTCCTTTTATTCCCTGAAAGGAATACTGAATAACGGAACAGCCTTTGACTTTGCCAGTTTGAAAGGGAAAAAAGTAATGCTGGTCAATACAGCAAGTGACTGTGGTTATACGGGTCAGTATGCCGACCTGCAGCGATTGGCCGATGAGTATAAAGATAAACTGGTCGTGATCGGTTTCCCGGCCAATGATTTTAAAGAACAGGAAAAAGGAAGCGATGAAGAGATTGCCCAATTCTGCAAGGTCAATTTTGGTGTGAGCTTCCCGCTGATGAAAAAATCGGTGGTGATAAGATCACCGGAACAAAATCCCGTTTTTCAATGGCTTACTGATTCAACAAAGAATGGATGGAACGATAAACAGCCTTCCTGGAATTTTACCAAGTATATGATCAACGCGGAAGGAGTATTGGTGCATTATTTTGGGCCTTCTATTTCGCCAATGAGTAAGGATGTACTGGATGCTATCAAAGAGAACTGAGACCCGCGGTTAGTTTTGGCCTGCCTCTTGCAGTGATGGGCCGCTGACTTAAGCAGCGGATATTTGTCAATAAAATTTAAAGCTATGATGTACAATGATATCATCGGGAGCATCGGTGTTGGGCTGATCCTGGTCGCGTATTTCCTGAACACAGAAAAATTATTGCCAAAGGATGGAAAGCTTTTTTTTGTCATGAATATTATCGGGGCCTCACTGGCCTGCTATGCCTCCCTGCTGATCAACTACTGGCCCTTTGTGATACTAGAAGGGACCTGGACCCTGGTATCCATTTATGGATTAATGAGGGCAATGAAGATCAAAATGACCTGATCTTTAATTCAGAACGCAGATCATGATGATTTGTTATGATAAGTGCGGCGTCGATCTTAACTATCATAACCATCTGCGTTCTCACTAATCCACCGGGCATTTTTCATGATAGTTCACGAGTTCAATAGGCGTTTTTTCAAAAAATTCAGAACACAGATGGCGCAGATTGTCATGATTTGTTATGATAACAACAGCGTTAATCATCACTATCATAATCATCTGCGTTCTCCCTAATCCACCGGGCATTTTTCGTGATAATTCACGAGTTCAATCGCCGATTTTTCAAACTCGTAACCGCTGTAAGTAACCCCTATCTCATCAAATACTTCGTTGATCTCTTCTTCGGTCTTTAATGTCACTAACCGGTTCCGGAATTCTTTGATATTAGGTAATCCTTTTAAATAATTGGCATAGTGCCGGCGCATTTCATTGATTCCTACCACCGGGTTCTTCCATTCGATGGACCTTCTTAAATGTTTGCGGCAAACGAATAAACGGTCTTCAATAGTTGGAGGAGGCAGGTGCTCACCGGTCCTTACGAAATGTTTGATCTCGTTAAAGATCCAGGGATAACCGATGGCGGCACGACCGATCATGATACCATCCACTCCATACCGGTTCTTGTATTCCACTGCCTTTTCCGGTGAATCAATATCCCCGTTACCAAAAATAGGGATATGTATCCGTGGGTTATTCTTCACTTTCCCGATCAGGGTCCAGTCGGCTTCGCCCTTATACATCTGTGTGCGGGTACGACCGTGAATGGCCAGCGCTTTGATCCCAACATCCTGTAAACGTTCTGCCACTTCTTCAATATTCCTGGTTTTATCATCCCAGCCAAGTCTTGTTTTTACTGTAACAGGCAACGTGGTTGATTTAACCACAGCAGAAGTCAGCCGGACCATCAGGTCAATATCTTTTAATACGCCGGCACCGGCACCTTTTAAAGCTACTTTTTTTACAGGGCAGCCAAAATTGATGTCAAGCAGATCGGGATTAGTGACTTCAACAATTTTCGCAGCAAGGGCAAGACTTTCCTCATCGCCCCCGAATATCTGGATACCAACAGGACGTTCATAATCGAAAATGTCCAGTTTTTTTCGACTTTTGATAGCATCCCGGATCAATCCTTCGCTTGAAATAAACTCCGTATACATCAGGTCGGCCCCGTTATCCTTGCATACTGCCCGGAACGGGGGATCACTGACATCTTCCATGGGAGCCAGAAGCAACGGGAAGTCAGGAAGTTGTATGTTTTCGATCTTTACCATTCAAAATGCAATTACCTATTTTTGAGCCTGCCTGCGGCAGATAAACCTGCAAATTTACGATCTAAACAGCAGAGTACCCGCACTAAAGGGCCAGGGAATACTGGCCTGATTATAGAATAAAAAAAGAGCTGATGAAAGGATTATTAAAAGGAAAACCAGCCGGAACACAATTACTGGTAGTGGTTTGTATCGCACTGGTCAGTTTTTTCCTGCTCGGACTACTGGGAACAGTGCTTCTGTCTTCTTTTACAGGGGTGAGTCTTCTTCAAATGAGCGATCCTTCCAAATGGGATTTTTCAAATCCTGCTACACTTACTTTTATAAGAGGTATGCAGGTTGTCCAGTTCATTGCCCTTTTCCTTGTCCCCAGTTTTATTGGCGCAAGACTGTTTAGTACTGATACTAAAAAATACCTCGGGTTAAAGCCGCCTTCCAACCTGGTTTATTTTATTGCGGCGGTTGGTATGATGATGCTGGCCATCCCGCTGGTCAACTGGCTGGGAGAGCTGAATAAGAATGTACATTTTCCACCAGGCATAGAAAAATGGATGAGGGATAAGGAAGATGAAGCGGCAAGGACTGTACAGGCTTTGTTGTCAAAACATACTATTAAAGATCTTTTACTAAATATTATTTGTATAGCGGGATTGGCGGCAGTAGGAGAAGAGTTGTTGTTCCGTGGAATAGCGCAGCGTCTCCTTATCAAAATATTTAAAAATCCCTGGGCAGGGATCATCGTAGCGGCCTTTCTTTTTTCTGCCATGCACCTGCAGTTTTATGGATTCCTGCCGCGATTTGTACTGGGAATCCTGTTAGGAGTTATCTATTGGTACAGTGGCAGTCTCTGGACCTCCATCCTGGCACATTTTATTTATGATGGAGTGCTGATCACCCTCGTGTATTTCAATCCTGCGATGGTGAACGAGGATTCACCGGTGAAGATGAATAATATCGCCCTGATGGCGTCGCTGAGTTTCCTGGTAGTGGCGCTGATCATGGGATGGATGAAAAAAGCTTCTACAGTAAGTTACACGGAAGTATATAAAGATGATTTTGTACCGGAACATCCTTTCTAAATTCAAAGCATGGCATTCAACTGGCAGACATTCCGGACAAGAACTATCTCCTCCTTTATTTTTATGGGAGTGATGCTGACCGGCCTGCTCTGGAACCAGTGGAGCCTTTTGGTTTTATTTTCCATTATTCATTTTGGCTGCTGGTGGGAATACCTGAAACTCACGGAAAAGATCCATCAAATTCCTTTACATCCTTACACCAAAATGGGATTTATGGTGATAGGGTATGGGTTGATGCTTTGGTTCTGTGGACCGTCCTACCAGGTCAACGGGTATGGTCTTAAAGAAAATCTTTCTTTGCCAATATCAGTCGCTGGATTTGCCTTGCTTCTAATGGGTATTTTTCGTGGGAATAAAATCAAGTTAAAAGCATTTGGAACAGCGGCGTTGGGGTTGATATATATTTCTTTGAGCTGGGGCCTGATGGTGGATATGTACGGATTGGTGAATAAAATAATAATGGAGCAATCACCGGGGATAAATCTAACATGGCCCCCGTTTAATTATTTCCCTGTCATTCTTCCGTTAGCTATTATTTTTTCAATTTGGATGAACGACACCATGGCATACCTGGTAGGCTCTTTGATCGGGAAGACACCACTGACAAAAATATCTCCTAAAAAAACATGGGAGGGTACGATCGGCGGTATTGTGCTTGGGATATTAATTGCCGGGATATTGTTCTCCAATATACCTTCTGCAATTGTTTTACCGGGAGTTCATATAAAATTTTCCAATAAAATATGGTTCATCATCGCTGGTATTACGGCGATTGCCGGAACTTCCGGTGACCTGCTTGAATCAAAACTTAAACGAATGGCCGGCGTAAAAGACAGTGGCGCTATGTTACCCGGGCATGGAGGTTTCCTGGATCGGTTCGATTCTTTATTGATAGCGACGCCTTTTGTGTGGCTTTATACTGAACTGTTTCTAAATTAAGCTTAATTAACCACTAGCCAACCCCACTCGCCACTAGCCATTCCCCACTCGTCCTCCCTACTAGCCATTTTCCTATATTTGCCGCATGACGATCCACAAAGAAGGTTATAAAACGATTGCCATCAGTACGATCCTTTTTGGTGTGATCAATGTTGTTTCTTTTTATTTTCTCAGCTCTTCTCTTCCCATTATTAGCTGGATCATTTTTATTGGTACACTGGGCCTGTTATTATTCATGATTTCTTTTTTTCGTATTCCCAAAAGAGTGCATACGATACAGGACAATGCCATCATTGCACCCGCGGATGGTAAAGTGGTAGTGATCGAAGAGGTACAGGCCGATGAGTATTTCACCGATCGCCGGATACAGGTTTCTATTTTTATGAGCCCACTGAATGTGCATGTGAACCGTAACCCCGTAAGCGGGGAAGTGACCTACAGCCAGTACCACAAAGGGAAATACCTGGTAGCCTGGCATCCTAAATCATCTACTGAAAATGAGCGGCATTCCGTCGCTTACCGCAAAGATGGGAAAGAGATCCTTGTAAAACAGATCGCCGGCGCAGTGGCCAAGCGTATCGTCAATTACCTGCAGCCCGGGCAACAGGTGAAACAGGGAGAAGAGATGGGTTTTATTAAATTTGGTTCTAGGGTCGATCTTTTATTACCTCTCGATGCGAAGATCCATGTAAAAATTGGCGATAAGCCGCAGGGTGGAGTGACGGTGGTGGCAACATGGTAATATTCTAAAATTTTCTTAGGTACAACACAGAGTCACAGAGATTTTGAGATACACAGAGAAAAATACTCTGTGTATCTCTGTTCCTCGGTAACTCTGTGTTGTACCTCTACCTCAAACAAAAATATTCTCCAACTCTTTCAAAGAATAGACTGTATAGGTAGGAGTAATAGTCGGTGCTTCATTAATATGGTTGACGAAGACCTGGTCGATACCTGCATTCATGGCGCCCTGTATATCCACTTCAAGGCTGTCTCCGATCATGATACTTTCTGAAGGGTTTGCACCTGCTTTTTGAAAAGCATAATCAAATATCTCTTTGTGGGGCTTGAGGCTATTGCTGCCTTCGGAGGTAATCACTTCCGTAAAATATTTATCAAGACCCGAGTTCTTTAATTTGCTGTGCTGTGTTTTTTCAAACCCATTGGTGATCATGTGAAGGCGGTAATTCTTTTGAACGAGATATTCCAGTGTCTCAATTGTATGCGGGAAAAGTAGTTTGCGGGTAGGCAACAGGTCCAGGAAGATGTTTCCCATTTCTCTTGCTAAGGGTTCGTCAGCGATCTTAAAATCAAGCAGCGTAAGCCACATCCTTTTCCATCTCAGTTCATCGACCTTAATGAATCCCTTGCGGTAACGATCCCAGAGTTTATCATTATGGACAAGGTAATTTTTATGAAACAACGGGAAATCATCTACCCCTTTTGAAGCCAGTTGCATAGTATGATAAAGCTCGTCCAGGGTCTGGCGGCTATTGGCTTCAAAGTCCCAAAGGGTATGATCCAGGTCGAAGAAAAGATGTTTGTACTTACCCCCATCCCCTGAAGGGGAGTTTGATATGAGTTCGTTGTCCGGCGACATTCTTTTAATTAGTTTAAGTTTGCAAATTACCTAACTAATGTTCAAATATGACAAGGAATAGTTCAGGGGATGGGGGAAAGAATGTAATTGTCACCGGCGCTTCGAAAGGGATTGGTAAAGCCATCGCAGAGATCTTTGCGACGGATGGGCACCAGGTTTTTATATGTGCAAGGGGCGAAGTGGCTTTGTATAAAACCATGGAAGAACTGGTAACGCGGTTCCCGGGTGCTGGCATCAGGGCAAAACCCGCCGACCTTAGTAAAAAGCAAGAAGCGATTGCTTTTGCCAGCTGGTGTCTATCATTTGGCGTGCCCGAT
>JANMKG010000064.1:0-3908 GCA_031371915.1 Chitinophagaceae bacterium | reverse complement strand
ACTACGGTTGATGCTGAAATGCAGCCTGATACAAAATCATTAAATGATGTAGTGGTGATAGGTTACCAGACAGTAAGAAGAAAAGATCTTCTTGCTTCGGTATCTTCTGTGGGAGCAAAAGACCTGAAAGATATTCCTATCAACTCAGCAGCAGAAGCACTCAACGGAAGACTGGCCGGTGTTACAGCTACAACTGCCGAAGGATCACCTGACGCGGAAGTAAGGATCCGGGTTCGCGGGGGGATGTCGATTACCGGTGATAATTCACCGTTGTATATCATTGACGGGGTACAGGTAGAGAACGGTCTTTCCACGATATCACCACAGGATATTCAAAATATAGATGTATTAAAAGACGCCGCTGCTACTGCCATCTATGGAGCAAGGGGTGCCAACGGGGTGATCGTTATTACGACGAAGACCGGTAAACCCGGTAAACTCATTTTGAGTTATAATGGTTATATAGGTGTAAAGATGCTCGGGAAAAAACTGAAAGTACTGAGCCCTTATGAGTACGTGATCTATCAATCAGAAAGGTACAGGGGCAGCAGTACCGATAGTAGCTCCTTCGCAAAAAATTTCGGTACAACCTGGGATACCCTTTCGAATTATCAGAATGTTGATCCGGTTGACTGGCAGGAAGAGGTATTTGGAAATACCGGTATCACTACTACACACAATGTTTCCGGTTCGGGCGGCACCAAGAAGCTGACCTATAATTTCGGGTATACCTATAATAACGATAAAGCCATTGTAATTAATTCAAGCTATAAAAGACACCTGTTCAACTTAAAAGGTGATTATAAGATCACCAAGAATTTAAAAATAGGATTGGGCGGCAGGTTTACTCACCAGGATGTATTTGGAGCCGGTGTTTCTGATGCCAAAGGATCTTCTTATAACAGGCTTCGCAATGCCGTTAAATTCAGGCCTTTCCTTTCCGCTTCCCAGGATATTGACGACCCTGACCCACTGGCCGATCAAAATGTGGGTAATGGTTTAAATCTTTATAACCCCATATCATTAGCGAATGCGGAGTACAGGAAAAAAACGATCGATGCCTATAATGGAACTGCTTTCCTCTCTTATACCATCATAAAGAATTTATCTTTTAAATCCACCTTCGGGTATGACTGGAATAAGCTGACCGATCTGCAATTCAGTGATTCGCTCACCCCTTATTCTATTATTTCCGGTGCCAGGAAACCTATAGCCGGCATGGATACAACGACCAAGTCAACTATGACGAATTCGAATGTACTGACCTACTCAGTTAAAGGTTTTAAGAACAGGCATGACTTTGACTTTTTAATTGGTGAGGAAACTTATGACTTGCAGACCGAGAGCCGTTCTAGCCTGTTTAAAAATTATCCAACTTTCACTTCTCATAATACCGCATTTAAACAAACCGATCTTGGTATTCCCTTTACCGGGTATCCCAAGCTTGGGAAGACCAGGTATACAAGTTTATCCTTCTTCGGGAGGGTTAACTATGGATACCGCGAAAAATATCTTTTCTCGTTTGACGTGCGGGAAGATGGTGCTTCCAAATTTGGACCTGGTCATAAATGGGGCAATTTCCCTGCAGGGTCCGTGGCCTGGAGAGTTTCAAAAGAGAAATTCATGCGGAATGTTGCATTCATTAACGATCTTAAGTTCAGGGCAGGTTTCGGTACGATTGGTAACAACCGGATCAGCGATTATTTATACCTGACATCGTTCAAGAATGACGGAACTTATTTCTATGGCATCAATAACCAGGCGATCCTTGCTTATTTTTCCAACAGCCTTGTAAACCCGGATCTGAAATGGGAATCCACTGTCAACAGGAACTATGGTATGGATATTACCATGTTTAAAAGTAAGGTCACCCTCAGCGTGGACTATTACAATAACACGTCCAAAGACCTGCTCCTGAATGTACCTATTGCCTCGACATTTGGTTATTCAACACAATTACAGAACATAGGTAAAACATCGAACAAGGGTGTTGAAGTACAGTTAAACGCGGCACTGGTAAAAAGAAAGGACTTTAGCTGGAATGCCAATTTCAATATCTCCTTCAATAAAAACAAGATACTGGCACTGGGTAAGAACCAGGTATCCTTCTTCCCTGCAGCCAGCTGGGGTGTTTCAGGCCAGCCCACCGATTATATCGAAAGAGTGGGTGACCCGGTTGGATCCATGTGGGGTCTCGTGACCGCAGGTTTCTATACCGTGGATGATTTTAATTACAATCCGAATAATGGCGTTTATACGCTGAGACCCGGCATCCCTACAGATGCTTCTATCATCGGTACGGTAATGCCAGGTTCCATAAAATTTGTTGACATCAATAATGACGGTGTAGTAGATATCAACAACGACAGGAAGATCATTGGTGATCCTACTCCTAAATTCACCGGTGGATTAAACCAGCAATTCACCTGGAAGAACTGGGATATGAGCCTGTTCGTAAACTTCTGTGTGGGAAATGATATTTACAATGCCAATAAGATCGAGTTTACCAATGGTTATACGGCCAACTCGAATATGCTTGCGATCATGGAAAACAGGTGGAGAGTGGTTACACCACAAGGACAAACAGCGTTATATGTCAACAGCTCGGGCCAGGCCATCGGTATTGCCCCGGACCAGCTTGCTGCGTTAAATGCGAATGCTACGATCTGGCAACCTCTTAGAAGTGCCGGTGCCTTTTATCCTCATTCATGGGCAATCGAAGACGGATCTTTCCTGCGCATCAATAACCTTTCGTTAGGATATAGTCTCCCTGTAAAAAATTTGCTTGGTATGAAGATGAGTAAATTACGGTTTTACTTAACCGGGAATAATATAGCGACGATCACAAAATATACAGGCTATGATCCCGAAGTAAGTGTAAGGAGCAGCCCGCTGACTCCCGGCCTGGATTATTCAGCTTATCCAAAAAGCCGGAGCTATATTTTTGGCATCAATGCAACTTTCTGATAAAATACTATTAAAACAAAGAATATGAATACAAGATATTTTAAAACGCCGGTACTGATCACAGCTGTATGCATGTTGCTGGTCTTAGGTGGTTGTAAGAAGTACCTCGATCAGCAGCCCATTACCGATGTAAGTACACAGGTGGTGTTTAAAGATGTGGCCAGTACCTATAAGGCGATCGCCGGTGCGTACAGCCGTTTAGTGGGTGACGCGGGTTATGGTATCCGTGTTAGCCTTTACTATCCCGTAGATAATGATGAGATGCAGGGCCCGACAGGTGCCGGTGATAATGACAGGAGGGATATTGCCCGTTACGCGGCCACCCCGGGAAATGCACAGATCACCAACCCGTTCAACCAATTATTCCAGGGAATTGAATTCGCGAATATTTGTATTGACAATATCCCTGCTATGGATATGTATACCAGTGGGACCGACCAGGAAAAGAAACAACTGCAAAGAATGTATGGTGAGGCTTTGACACTAAGAGCCCAGTTCTATTTAGAAGCGATCCGGAACTGGGGCGATCTCCCGGCGCATTTTACTTCCGCTTACAATCTTGCAGGCGCAAATCCCTTTCCTTCCAAAACTAGCAGGGATACATTATACAATCATCTCCTTGCAGATCTGAAAATTGCCGAAGATCTTGTTCCCTGGCGCAACCAGGTAACTTCGATTGGAGATGTGCTTGATGAAAGGATCACGAAGGGTGCGGTAAAAGGTTTGCGGGCAAGGATCGCCTTATATGCAGGTGGTTATTCACTGCGCAGCAATGGTACCATGCAGAGGCCTTCCACTTATTTGCCCTTTTACCAGATCGCCAGGGATGAGTGCAATGAGATCATGACTTCCGGGCAACATAGTTTAAATCCCAGCTTCAAAGGTCTTTGGAAAGACCAGGTGAATGCTCATGCGATTACTGATCCCCAGGGAGAATTAAT
>JANMKG010000412.1:0-5949 GCA_031371915.1 Chitinophagaceae bacterium | reverse complement strand
CCAACCTTAAACTATAAACCAAAAACAATAAACTCTCTTGTTAATTGTCTGCTTCCGCTTCGAAGAAACCGATATCAGAAAGTATGCCCGCCGGGTCGGTATAATTCAGGAGCGTATTTTTAATGATGTCAGTGAGTTCTTCGCGGGTGATACAAAAAGCAGCATTCACCAGTGATAGTTTATAAGAATTGATCTTGAAAAAAGCCAGGCGGGCTCTTTCTGCGGTATAATTATCCTCAAGACTGAACGACTCGGCAATATGTGCCTGGTCGTTGTAGAATGGCATATTCATACAGACGGATATTGGTTTTAAAGGATGTTGGACTGTTTACTAACGGGAAAAAAAAGGCAAAATTGCCTGAAGGGGATTATCCTTTAGTGGAAATAACCAACCTGTAGGGCAACTTGCTGGTTTTCATTGGCAAGTGGGGTTTGGCAAGTGGCAAGAGGGAACGAAGAGTTTGTATTCCCTACTCGCTACTAGCCAACCCCCCCTCGCCAATTGCCACTAGCCAAACCCCATTCGCCTAATCATTTTAAAGCCTCATTCAACAACGCAGCAAGCCGAAGTCCTCCTTTAAGTAATTGCAGGTCGAGGTCTTTTTGGAAAATATAATTATACCGGTAGCTGAGTTTGCCATCCGCGGGCACCATGGCATACACTTTATTAGCGAGGGTATAGGAATCATAGAACCATTCTTCAAGCGAAGAATTTTGCCAGGCTTCAACTTGCTCATCACTGGCAATATCAAGAAGAGAGCTGTATTCGGTATAACTGTATTTCTGGTCATCCACCAGCGCATTGTCCCAAACGGAATGCAGGTTAGTGGGGCGGTCAAACCAGGTAACGGATATTTTGTTTCCTCCCAGGTCTTCTTCCCTTCCCACATGAAGGGGTTGATGAAGATCCCCGACGAAGTGAATAAGGAAACGTAAAGCGATCACTCTTTTTTCAAAGGGCAATGATTTGTCCTTTAACTCGGCTGTCAACGCTTTGATCTGGGTATAAAGATTTTCCCCCGGCAGTTTTCCGAGCGCCGTCATGAATTCCTCTTTTGATAAATTACCCGGGATATTCACATAATGCCACTTGGAAGCATGATCCCAGGCATGTGTCGTATCGGATTTGATAAAATCGGGCCAGTTGGCCCACAAAGCAAGCGACTCGCGGCCGATCAGTTTATGCAATTCCTTTTTTGCTTTTTTCGATAAATGCCGTTCCGCGATCTCGGCTACAATACGATGACCGGTAAGACCCCAGCAAAAGGCAAATAGTGGAATGAGGATAAGAAGGGGTAGTATAATTATTTTGCGGGCCTTTTTGAAATAAGAAATTGGCATGGCATTTATTTTATTCCGGTCAAATGTCCAATAAAAAAAGGGACCGGGGAAATAATAAAGTAAGAAGGCGAATCAGTTTTGAATTATGATACTCAATGTCATTCCGAACGAAGTGAGGAATAAGGGAGCCCACAAAGGAATTAATTCCGACGAAGGAGGAATCTGTCTTTAGATTCCTCCTTCGTCGGAATAGAATCTCCAAAATCTACATTTTATCCTTCGCTAGCTCAGGATGACAACTTCGTCATTCAATAGAATTGTTGTAGACTAATTCAACTGAACCGAAATTCTGCCGTGCAAGACGGAAGAATGGTAAGGGCTTACCGCATCCAGCCGGTAACATTTATGGTGTCCGGAAAAAGAAAAAGACATTAACTATTGCTCAAATTGAATCCTTTAAAATCTCAACATCTATTTCCTTCAGTAAAAAATAGACGTTCCCCTCCCATTGCACGGACTTATCCCAATTCTTATTTTCTTCGTAAGGAACACGGAGTATAACATGACGCTCAAAAGTGATCCCGTTATAGATATGCGTAAAGGTCGCGATACGGTACATTTTTAATTTATTAAGCCTATCATCAAAAGCTTTGTCCTCTTCGTCGCTGAGATCAGGTTTATACAATCCTTTGGGCCAGTCCCCGCTGCTGCATTTATCCCTTATCTCATTGAATTCCTCCTCTCCTACCTGTGCCACGATACTGTCTTTTGTTTCGAGAAAAAAATTACCGCTGAGGATATAGATCGACCGGCTGCCCCAGTCCGTCACTTTCACGAGCTGGCCTTTTACCGGGAAAGAAGCGCTGGTATTGGCGGACTGGCCAAACGCTGCTGCGCTTATAACCAGCAGGAATGAAAAGAATATATTATTCATTTTTTTGATGACAAGTTGATCAGAAAAAAGCAAAATTGGTATACCGTTGTCAGGGTATTTTAAGAAATCGTGCTATATTCACCCCATGAGAATGCCCCGCTTTGTGTGTATCGTCTTCTTTCTTTTCCTGTCGTTCCTGGCGAAGGCGCAGCAATGGAAAACTTTTTCAGACAGCTCCATCCTCTTTACGGCAAAATATCCGCCTACCTGGATAAATAAGATCAAAGAAGACAAGCGTGTTTTTTTCACCTCTCCTTCCGATGGCGCCAATGATTCTTTTTTTGAGAATGTGAATGTAGGTGTCACTCAAAACGACGACTACGGCAGTAAGATCAAAATAAAAGAGGTCGTACCGGCCGTTCTTGATAACCTTAAATCAGCCTTTACTGAATTCAACCAGGAAAAGGAACGTTACTTTACCTGGAACACTGCAGCCGCCTGCGAGATCATTTATACAGGCTATATCAAATCAAACCCCGATTTCAAAGTTCGTATGACACAATGGTTCTGTTTTTATAAGACCCGGCTGTACACGGTGACTTTTACAGCACTCGCCGGCAACAACAAACACAATGCTACCGCTAATAAAATCATGAGCGGTATCGTATTCAAATAGCTTCTGGCCTAAAGCCAAATATCTTTTTTCAAACCCCGCAAAAAAACTCTTTCCCCCGTATCTCATGCGTCATTGGTTATTGACCATATTGCTTGGCTTTTCTCTTTCGGCAGGTGCACAAGTCACGGGAACTTCCCGCCTGCCCCGGCACCCTGTATATGGATTTAGTTTTCACAGCGGTACCTTACTGGCACATAACCACGCTGTACAAAATATTGCTCATGCGAAGACCTGGGGTATTGCTTTCGACCTCTCCAAACAAATGACCGATTCTGTCTCTTACTCTTATTGCAGAACCTATTTACGCAGGGGGGTCTCTTTTTCTTTTTTTGACCTGGGTACCCCCATCCTTGGAATGGGATTCATCAGCTCATATTTCCTGGAGCCCGTATACCGGGTAGGCAATAAAATACAATTACAATTCAGGGGCGATGTGGGTGCCGGCTATTTTACCAACCCCTATGACAGCATTAAAAATCCTTTTAATAATAATTACAGCCAGCATATCACACCTTATCTCCGGGTGTCTGCAGGATTTGGATTCCACCTCACGCATCATATATCACTTGAAGGGAATGCAAGCCTCCATCATATGTCAAATGGCAATTACCGGGAACCCAATGCAGGGTTGAACTGGAATACCTTCTCAGCGACACTGCTTTACTACCCGGAATACAATGCTTTTCCAAGGTATAAAAAACCTCCCCGTTACCGATGGAGTGAAAATAAAGCCGGTATGGATGTGGGGCTGATGTATGTACCCAAACAGGGATACCATCGCAAATGGAATAATACACGGAATTATATGCTCGGGATTTTTGTTACGGGATCAAAGAAGGTCGGCCGGATAAGCGCCATCACCGCCGGGGCCGAAATTTCCTGCAATAAATTTGTGGATGCTTCTACAGCTGTTGATGGCAACAGCAGACCGGGTGTAGTGGGCGGTCTGCACATTGGACATGAATTCTTACTGAACAAAATAATATTCAGCCAGCAGGTGGGCGCTTACATTACTCACTATCCTTCTTTTTACAAATCCATCTACCATCGCTGGGGCCTCCGCTACCAGGTAAGCCCGCGACTGTATGCAGGTTTCAATATGAAAGTACACAAGTACACGGCCGACTTCATTGACCTTAGGATACAATACAAGATGTTTTAATTTTTCTTAGCAGAATATAAAAAGGGCTCGCTCCTTTCGGGGACAAACCTATTTTTCTTTTTGCTGCATTACTTAACATTTTATTTGCCCAAAAAAAGAGCATGACGTTCTTATGTCTTACAAGCTTGTGTAATGAAAAAAAATTCTGCATCCTGCTTGAAACTGCGGGAGATGAGAATAACCAACTGTCATAGTATTACCACGGGCCTGCTGCTCTCCTTCATCACGACAGCCTTCGTATCGCAGGGACAACCTACCGCTAATAAAAAAGATCCCAGGGCGGGGCTTCTTTCAGTAGCCTATTTTATAGAAAGCGCCAACAATTCCGTTAACTCGCTGAACAGCCTGCTGAAGAAAGATAATTACCGTAATAAAATCACAACCTTAAATAATCCTACGAACAATGAACTCGGCTTCAGCCTGAAAACAGAGATACTCGCGGCGCTCAAACCCATCTTAGACAAGGCCAAAAAAACAGACAGCAAGAAATTCAAGGAAGTGATCGAAAATTTCCTGGGCAGCCCGGAAGAGAATGGTATCAGTTCGGTAAAAAAATATTTGCCGGCGCTGGGCATCTTCAGTACGGTCTTATCACTGGTAGGCAACCTGGTGATCGTGGAAAAAACGATCACGAAAGAAGATCTCAATGTGTTCATCGCGAAGATCCAGCAATATTTTTCGCAGTATGAAAAACTGAATACGATCAACGAGCAATTCGGTACGCAGGTGCAAAAACTACTGGACCGATCGGAGGAAATAAAAGAGGACCTGAAGGATTTTCTCGTTGACTGTATCTGTACCATGAACCGCGACATCAGCAAAGCTTCTATCAGGGATATGTCGTTAGAAGCCCTGGAGCAGAAATACTATGATCCGCAAAAGATGCAGAACTGGCTTGATACCACCCGGGCAAAAGCGGAAGGCAGCCTCTACCCTCCCGATGCTCCCACTTCGGTCAAGTTACTGACGTCGGGGATTAAAAAATTGCAGAAGGAATTTGAAATGCTTTACAGCGAGAATTATAAACAACTGAAAGAACTGATCGTCTCTTTAAAAACCACGATCCCCCATCTCGACCAGAAACAGCTCGATAAAACCAACAGCGAGATCGACAAATTGTACAACGACAGCCGCCAGGCTGATATTATCAATCTCAATATTAACCAGGTGGATGAAAGGATGAATACGGCTTGCAGGATAATTAATACAGGGAAATGAGGAATTAGAAATGAGAAAGTAAGAGAATGATCCCTTTTTTTGCAGAGCAAATGAGAATTTGAAAAATAGTGGACAGCAATTATATTTAGTATGTTGTCTAAGTTTACAACCAATAACGCTTATGCCCTCCACAACCAACACTGCACAACCTTTAAGGAACCCGGTTAGCGCCATACTATTAACAGGATTTACAGCAGGTTTACTCGACATCACCGCCGCCTGCACCCAATATTATATCAAGACGGGGAAAGGCCCGGGAAATGTTCTCCGCTATGTAGCCAGTGGTGTTTTCGGTAAAAAAGCATTTACGGGTGGGTTACCCATGGCTGCCTGGGGATTGTTATTTCATTTTATGATCGCCTTTGGGCTTACCCTCTTTTTCTTCTGGCTCTACCCCCGCATCAGCTGGATCGGGAAAAACAAGATCGTTGCCGGAATAGCATACGGGATCTTTGCCTGGCTCGTAACTACCCAGTTGATCCTGCCGCTGAGCCAGATCGGCCGCCAGCCCATTGTATTCTCTAAAGCCCTTGTAGCTGCACTGATCCTCGTATGCTGTATCGGGCTACCCATCTCACTGATGACAAATAAGTATTATCTTTATAAAAAATAATAGTTCCAATGTCATTAATGAATCAGAACAATAAGAAAGGAAAGAAAAAAGATAATAAGAAGAACAGTGTTGGCAACAGCCCCGGCGGATCCAAATTCATCCAGAAACCCGGGAAGACCAGCGGT
>JANMKG010000396.1:0-13800 GCA_031371915.1 Chitinophagaceae bacterium | reverse complement strand
CAACTGGATAGTTTTTTACTCGCCGGGAAAGAATATTTGTCGACCCGTGATATCAAATTAAACGGTCATTGTGATGCGACCGGGTCTGACCAGTATAATAATACCTTATCAAAAAAAAGGGTGACCACCGTAATGAATTATCTCATCGCCCATGGTGTTGACCGTACAAGTTTTGCAGAGACAATTGGCCATGGCAAGAATGAACCGTTAAATGAGAACAGTACTGACGATGAGCGCCTGCTCAACCGGAGAGTAGAGATAAGTTTTGTTGAGCCCGTTGCAGGCAAAAGCATTTCCCTGAAAGAAAAGATCGCCGACTCCTCGGTTACCAGTGGCTCCACTATCGTTTTACGTAATATCAATTTTGAAGGCGGGGTAGCCACTTTTCTCATGTCATCTGCGCCAATGTTGGTTGAACTCCTGGATGCCATGACCAGCAACCCCCATCTATTGATCCGCGTGGAAGGACATATCTGTTGCCAGCCTGATGACGGGGATGGTCTTGATAACAACACCGGTATTCAAAATCTTTCCGAAGCAAGGGCTAAAGCGGTAAAAGAATACCTTGTCAGAAATGGCATTGATGAAAAAAGAATAGCGTATAAGGGATTCGGTCATTCCAAACCGATCTATCCCTTCCCAGAAAAATCGGAAGAAGAGAGGACCCAGAACCGGCGGGTGGAGATAAGGATCATTAGTAAGTAGTTCGGAGTTCCCGAATGAAATGAGGAATAAGAAATAAGAAAGTGACAGACCCTGAATTATTCCGATCAGGCATTCTGACTTCCAACTTCACTTTCTTATTTCTAATTTTTTATTCCTTATTTCTAATTTCTATTCCAGGCTTTACAATAAAAAGACCCGCTCGTTTTACAAGCGGGTCTTTCATTTATAATACCTGATCGTTTTATCTCACATGCACTTTCCCATCCGCCAGTTTCTTACCACTGGCATCTCCAACCACAACATAATAGATACCTCTGCTTACAGACTGCAGGTTAACCGGTATCAATGTATAGGAACCCGCGACCGGGAATATACGGTTGTACACGAGCCCACCTTTTGAATCAAAGATTGCGATCCTCCGGCTGGTACTGGTTCCCCCATTATTATAATACGACACCGTAAAATTGCCGTCATTAGGACTGGGGAAAATGAACAATTTATTGCTGGCAGTAGCAGTAATGGTTACCTCCGCTGATTGATTTGTACATACAAGCCCGCCGGGAAATACTTCCAGTATCTGTGTATAGTAAGTGCCAACGGTCTCCACGTTCACCACGTAAGTAGTCGAAGGATTTATAAAAGGCGTACCGTTCAGGAACCAGTTAACTGTTTGTGCTCCTCCTGTCGATGCGCTCGGCGTTGCAGTGAGCGTAGTAGTCTGACCTGGTAAAAGACTGGTCAGCGGTGATGCCGACAAACCGATGGAAGGCGTTTGGCGTACAGTGAGAGTAGCGACAGATGAAATGACAGGTGTTGTACAAGTCGTATTGGTCAATAATACCCTGAATAAGTAACCATTCATTGTTACGGGTGCATTTGTTATACTAAGCGTTGCCGTTGTCCCGCCCGAATAAGGCGCTGCATTGGGAACATTGGAAAATCCACTTCCTGTGTTCACCTGCCATTGGTAGCTGATCGGTTGTGAACTGCTGGCCGTTACAGTAAAGCTGGTATTCGATTCCGAGCAAATTGTTTTATTCGCAGGCTGGGTTGTAATGCTAACCGGGCTTATAACGGTTAAGGTTACACAATCGGATGTAACATTACCCCCGCATAAACCAGCTACTTTAACTCGATAGCTTGCAGTTGTTACACCGGTTACCGTCAGGCAGGAAGAAGTTGCGCCTGTAACATTTGTCCATGGACCGCTGCAGGTAGGGCTGGTCTCCCATTGATACGTATTCGTTCCTGTTGCGATAACACAGAAAGTAGCGTTTCCCCCTGAACAAATGGACTGGCTTGCTGGCTGGGTAGTGATCACAGGTGCTGTTAGTGTTGGAATAACAAAGGTGATATTCCTGGTCTTTGACGGAGCACCACTGGCTGTTCCGGTGATCGCTATTGTATAGGTACCCGATGGTAATGTATTAGTACCATTAAGGGTAATCACAGAACTATTACCAGGCACTACAGTTGCAGGTGAAAAATTTATAGAGGTACCGGGAGGAAGTGTGCCGGCGCTTAACGTGATCGGGTTTGCAAACCCGCAGCCGGTAATTGTGCCGAGGGTAACAGTCATCGAAGAAGGTACCGGGCAGGTGGTTACGGCATCCGCAGGTGTATTAAAATCAAAGCCCTGTTGTATAGTGAAATTATTATTGGAAATATCAAAGAAAACATTTCCTACCGCTTCAATTCTCACCCTGGCAGTCGCGGTGTTGATGCAGGGAAATGCCACCACTTCAGATCCGTCATTAGCTGTGCTGGCCAGTAATACCGTTGGATAAGTCACTCCCCCGTCGGTTGATAAAGTTATTTTGACATTAGTTACACTGATCGGTGCAGCCGATGTGCCGGCAACATTCCAGGTAATCGTTTGCGGAAGCCCGGCTAAGTATGTTTCCCCGCCATTTGGAACCGTTACTACGAATGGACCTGTACCATCAATGACATTTATTATGAAGGGAGCACCAAATCCAGCCTGGCAACCTTCTCCACCAGTCACAACACCACCGCCACCTGCGCGGTTATCTCTTACGGTAAGCCTGAATTTCATCGTCCTGCCAATGGTAGGTAAAGTTTCGCCTTTCAATCCGCCCATTATTGCAGGAGGATTAGCCGGGTAACCAGCAAGTATCACTGCCAGGTCCGGGAAGGTCCGGCTACCTGTTGTTTTTGGAACTCTTGATTTGAAAAGCGGGCTGGTCGTATTTGCATTACCCCCGTTCCAGGTTGTAGAGGGACCCAGGTCCCATTCTTCCCAGCAATAAGTGACGGGGTCACCATTCGGATCCGTGGCTGTGCCTGTGAGTGTAAAGGGAGTATTGACAGGGATATTGGCCCCGTTATTATTCATAGCTGTGATAATGGGCGGGCTGTTCCCGGTAGCCGTAGCCACTTTACAGGTACCACCCGATTCTATATAATTGCTGATCTCATCAAAACTGACCGTATGAAAAAAAGGATCACTGTGAGGTTGCGTATCATCCGTTGAACAAATGCCTGCATAAGCCTGGATCGTGGTACCGCTTCCCACTTCATATGCTGTTGAACCATTCCGGTTTCCACCACCGCAATTACTCAGCGAACTGTTGAATGTATGGTTGCCCCCAAACTGGTGACCCATTTCGTGTGCCACATAATCGATATCGAAATCATCTCCTACTGGACTTCCTCTTCCTGTAACACCTCTTGCTTTCGTTGCATTGTTACATACACAACCGAGGAAAGCCACCCCGCCACCGCCTGTACTGAATACATGCCCAATATCGTAATTAGCAGAACCTATGACCGCATCAATATTGGCCTGGTTTTGTCCCAGCATCGTACCCCCGCTATTGTTTGTATAGGGATCAGTCGTTCCATCCAGGTAAATAAGATTATTGTTATTGGCCACCAGCACCATCCTAACCGCTACTTCCATTTCATAAACACCCACTACCCTGTTAACCGATGTTAGCATGGCCGCTGCAACTACCGGGACAGTAGGACTGGGACCCGCTACTGCTACAGCGTATTCACCTGTACAGGCGAGTGCCAGCCGGTAAGTATATAATTGAGTTCCACGACAAGGACCTGCCGTTACCCTATTGGGATCATTCGGACTATCGGGAGTTTCGCAAATGAACCGTCCCGTCCTGGTATAATCGCTGCTATAATAACTTATATAATTATTGATATCGAATCTTGCATAAGGATCGATGAATACTCTCCCGTTGGGTGATAGAATTTGTGCATGGAAGCCGAAATAAGGATTGTAATCAAGCCGTATGGTAGCAGCAGGATCATCAATACCCTGCCCGGCAAAAGTTTTCATTTCCGGGAATTTGGCGGCAAGACCCGGTTCCATAACGGAACTTTCCCAAACCCTGAACCTTGCCATCTTTCCATCTGGCATAGGTAATTCCATAACAGGGGCGATATTCTTATTGGCTACGATCTTCTCCTCGGGCAGTGACCAGAGAAAACTCTTCAGCGCGGGTACATCAAGGTCCGATGCCCTGAATTTTTCAGGATGCAGGATCTTTTGACCGGTAGTAGGTTTGTCCGTATTCGCACCGGCATCTTTAAAAAAAACATTTTGCGCAGAAAGGGAAAGTGAAACACACAAAATTGCGATCACCGTAAAGAGAAAGCTGTGGATTGTTCTCATAGATTTTTTTTAGATAAAGACAAAGGGCAGACTTCGCGGTTGTCGTGCAGTTTAATTTTTTGCGTTCTAAAATTAGCCATAATTGCTAACCTTTCCGTCGCAAATTTTTACCACCTATCAAGAAAAATCCCGTTCCGGGATGCCGGAACGGGATGTATAATTGTCATTGGATCGTCTTTTAGTAACCCATGCCACCCATATCAGGTGCGCCATGTGCATGAGCTGCTTCTTCTTTCTTCGGCTTGTCGGCTACTACAGCTTCTGTAGTTAACAACATACCCGCAATTGAAGCGGCATTTTCCAGGGCTACGCGGCTCACTTTAGTTGGATCTATAACACCGGCTTTGAAAAGGTTTTCATACACTTCCGTGCGGGCATTGAAACCATAATCGCCTTTACCTTCTTTGATCTTCTGTACAACGATAGAACCGTCAATACCTGCATTGGCAGTAAGTATACGGATCGGCTCTTCCAATGCACGGCGTACAATAGCCATACCAGTTTGTTCATCCGCTATCTGTCCTTTCACTTTCGCGTCCAGGCTTTCAATAGCGCGGATGTAAGCAACACCGCCACCGGGAACAATTCCTTCTTCCACCGCAGCCCTTGTTGCATGTAAGGCATCGTCAACACGATCCTTCTTTTCTTTCATTTCCATTTCAGTAGCAGCGCCAATATATAATACAGCTACACCACCCGCCAGTTTAGCCAGGCGTTCCTGTAATTTTTCTTTGTCGTAATCAGAAGTAGTATTTTCTACCTGTGCTTTAATTTGATTAACACGGGCTGTGATTTCCGTTTTCTTGCCTTTACCACCAACGATAGTAGTATTGTCCTTATCGATAGTGACGGAAGCAGCAGAGCCTAAAGTTGTCAGGTCAGCACCTTCAAGTTTGTGCCCCAATTCTTCACTGACAACAGTACCTGCCGTCAGGATGGCTATATCCGTTAGCATTTCTTTTCTCCTGTCGCCAAAACCCGGGGCCTTTACAGCAGCTACTTTAATAGTACCACGCAGTTTGTTCACTACCAGTGTTGCGAGTGCTTCCCCTTCCAGGTCTTCCGCGATGATCAGCAAAGGGCGGCCGCTTTGGGCTACTTTCTCCAGGATATGAAGGATATCTTTCATGGAAGAGATCTTCTTATCATAGATCAATATATATGGATTCTGTAATTCAGCTTCCATTTTTTCGCTGTTGGTCACGAAATAGGGAGAAATATATCCGCGATCGAACTGCATACCTTCTACTACATCAACAGTTGTGTCAGTTCCTTTCGCTTCTTCTACAGTAATAACCCCTTCTTTACCAACTTTCGCGAATGCTTCCGCGATCAGTTTCCCGATCGTTTCGTCGTTGTTGGCAGAAATAGTGGCTACCTGCTGTATTTTTTTGCTGTCGTTACCGACGGTCTGGGATTGAGCTTTCAGGTTTTCTACCACGAGGCTGACCGCTTTGTCAATACCGCGTTTCAGGTCCATAGGATTAGCGCCGGCAGCTACCATCTTAAGTCCTTCGCTGATGATCGATTGTGCAAGAACAGTAGCCGTAGTGGTTCCATCACCAGCAATATCAGCCGTTTTAGAAGCCACTTCTTTCACCATTTGAGCACCCATATTCTCAATGGGATCTTCCAGTTCAATTTCTTTTGCTACGGTCACGCCATCTTTTGTTACCTGGGGCGCTCCGAATTTTTTCTCCAGTACCACGTTACGACCCTTGGGGCCCAGTGTTACTTTTACCGCGTTGGCTAAAATATCAACGCCTTTTTTCATTCTATTTCTTGCTTCAATGTCGAAGAAGATTTGTTTTGCCATAATATTTCAATTTGATAATTAGTTAATTCGATAATTTGACAATGATTTATTTTAATTGGCACATCGTCACATTGCCAAGATTGGCTAATTAAACTATCGCCAGGATATCCGATTCCCTCATAATGAGATAATCTTCTCCATCAATCTGGATCTCAGTACCTGCGTATTTACCATATAATACAGTGTTGCCGGCTTTTACTGTTACAGGTTCATCTTTTTTACCGGGACCAGCTGCAATGACAGTTCCCCGTTGTGGTTTTTCTTTTGCCGTATCCGGAATAATGATACCACCTGATGATTTTTCTTCGGCTGCGTCTGCCTTTACTATTACCCTGTCATGCAGTGGGGTAACGCTTACTTTTTTAGCCATAATTTTATCGATTTTTGTGTTTTTAATTTGGGAATGCAAAGGTAAACCATTTTTATACCAAACCAATTATAAAAGAAAGGATGTCAGGTTTTCAGGAAACTGTCAGTTAGCTGATGGTCAATGACCTGCCAAATTTTCATTAAGAATACCAAAAGATAAATTTTCCTGGCCAGGCCGCGGCTGTAAAGGTATCCGGGTTCAAACCTCAACCCCTTAACTTCAAACCGATTGACCTATCTTCGCCGCCCAAACAGTTCTTACAGCAATGATCAGCAGAAGAAATATCCGGGTGAAAGTGATGCAAACGCTCTATACCCTTTCCACGCTGGAAACTGACATGAAACCCGGTGAGCCAAAGAAGTTACTACAACAACATTTTGACCAGACCCGTTCGCTGCTGGTATACCTTATTTATTTCCTGACAGAGATCACCCGGTATGCCGAGACCTATGCACACCAGAAAGCTTCCAAACATTTACCAACGACCGAAGACCTGAACATCAACACAAAGATCGTGGGGAATGAATTGCTCTGGAAGATGCTGGAAGATCCCGCGCTCAAAGAACAATTCGCCAGCCAGAAACCCGAACTCATCGCCGATAAAGAATTACTCCGTAAGATCTACCTGAAGCTCGGCGAATCCCCGGAATACAAAACTTATATCAATCATTCTGCAAGGGACAGGGGCGAAGAAAAAAAGATCCTTGAATTCATCCTGAACGACCTGATGCTGGCCAATGAAAATTTTGTGTCGCATATTGAAGACAATTTTTCCAACTGGGATGACGACGGTGAAATGCTGGTACAGTTACTCACGGGATATATTCAAAAACCAGGTAGCGTGGAATTCAAACAGTTGATGAGTACTGACAAACAAGAATTTTCCAAAAGCCTCCTGCAAACCGTAGTGGATAAAAGTGAACACCTGGAAAGCCTGATCATCCCGAAATTAAAGAACTGGGACCCGGAGCGGATCGCCCAGCTCGATATGATCATGATGAAAATGGGAGTGGCAGAATTCCTGTATTTTGAAACCATTCCCCCAAAAGTGACGATCAATGAATACATAGACCTGGCCAAAGATTACAGTACCCCGCAAAGCGGCCAGTTTGTAAATGGCATCCTGGATAATATCCATAAAGAACTGGTGCAGGACGGGAAAATGAAAAAAGTGGAGTTCAAGAAAGGAAACTGATTATGTGCAGACCAGAGTCTCTTTAACCACAGATAGCACAGATTAAATGTTCACAGATTACACGGTGTTATCTGTGCCTGAATCAGTGTAATCTGTGGTAAATTCCCTCACCGGAACCCAGAACTGATAAACTTGTTCACCTATCAACTAAGCTTTACATTTGCACTTCGTAAAAACTGAAAGCATGAAACAACTACTAATCCTGCTGGTCCTTGGCACCAGCATCATTGCCTGCAAAAACAGCGACAAGAAAGCGACCGAACCTGCGAAATCATTAAGCACCGAAGACAAACAAAAAGCGATCACTGACACTGTAAATTTCACAACGATCGAATGGCTGGACTCCACGTATAAAGACCTGGGTAAGATCAAACAGGACCAGCCGGTAGAGATCACCTATCGTTTCAAAAATACCGGCGACAAGAACCTCGTGTTTGATAATGTATCTGCACAGTGCGGTTGTACGATCCCGGAGAAACCTGAAAGAGCTTTTGCTCCCGGTGAAGAAGGTGAGATCAAAGCAAAATTTAATGGTAGCGGGCATGGCCAGGTAAGAAAAGAAGTATATGTAACAGCCAATACAAGACCTTCCACAGCGCATACCCTTTCTTTTGGCGGCGAAATAATTGACAAGTAAAAAATTAAAACTGAATAACGAATGTTTAATCTCTATCTGTTACAGGCAAAAGCCGCTTCACCGGGTTTCGGTGGTTTCCAGTTTATTTTCCTGGGCCTTATGATCCTCGTGTTCTGGATGTTCTTTATCCGCCCGCAGGCGAAAAGAGCCAAGAACCAGAAAAAATTTATTGAAGACCTGGGTAAGGGTGAAAAAATCGTAACGATCGCCGGGATCCACGGCACGATCAACAAAGTGAACGACGATGGCACCCTGAATATCGAAGTAAGCCCCGGCAGCTATCTTAAGATCGAAAAATCTGCTATCAGTATGGACTGGACAGCAGCCCTGAACAAACCGGCCGCGGTGACGGGTGATAAGAAATAAAGAACTAAGATTTATTGGATTAAAAGGATTACGAGGAAATTGTACATTACAGTTTCCTTTTTTTATCACCCGTTGACAATAAATAATAGTTCCTAACTTTCCTTTTCATCCTATAAAATCAATTTAATCTTAGTTTTCGATGCTAAAAATCGGTTTAACAGGTGGTATCGGTAGCGGCAAAACAACTGTCGCTGCCATATTTGAAACGCTCGGTATCCCGGTCTATTATGCTGATGACGCCGCCAAAAGGCTCATGAACAACAATCCAGAGCTCAGGCATTCCATCACCAGGCATTTTGGAGAGGCGAGTTATAAAGATGGTGAACTGGACAGGAAATATCTTGCAGGGGTCGTGTTCAGCAACAAAGAAAAACTTGACCTGCTCAACTCTCTCACCCACCCGGTTACGATCAAAGATGCAGCCGCCTGGATGGAGCAGCAAAATGCTCCTTACGTGATCAAGGAAGCGGCTTTATTATTCGAAAGCGGCGCGGCCGAACATCTGGATAAAGTGATCGGGGTCTATGCCCCACAACATATCCGTGTACAAAGGGTCATGGAAAGAGACGGTCTCTCTCCAACAGAGATCATGAAACGGATCAGCCGGCAGATGGACGAAGAAGCGAAAATGAAACTTTGCGATTTTGTGATCACAAACAACGAACAAACACTGGTGATACCACAGGTGCTGGAATTGCACGAAAAGTTGTTCAATATGAAAGCATAGTCCGGAAGACCGAAAGTACGGAAGCCCTGAGCCGGTCGTTTTATCGGCCTCCCCAAACCCCTCCGAAGGAGGGGCCTTAGTTTTCCGAAAGTTTGAAACACCTCCATCTATCAGAGCGCTTGACTTTCTAATTTCTTATTTCTCATTCCTTATTTCTAATTCTCATTTGAGTTTAGCCAGCGCTTCGCTGATCCTCCTCCACCCTTCCTCGATCTTTTCCATACTATTGGCAAAAGAAAAACGAACACAGTTACTATCACCAAAAGCATCTCCCATCACCGAGGAAACATGCGCCTTGTTCAGCAGGTACATACACAGATCGCCGGCATTGCGGATCACCGCATCGCCGTCTTTCTTCCCAAAATAATAACTGGTATCCGGGAAAATATAAAAAGCACCGTCTGGTTCGCTGCAGGGAAGACCCGGTATTTCTTTTACGATCCCCAGCACTCTTTTCCTGCGACGTGCAAATTCTTCCACCATTTCCCTTGTTGGACGCAGGTCCGTGGTCAGCGCAGTGACAGCCGCTTTTTGTGCAATTGAATTTGCGCCACTCGTAAATTGCCCCTGCACTTTTTCACAGGCTTTGGCGATCTCCGCGTTCGCTGCAATATAACCCAGCCTCCAGCCTGTCATCGCGAACCCTTTACTCAACCCGTTCACAATGATCACCCGGTCCTTTATTTCCGGGAACTGGGCTATGCTCTCGTGCTGGCCAACGAAATTGATATACTCATAGATCTCATCCGAAAGAATATATATCTCCGGGTGTTTTTTAAATACTCCCGCTAATGCCGCCAACTCTTCTTTGCTGTATACCGCGCCGCTGGGATTACAGGGTGAAGAAAAAAGAAACAGTTTTGTTTTTGGCGTTATAGCGGCTTCCAGTTGCGCAGCATTTATTTTGAATCCCTGTTGGGTAGTACTTTGAATGGGTACCACTTTTCCCCGGGCGATCTTTACCAGTTCACTATAGGTTACCCAGAAAGGTGTAGGGATGATCACTTCATCCCCTTCATCTACCAATGCCAGTACCGTATTGGCCAGGCTTTGCTTGGCGCCTGTTGATACCACGATATTCTCCGGTGTATAGTCAAGGTTGTTATCTCTTTTAAATTTGGTGCAAACCGCTTCCCGCAGATCTAAAAAACCCGGTACCGGCGTATAATGACTCCAGTTGTCGCGGATGGCTTTTATAGCGGCTTCTTTAATATGGGCGGGAGTATCAAAATCAGGTTCACCAAGGCTCAGGTCGATCACGTCGACACCTTTCGCCCGGAGTTCCCGACCTAGCTTGGCCATCTTCAGTGTTTCCGGTTCATTGAAACGTTGTAAAAAAGAAGAAAGATGCATATTATTGTTTTGGGTAGAGGTTCAAAGTTGTAAAGATAAAGTCCTGTATTATTCGGCAGTAGATCAGTTTGAAATATTTACCACAGATCACACAGATTATATTTTCACAGATTGCACAGTGCTACCGTGCCTGCCGGCAGGCAGGTCTGTGCCTGAATTCGTGTAATCTGTGGTAAGATCTGATTGTTTTCCAATTTAGCTGACTATCTTTTATCAATATTGATACTGGAATAAAGAAAGATGGGCGGGATGTTTGCGTTGCCGTTTCATTTCATACTCATAGATCACTTTTCCCAGGTGCTGAAGGAAGGGATAACCCAGTTGATCATAATCGTATTTATCATCATTAAAAATGCCATCGCTGTTGCAATAGATCTCCGCACTCAGCATAAATTCTATATTGTTATTGAAATCGGCGAAATAAGCAGCATCTATCAAAAAACCATAAGCCGTGCCGGTCTTATTAAAAATTCGGATACCAGGTTCCGGTTTTGTTTTTTCAGTTCCGTAGAATAACATCTTGGTATAATTGTCCCAGTAATCCGGTTGACGATAAACAGGCGAAACAGATTCTCCTGGCCGCATGGACATATAGCGGCGTAAAAGTGCATAATCCTCTTTGGTAAGATTAAAACGTTGCTCTTTGGGAACATCCGCGGGAAAAAGAATACTCCGTACAATATGGGTAAGATCCGGTAATGGTAATCGGTTCTTTTGAGAGAAATCAAAAGGCTCATTTACCAATTCATCGCCTTTCATATAACCGTTCCCCAGCCGTGTATTTCGTTCGGCGTATACTAACGTGCTTTTTTCTGCAGGTTTTGAATACAGTATCCTGCCGCTGCTATCGATAAATGAAACGGGATTGGTGAAACGGTTCTCTTCATCCGTAAGACTGACACTCAAGCGGTGAATGATCTGTACATCTTTGTACCCCATTTTGTGAAGACTGTTATTGATATATTCCTGCCCCAGGAATTCATAAAGCCGGTTGAAGGCATCGTTATCGCTGACCAGTAATATTTTTTTAATATACTGCGCGATACTGGGTCTTCCGTCTGCCGCGGAAGCATCATTGCTGACAGCAGTTTGATGTTCTCCTTCTGCACCAGTGATCATGGTTGTGTTCATGTCAAGTCCCGCGATCTTTAGCTCATGTAATTTTTGCAGGGCAAGAATGGCCACCGGGAGTTTTACCGTGGAAGCAGGGTAGAAATAATGACTGGGGTCAACATTGAAATGTTCTTCCGTGAATTGTACCGGGTTCTTTGCTTTCTTACCCCGGTCGATCCTGGTATAAATGATCTGTATATTGAGTTTATCCTTCTCCGCCACTATCGAATCAAAATACAGAGGATATTTTGCTAACAGGCTGGACATGAAACTGTCAGATGGACGAATGGCCTGCGACAACTGGTTTGATTTAATAAAAGCCCCCGCTGAAGGAGCAGGTTTATTCAATTCGCCGGATGAGCGACACCCGGCGAAAACGAGCTGGATCAAAATGGTTGAAATCAGTGCTTTTCCGATTGCCCTCATAGCCTTTCAAAGATACAGATTGCGGGCAGTTAAGTTTTTAAAAATCAGCCTACAAGAGCCCATTTTTAGTTGGCGGGATTTAATCCGAAAAGGCTATCTTTGCCGTCCTTAAAATTTGTGTAAAGCCTTTCTCCTAAATAATCTGAGGGAGCAAGGCTTAAAAATGTAAATCAATCATCGTATGCAACTGAAAGGTTTGGTTCGTTTCTTCACTATCCTGCTTATCATTTATTCCATCTACCAGTTGTCTTTTACCTGGTTTGTGAGAAATCATGAAAAGAAAATGGAAGCCCGTGCCCGGAGCTTTGTAAAAACGAATTACACGAATGCCCTTGAAAAATATCCCAACAACAAGGATTCACAGGCCATTTACCAGGAAACACTGGACAAAGTTTACCAGGATCGTTTAAGACGTTTACTGGACAGCACCAAGGATGTTACCGTCACCTATGGTATCAACGGTGCTGTTAGCTACCAGAAAGCCAAGGAAGAAGAGCTGAACCTCGGTCTCGATCTCCAGGGAGGTATGAACGTAACACTCGAAGTGGAAATGACGGGCCTGTTGAAATCACTGGCCAATAATTCAAAGGATCCTAATTTTCTCCTTGCTTTACAGAACGCGGATAAGCGTAAGGCCAACAGTGGTGATAATTTCATCAACCTCTTTATCCAGGAGTACAGGAAACTCGAACCGACCCGTCCACTTGCGTCTTTATTCGCGGGTGCCGCGAATGGCAAGATCGATATTAATTCAAAAGATGGCGCCGTACAGACTTATATCAACAATGAAGCTAAGGACGCTTTCGACCGGACCTTCCGTGTATTACAAACGCGTATCGACCAGTTTGGTGTTGCACAACCCAATATCAACCCCAACCGCGATAAAGGGATCATCAACGTAGAACTCCCCGGTATAAAAGATAAAGAAAGGGTTAGAAAATATTTACAGAGCACGGCCAATCTCCAGTTCTGGGAAGTGTATACACTCCAGGATAATAATTATGCCAGCGGCTGGCAACAGGCGGTACAGGTGTTCAATGCAAAGTACGGCGGCATAAAAGATACAACCGCGTTAAAGGACAGCAGCAATAAAGCTGACACAAGCGCTAAAGCGGATACCGCGGGAAAAAATGTTGCGAAGACGGATACTTCCAATAAAACATTGTCCCAGCAATTAGCCGATAAAACAGATACAGGTGCTAAAAAGACCGACCAGCTGACCGCACAGGTCACTATTGAAAAGTATATCCAGTTTACACAACCCTACCGCGATGAGAAAGGCACTGTCACTTACCCCGCCTCGATCGGTTATGTGCCAATAAAAGATACTTCGCAGTTTCGTGAATACCTGGACGAACTCCGCCCGAACTTCCCTTCGGATGCAGTTTTCGCTTATGGCATTCCTACAAAAGATAAAAAAGGGAAATCAGCTACTATCTTACCGCTTTATGCTCTTAAAACCTTTGGTCGTGCCCAGGC
>JANMKG010000391.1:0-11972 GCA_031371915.1 Chitinophagaceae bacterium | reverse complement strand
CTTACGATTGACCCTCTTACTTACTAACCCATTAAATTCTATTGCTAAGTTACAATTAAGACCCACATTTCAAAATAAATTTTTGTGGCTGTGCATAACTTCCACCCCGGTAAGCTTAGAAAATATAGATATAACGGGCTGCAATAACCTTAGTATAATATGTTGATTAACAGTATACTAAAACATATTCAAAACGAGAATTCAATCTTTATTTGGCTTTATTATTATCAGCAAGTTATGTTTTGGGATGACAAAAAGGCCGGAAAAACAGGACCGGTTCAACTGGTAAAAAATTGGATAGATTAAGGGTCAACAAAACAGTTTTATAGGATGATGTCCAGTGAAATTTTTGCCGTTTCCCTGCTTTTTTAGGGGGTCAGTTTTATCGTGTCTGCCATCGCGGAAAGCAAGTTTACAAAATACAGCAAAATACCCCTTGCCAACGGTTTTTCCGGGCGGGAAATAGCCTAAAAAATGCTCACAGAAAACGGTATTTATGACGTAAAATTGACCTCGGTCGGGGTTTTTATCCGACCACTATAATCCGGCCAATAAGACAGTCCGCCTGAGCCCGGAAGTCTACAATGTGAGGTGTGTTTCAGGGACTGTTGTCCTGCGGTCCAGGATGCCATCTATGGACCCGGGGATGAGATGCAAACTCGTCCCGGCCGTCCAGATTAGCTGGGCGCTGGCCAGCCCGGAGGAATATCCCAAAGCAAAGATGCCCAGGAGTTAGATAACCGAACTTTCTGATTGAGTGATTTTAGAAGCAGTGGGAGAGCTATGGGATAGAAGAAACTATTATCTATCAGTTATCATCTAAAGTTTTATCTCTTCATCATGCTGGTCGAAAAACTTGTACTCTGTAAGATGGTAATTGCTGTTTTCTTCCAACCGGGTTTTCTGCCCGAATTTCTTTTTCCATTTCCCCATTTGTGTATTCCAGGGCCAGAATCCCTTTGTGAAGTAAGCATAAAGAATGGGATTAACAACCAATTTCAGGTTGCTGTTCTTATGGGTAACTAAATAACTGAGGTTCTTTTCAATCTCATCTTCAAGCAATAAGGTAGAAGAGATCTTACCGGTGCCATTACAACTGGGACAAACTTCCTGGGTATTGATATTCATCTCGGGCTTCATCCGCTGGCGGGTGATCTGCATGATACCAAACTTGGAAATTGGAAGTACTGCATGCTTGGCCCTGTCAGGACTCATGAACTCTTCCATTCTCTCCACCAGCCTCCGTTTATTATCAGGAAGCTTCATATCAATAAAGTCAACGACAATGATACCACCCAGGTCTCTTAATCTTAATTGACGAGCGATCTCTTCGGCCGCTTCCAGGTTTGTTTCAAGGGCATTTTGTTCCTGGTTATTGCTCACACTTTTATAACCGCTGTTCACATCGATCACGTGCAGGGCTTCGGTGTGTTCAATGATCAGGTAAGCACCGCTGTCAAGGTTCACGGTCTTGCCAAAAGAAGATTTTACCTGTTTGGTGATACCAAAGGAATCAAAGATGGTAGCGCCGTTCTGGTAAAAGGAAACAATATCCGCTTTCTCAGGAGCAATCCGCAGGATATAATTTTTGGTATCACTGAAGATATTCCTGTCGTTGACAACGATCTTATTGAAATCTTCGTTGAGCAGGTCGCGGAGAATACTGGTCGTCTTTGTTTGCTCACTTAATATCTTGGCGGGTGCAGCAGCACCTTTCAGGTTGCGCTGGATCGTCTTCCACATTTCTACCAGGGCCGAAAGATCTTCATGCAGTTCTGCTGTATTCTTTCCTTCCGCGGCGGTACGCACGATGACACCAAAATTCTTTGATTTAATGGCCTCAACAATCTTCTGCAATCTTTTTCTTTCTTCGGAGGAATGGATCTTCCTGGAAACCGCTACGATATCATTAAAGGGAGTTAGCACCACGAAACGGCCGGGCAAGGATATTTCGCAACTCAGCCTGGGCCCCTTGGCGGCGATAGGTTCTTTAAGGATCTGGACTAATACGTTCGGTTTGCCTCCCAGTACTTCGTTGATCTTGCCGGTCTTGATGATCTCAGGCTCGATAGTGAACCTGCCAAAATCAAGTCCTGTTTCACTCTTATCCTGCATGCACATATTCGTGAACTTCAGCAGGGACTTTGCATAAGGACTCAGGTCCGTATAGTGAAGAAAAGCATCCTTTTCAAACCCTACGTCCACGAATGCAGCATTAAGCCCCGGGATCAGCTTTTTTACCTTACCCAGGTACAGGTCACCAACGGCGAAACGTGCATCGCTTTTTTCGCTATGCAGTTCTACCAGTTTCTTGTCTTCCAGCAGGGCTATTTCTACACCCTGCGGGGCTGCATTAATAATAAGTTCTTTGTTCATTACAGCTTACATAAATGAAAACACCTTCTGCTGTGCCGATAACCATCGGGACTGGCTGCCCGAAATCGTACCAAATGCGGGAATGTCTGCCGGGAGTGCTGAGAACGAATGGATGATCTGCAAACTAGTACGTCAAACAACCAGTGGACTGATCTTAAGTAACTGGTATATAAAGTATATAAAGTAAATGAGGGAGGCTTCTTTACATACTTTATATACTTCTTTACTTATTACGTTTCTTATGACGGTTCTTTCTCAGTCTTTTCTTACGCTTGTGCGTCGCAATTTTATGACGCTTCCTTTTTTTACCACAAGGCATACTCAAATAATTTTTTAATCTTGTTTATAAATAAGTTTATCTACTATGCCCGTCGAAGGGCTTCTTTACTTTTCCAGGTCTGCGATCCTTTTATCGATCGCGTCCTTTAGTTCCGCTTGTTTTACCAAGGGAAGAGATCGCTGGTACCAAACCACTGCATTTTTCTTATCACCCATTCTCTCGTACACTTCAGCCATCAACAGGATGGCATCTGTATCGGCAGGTCTCATCCGGTTAACCGTTTCTAAACGGGCGAGGGCTTTATCATATTGCCCGGATAGCACTGCGCCTCTCGCCAGCATTAGCTGTGCATAGGTATTGGTACTGTCCTTTTCTGCAACTTCTCTTATTTTCAATATCCCTTCCATCGGCGTGGAAGAAATACCGCCAAAAAGATAGCAGGCGCCCAGGCCTACTTTGGCAGAATCGTTCTCTGGGTTGATCTTCAAAGACCTTTCAAATAAGTCTTTAGCCTGCATCGCTTTCCATTGTCTGCGTGCTTCCATCTCATCACTCTGCAGGTTATCCAAAAACAAACGGGCAGCGAAGGTGAGGGTTTTTTCTGAATTTTCCAATCTGGCGGCCTCTGCCGTGTACCAGGCATAAGGTTCAAAGACATGGGCGGAATCGGCCCAAAACCGGGCAAGTTGATGGTAAACATGTAATTGCTGGTTCTGAACATCGCCCCTGGAGATAGAATTCTCAAGTGTGTTTAAACGAATTACCTGTTCCGGCTTTAGTTGTTTTTTGGCGAGGTTGAGCAATGTATCAATAGAGATACTGGGCTGTGTTCCATGATCATGCACGTCATCAGCGCTATGTGCGGTAACAGAAACGATTTTTTTACGGGGAACAGTTCTGCCAAAAAGAAAAATACCTGCAGTAAGCAGGACGGCGATACCAACAGTGATCCATTGAGGTTTCTTCACATTCAAAAATTTCAGGAGGCAAAGTTACCCGAATGGCCTGTATTAAACCTGCAAAACAAGGATTATTCAGCCTCCTCTCCGGGACCGGCGTCAGGTTTGACCTCTTTCAGTTTTTTTACTTCTGCAACAAACTCTTTAGCAGGCTTGAATGCGGGGATATAATGCTCGGGGATATGTACGGCAATGTTCTTCTTGATGTTACGACCAATTTTCGCAGCTCTTTTCTTAGTAATAAAGCTGCCAAAACCACGGATATAAATGTTTTCGCCAGCGGCCAGCGTGTCTTTTACTTCTTTAAACATAGTTTCAAGAGTAACAAGCACATCTACCTTGGGTATGCCTGTTTTTTCAGAAATCTGATTGACCAGGTCGGCTTTTCTCATGGTTGAAGGTTTTTTAGTGGTTTTACGAACACCAATTTATAACAAAATAATATGATAGTCAACTAAATAGGCATAAATTTTTTCAACGGGATTTACACCATTCCATCGAAAATGATGGATATTTAGCGGCCTGAATCAAACCCGCATTCGTATTTTTTTCATGAAAAAACCAATCCAGCCAGCGTCGAAAGCGGCATTTGCCCGCCTTTTATTAAAATGGAACCGGGAAAAAAATACCCGCCAGATGCCATGGAAAGGCGAAAAAGACCCTTACCGGATCTGGATCAGTGAGATCATCCTCCAACAGACCAGGGTAGAGCAGGGATTAAATTATTATAACAATTTCATCCGGGCCTTCCCCACGATCCGGAAATTGGCAAGCGCCCCGGACCAGGTTGTATTCAAATTATGGGAAGGACTTGGTTATTATACAAGGTGCAGGAACCTGATCGCGACAGCAAGATATATTTCAAAAGAACGGAAAGGAATATTTCCTGATAATTACGCAGCCATCAACGCATTGAAAGGGGTGGGGCCTTATACAGCTGCAGCTATTTCTTCTTTTGCGTTCAATCTGCCACATGCTGTAGTAGACGGGAATGTTTTCCGGGTGCTGGCAAGAATATTTGGTATTGATGTTCCTATTGATTCATCAGAAGGTAAAAGATTTTTTACCTCGCTGGCGGAAGATTTGCTGGATAAAAAGGAACCCGGGTTGTACAACCAGGCCATTATGGATTTTGGTGCCGTAATCTGTAAACCGTCAACACCCTTGTGCCCGACCTGTGTTTTCAAAAAAGATTGTATTGCTTTCCGGGAAAATAGAATACCGCAACTCCCCGTAAAAGAAAAAAAGATCAGTATCCGGAAACGTTGGTTTTATTACTTGCTACTCGAATACAAGGGTCGTATTGCCATTCGCAAACGCGTCGAAAAAGATATCTGGCAGGACCTCTACGAATTCCCGCTGATTGAATCAATTTCAGAAAATAATAAAAAAAATATCCTGCAGCAGGGGATCAAAAAAAAGTGGTTACCCGCAAAAGACTATGAAATATTGACGGTATCGGCCCTGTTCAAACAACAACTCTCTCACCAGCGGATCGCCGGTCAGTTCATTCATATTAAATTAAAAAAGATACCGGTTGTAAAAAATGACTGGCTATGGGTGCAAAAGACGAACAGGGATCAATATGCCTTTCCGGGTTTTATCAATCAGTACCTGCGCCAGGAAACTGGTCAGCCGGCTTTGTTTTAAGATGGGCGGGTCGTTTTTGATGTTTTCGTCTCAAAAATATTTTAACTTTAAGGAGCATTAAATGCCACAGACGATTTTATTACCTAAAGAATAAATCTATGAGAGGCGTAAACAGAGTAATGCTTATCGGCAACCTGGGCAAAGACCCGGATGTCCAGCACCTGGAAGGAAATATTGCCGTCGCCAAATTCCCGCTGGCTACTACCGAAACCTTTAAAGATCGTTCGGGAAAACTGGTATCGCAAACAGAATGGCATACGGTAGTTCTTTGGCGGGGGTTGGCCGAACTGGCCCAGAAATATCTTCACAAAAGCAGCCTGGTTTATATAGAAGGAAGACTAAGGACCCGCAGCTGGGACGACAAAGAGGGTAACCGGAAATTTGCGACCGAAGTGGTGGGGGACAACCTGATCATGCTCGATAAAAAAGCCGATGCTGCCGGTTCCTCCAGTGAGAGTGGAGGGATGGAAGGAGCGGGTGGCGATATGCAACTGGGCGATCCTTCAGAAAGTCTCCCTTATTAAGCACGGATTATATCACGGCTGAAAGGATGTAACACGGATTACACGGATTAAGAGATGTAACGCGGATTAAAGGATGTGAACAAGTAATACAAGGCAGGCCAAGGTGTCTGTGAAATCCCGATTAATCCTCTTCATCCGCGCTTGGGTATCTGTGAAATCCCTCATAATCCTATCCATCCGCGCTTTACCTTTGTTCCGGTTTCATAGGGCAGGCCATTCAACCTGCCTTTTTTGATAAACAAATTCTTTAGTTTGGAAAGTCACCAGATACTTTTTTCCATCACCGGTTATCTCGCCCATCTTTTCCTCGCTGTTAACCCGCAGGGCACCACTTTTTTGACCATTACCCTGATTGTGCTGTTGCTGCTCACGTTTACGATCTCGGGCGCAGAAGTGGCGCTATTCTCCCTGAATAAGAAAGATGTCAATATGCTGAAAACAAAACAACATGTTGCGGCCAAACGTATCGTAACCCTGCTCGAAGAACCAAAAGAGGTTTATGCTTCGCTCCTGATCGCAGGTACCCTGGTGAATATCTGTATCATTGTCCTGTCTAATTTTTTGATTAGCCAGTTCATTTCATTCAACAGGCTGGGAGCGGTTGTGGAAATACTTTCCAAGGTAATAGCCATCGCTTTTGTACTGGTGTTCATCGGCAAGATCTTTCCCAAGGTCTGGGCAACGCAAAACAACCTGCGCTTTGCCTATGGTTCTTCTTTTATCGTGGAAGCGTTGCACCTGTTGTTACGAAGGATCAGTAAATGGGTGGTGAAACTGGCCGACCGGATCGGCAAAAGGGCCGGTGCAGAAAAAACAGATGCAATGAGTATGCAGGAACTGGATGAAGCCATTGATATTAAAACGGATGAAGAGGCTTCACCCGAGGAAAAGAATATCATGAAAGGGATCGTGAAGTTTGGTAATATCTCGGTGAAGCAGGTAATGCGGACCCGGCTGGATGTGAGTGGTATTGAATACAACTCTTCATTTGGGAATGTTGTAAAAAGAGTGGAGGAGCTGCATTATTCAAGGTTGCCGGTGTACAAAGAAAGCCTCGATGAAGTAGTCGGCATCATTAATACCAAGGACCTGCTCCCTTTTCTTGCTGAGGAAGAAAATTATGACTGGCATTCCCTGATGCGCCAGCCTTATTTTGTACCCGAACCAAAACTAATTGAAGACCTCCTGAAAGATTTCCAGTTGAAGCGGATCCATTTTGCTGTCGTGGTGGATGAATTCGGTGGAACAAGCGGTATCGTGACCATGGAAGATATCCTGGAAGAAGTGATCGGTGATATCAGGGATGAATTTGACGAAGAAGAAAGCGGTAACAGGAAACTGGATGACCATAATTATATCTTTGAAGGCAAGACCATGATCCACGACATCTGCAAGACGATGAAGTTGCCCAGGGATGTATTTGATAAAGTAAGAGGTGAAAGCGAATCCCTGGCGGGACTGGTACTGGAATTGGCAGGAGAGTTTCCCGCCGTCAACTCAGTTACAAAAAGCGGTGATTTTGATTTTACCGTCTTACAAGCTGATAACAACAGGATCCAGCAGGTAAAAGTGACGATCCATTCAAAAAATGATCAATGAACCCCCTTATGAAAAAATTATTTTGGTTTGTTGTGTTGCTGGTTGCTGGTGGCTGGTTGCTGAACGCTTGTAATAGTGATTATTCGGTTGGAAAGAAGAAAGGTTATTTCCATATTGATTTCCCCGAAAAAAAATACCAGTTGTTCAGCCAGCCCGGGTATCCTTATACATTTGAATACCCCGTCTACGCAACGGTTTCAAAGGATTCTACCTTCTTTGACGATAAGGCCGGCGACTGGTGGGTAAATATTGATCTCCCCCGGTTTGCAGGACGCATCTATATCAGCTATAAGGAGATTGGTGGGGTAAACAAATTTGATTCCCTGGTCCGTGATGGATTCAAGATGGCCTATAAACAACACGTGGATGTATCAACAGGAATAGAAGAAAGAAGGATACTGACACCGAATAAAGTAGAGGGTATCTATTTCTCGCTGGGCGGAAATACAGCTACGGCCAACCAGTTCTTCCTGACGGATTCCACCAGGCATTTTCTTCGCGGGGCCCTGTACTTTAATGCCGCACCGAATGCGGATTCACTGGGGATCGTGAATGATTTCCTGAAAAAGGACCTCGAACATCTCATCAACACCCTGCAATGGAAATAAGGCGGATTTGAAAGTATAGAAAAACCCCGACGGACACGGTCGGGGTTCAGAGCAGACCACTGTATGCTATCTTACTGCTCTTTATTTTCAGTTTTCTTGGATTCCTTTGTTTCTTTCACCTTCGGTTCTATATAACGCTCATCCAGGGCACCCCGGCTAAAAAGTTTGGTGCTTAGTCTCCTTTTCTTTTTCACCACGTTGTTTTCTTTTGCAGGTATAACGGTTACACTTGGCTTTTCGATCGTGGTTGTTGCGGAACTGTTCATTTTTTCTTCATCCGTAAGGGGTTTGATGACAGGAAGCGTTTCTTCTTTCCCCGTCATGACTTTTTTTGTCACAGCCGTTTTTGTTTTCCTGGTTACCACGGCCTCCACAACAGGTTCAGTTTTGTTGGGGGAAACGACAACGACCGGTTCGTCTGCTTTTTGTTCTACATACATCTCCTTAAATTCTTTTTTGTTGCTGGTTTGCTTGTAATCAACAAACCCATAAATACTGGCACCGATCATCAACGTGGCGCCGACGTACAAGATAGATTTCATGGTTGTTTAATTTTAAAACGTTTAAAATGGTTTGATGATGGGTTATATAGTAAATGATTTCAGGTAATTTTTACTTTGGCGGTAAATGATCCATTCGGCGAAAAGCATATTCCCGATCACGCTGATCCAGAGTGACAATTCGTAATTCTCCAGGTGCCCCCAGCCAAGGAGGTAAAACATGATATGGTACAACCTGAACGTAACGGCTGTCATTGCCATCGAATAGCTGCGCATCATCCAGACCTTATGGGCGATAACGTTTCTTTTGTGTATCGTAGTCAACCCGTACAGGGTAGTAATGAACCAAAAACTCGCCATGAACATGAACAGGGATCGTTCCCAAAAACTTCCTTTGGCAAAAAAGGACATATACAAACCAGTAGGAGCACCAAGGAATAAAACAACGGCCACATAGATCTTCCCGGAAAAACGATGAATGGCCTTTGATTTCTTCAGGATATATCTTGAAAATTGGATAAGGGCAGTAAGAATGCAAAGAGAACCTGCAAAAATGTGGATATAGAAACAGGTGTTATAAAAATTGCTTTTGAACAGGAAGCTTCTTTCTTCGATAAAACTGAAATCCCGGCTAAAAGAAAAATAAGGAAGTGTATTGTAAATAAGAAGCAGGCTAAGCGCCGCTACCGGTACCCAGAACAGCATCTGGAAAAAAACCTTCACCGACTTCTGAAGGGTGAGAACTCTCGTGTTTTGCATACAGTGGTTTGAGGCTAGGATGCCCCTGTCCAAATTCCTCCATACATAACCCGTGTTAGAACTGTGTTAAAGGAATTTTTACGGGGGCCGAATCTTCATTAATTTCAGCGTACCATGCTTATTGTAAAGAGAATACTCCTCCCTGCTTTTTGGCTCGCCTTGTCTCTTAAAAGCTATTCCCAGCAGGATCCGACAGTTGATTCGCTCAGAAAAGTTGTTGCCGCTACCGCCAATACTACGGAAGTAAAGATCGGGGCAATGGACATCCTGTGCCGGATGCTGATGAATATCAACCTGGAGGAAGCGGAAGATGTGGGCAACCGGATGATCTTACTGGCAGAAGAATCCAGGGACCGTAAACTGATGATCAACGCCTACCTGGCAAACGGGTTGAGGTGCAGCTATTTTGCCGGGCGGAAAGATTATACACAGCGAAGTATTGGCTATTATAATAAAGCGCTGGAGATAGCGGTAAAGAATGAATACCAGGACAAGATCGCTATCACGCAAATGCGCTTATCGTCCACTTACCTGGCCGCGCTGGATAAGGATAATGCTTTAAAATTCGCGAGCCAGGCATTTTCCATTATCAATAACCTCGACGACGATAGTTTAAAAACAGAGGCGTATAGAACCTATGGCAACGTGTATCTCGCCAGGAATGAAAAAAAACTGGCGCTCCAGTATTACCTGGATGCCCTTCGTATTGCTGAGGACGCGGAAAATGATCGCCTTATCAGGGATTGTTACCTGAACCTTGCCGGGTTCTATTCAGATATAGAAGACTATGATAAGGCGATCGATTACCGGACCCTTGCGCTGAAAAAGCTGGATGTTTTCCCGGATGGACGTACTCCGTACCAGAAAACGGTCGCGCTTGCAGCGATCGGCGACCTGTATGCGGCTAAAAAAAGCACGGATATCGCGATCGGTTATTACAACAGGTCACTGGCAATGGCGGATTCCTTTCGCCTTACCAACCTTAAGGTGCTGGGTTACCAGTCCTTGTTAAACCAGTATATACGGATGGATCAACCCGCTAAGGCACTTGAATTTTTTAATTCGGCAGCTGGTCAGAATCTTAAGGATTATTTCACCCGGTTGGGATTTTCCCCGATCATCAACGAAGCCTACGGAGTTATTTATACGGATCTTGGCCGTTACGATTCTGCCCGGGTAAATTTTATCAAAGCCGCTCCCTATTTTGAAAAGGACGCCAGCGAGATACAGCGCATGAACTTCTATGCTTTATGGGCTAATTTTTATAAGAAGACCGGGGATCTTAACAAGGCCATTGAGTATTTTTTAAAAGTAAAAACAATAGCAGAAACAAACGGCCTGATCGAAAGTGCCGAACTCGCGGCGAAGCACCTGGATTCACTGTATACAAGGACTGCGAATTACCAATTGGCCAGCCAGTATAATTCCATTTATTATAAATACAAGGACAGCAGTGAAAAATTAAACAAGGAAAAGGAGCTGGCACAAGTAGAAGCGGCTGACGTGCAGCAGCGACTCGAAAAAGAAGAGAAGAAAAGGCAGGAAAAAGAAATACGGAACCATAATATTCAATACATGGCGATCACTATCGGGATTGCAATCTTCTTTGTATCCCTCGTGCTAATGGGGATATTCCGGGTGTCTGAAAATACGATCAGGGTGCTGGGATTTTTTGCGTTTATTATGTTCTTTGAGTTCATTATCCTGATCGCGGATAATAAGATACACCATCTTACCCATGGCGAGCCCTGGAAAGTGCTGGCCATAAAGATCATCCTGATCGCTATGTTGCTTCCGCTGCATCATTGGCTGGAGCATAAAGTGATCAGCTACCTGACTTCACATAACCGGCTGACCTCCGCTGGTCATCATATCAGGAAGATCTTTAACCGTAACAAACCCGCAGGAGTTTAACGCTTACCTTTGCAAAAAATAAACAGGCTTGATAGTTATAGATAATATATTGATCAGCGATGATGTAGTGGAAAAACAGTTTGTCTGTGATCTCAGCAAATGCAAGGGAGGCTGCTGCGAAGAAGGTGATGCCGGCGCCCCATTGGATGAAGAAGAGCTTGAGATCATCCTTGAAATGTATGAAAAGGTGAAACCCTACCTGACCGCTGCCTCTATTGCAGAGGTGGAAAAAAAAGGTAAATACGTTTACAATAAAGAATTTGGTTGGGTAACGCCAACGCTGGGTAACGATAATGAAATTTGTGTATATGGCCGGCGCGATGAAAAAGGTGTTATCATGTGTGCCTTTGAACAGGCTTATTATGCCGGTATCATCCCCTGGAAAAAACCGATCAGCTGTCATCTCTTTCCCGTGATAGCGCAAAAAGGCAAACACGGGGATTATGACAGGGTCAATTATGAACCCCGGGAAAAATTATGCAACCCAGCCTGTTCCTTAGGAAAAAAATTGGAAATACCTACTTACGAATTCCTGAAAGAACCGCTGGTAAGAAAATATGGGGAAGAATTCTATAATGCCCTCGATAAGGTCGCGAAAATGCGGCTGCAAAACGAAAAGAAAACAACTACGCTACCGTGAAAGAAACAGCCGCAGTATTTATTGCTAAAAGCGAGGTGAAAGCACCGGACAAGGAACACCGCCGCAAGATCAATTTTAATATCGGCCGGTATAACGCTGTGGTGCCAAAAGGTAAACAACAATTCTCCAACCTGGAATTGGCCAGGGAAAGAGCCAAGAATGT
>JANMKG010000390.1:0-3993 GCA_031371915.1 Chitinophagaceae bacterium | reverse complement strand
GCTCGTCGAGAGGTTGGCCGCATTTTGCCTTGGCTGCTTGAAAATAACTTTGCAGTTGCGGGAGAGTGTTGTAACGATAGAGTCCCGGGTGAAGATGGGTCCAGGCGCTTTGCAAAACAGCCAGGTCACCCTGCATCTCAGCTGGATCCAATATTTTATTGGGGGATTGGGAAAATATCGGTTGTGAGAGCGCAAGAACAAGCACGGGCAGAAATTTCATCGGTTGTTATTTTTTATACCTCCTTTAAATATAGCTGGAAAATATTTTCCCTCATCGTTGTGATTAATTTTCCGGTGCATAATCCTTAATAATACTAAACATCTGTATTGCAATACCCGCAAACCCCGATACAATATTTTATCTTTACTATGATGATGCCTGCAAAAAAGCAAAACGAGTTTTCCTTACTGGCCAGTTGTTTTCTTCCTTCCCTTCGCTTACTGGGAAAAAATGATCCGTTGCGGATGGCCGGGGCAACAGCTTTTTTTACCACGTTTGCCTTGCCACCCATTGTTTTTATCCTGGTTCAGTTATTCGGGTTATTCATAGGAGAACGGAATGTGGGACAGGGGCTGATGAAAAATCTTTCAGGCATCGTGGGAAATGAAGGGGCAGGACAAGTCCGGCTGGTGATCAGGAGTATTCGCGGATTTAATGACAACTGGTATGTGATCATTATCGGGTGTCTTTTTCTTTTCTTTATTGCTACCACCTTGTTCAATGTCATGAAAGATTCTCTTAACCAGTTATGGAAGATCAGCATAAAAGAAAGACCCGGCTTATTGTTCCTGCTTAGCATCCGCTTACGGTCATTTGCGGTGATATTGCTCGTGGGGATTTTATTTTGCGCGGACCTGCTGCTGGAAAGCTTCAAGGTGGTAGCAGGGCATTACATGGATTCGGCCTGGCCTGCCGGGGCGGACTTTTTCAAAAGTTTCCTGGGAGAGATAACGAGCGTGCTCATCGTAGCAGCCTGGTTCATCATGCTGTTTCGTTTCCTGGCCGATGGAAGACCGACCTGGAAAGCGTCTTTCGTGGGTGGCTTGCTGACCGGTATTTTGTTCAGCACAGGACGACTTTTTTTACGCGTATTATTGGTAGATAGTAATATTGGCAGTCTCTATGGTCCTTCGGGCTCTTTTGTACTCATATTACTGTTCGTGTTTTATTCATCCTTCCTACTCTATTTCGGGGGTTGCTTTATTGCTGTTTACTCAGGTAAAAAAGGATGGACCATCAAACCAAACGGGATGGCTTACGTCCTGGAGGTGAATCCCTAATACAGATTCTTTTAAGGTCTTTTAGGAAGTGAGAAATGAAATACAGAGCCTTTACCGGGTTCACTGTGCGCATTAGTTCACCCATTTCACCACCACCTGCCAGGAATTGATATTGATCAGTAAGCGATGGATGTTGGGATATTTGTATACAGGAATTAAATATTCAGGAGAGAAACAGGCAAAAATAAGAACATTTAAAGGGGACAGTCAGTAACGGAAATTAATAAGAGGAAGGAAAATTTGATCCGGGTTACTGGTGTGCGGTCAATATGGGGATATGGCTATGGTAGGCCAGTTTCCGTGTATTGGATGTTTCCCACAAACCCCCTTCGCCGCTATGATGATGGGGAATGGTGATCAGCATATCGATCCCGTGATCGGTCAGGAAGTTGCTGATCGCTTCCTGGAAATCATAAAGGGTCAGGAAATGGAATTCCTTTTCATACCCGGCAAACATGTCCGCCAATTTTTCCTGCTGCACACGACAGGCTTCGGTCATGGAAATATAATGCCCGGGGTTTACATGCACGACATGGAGTATTGGGTTAAATATTTCGAGTACCGCATTGATTAGTGATGAAGGCGTGGAATTTTCTACGTCCTTGAAATCAGATGCGAAAGCTACTTTTTTAATGCTGGTAAAACTGGCATCCGGTGGAATGATCATGACCGGGTAAAGGCTGCGGTCAACTGTTCTTAAAGTATTGCTTCCAATGAATTTTTGCTGGAACCCGGAGCGGCCTGAAAGGCCCATAGCGATTAATGTTGCACGCCGCGTGTGGGCCAGCCTGTCGAGGTTGTCAATCAGGTCGCCGCCTTTCTCCAATTCATATTCCACTGCAGTATCTCCTTTATCCAACAGTTCCTGTTGTAAAGCCACCAGGTATGTTTTATGAATTTCATAGTCACTGTTGTCTTTGTAATTATTATAAAGGATGACCAGGGTATCCGGAAGACCAGAAAGCATCCCTGCGGCGAAACGGGCTGCATTTAAAGAGGTCTCCGAAAAATCAACAGGGATAATGATCCTGTGCATGGAAGATCTAGTTTGAGGGTTAAAGGGAATGAAACTACTTCATTTACGTGAATTTACATGACAGTTATTTTTTACAATCCTGTACAGGGTTCCTGTCCTGATGCTTTAACAAAAGATTGAATAAGTATCTATAACAGGATGACCAGTGTACACTTATTTTTAAACATGTTTAATCGCCGCTTCCTCCCGGTTGTTTTGTTGATGCCTGTTTGCGCTACCCTTTATGCCCAGTAAAAAGAAAGCGGTAAGATCTACTCCAGTAATGATTCTGTGGTAGTGGCAGCTACGATCCGGAATAAAACGCTTCGGCTCTCCGCCTATTCGGGCAGGGATGGCAGCTACCATATTTTCGCGGATGAAGGAGATACGCTGGTCTTTTCGGCAGCGGGCTTTGTACCTGATACAATAACGGTGAGACTACATATGTTATTGACAGCTTATGATGTTACATTGGAACGAAAGATCATTACCCTGGAAATGGTGAAAGTGACCAGCAGTTATAGCAAAGATTCGCTGGAAAGACACCGGTATTACCAGGATATTTTGAAAAAGCAACCGGGGATCACGGGTCTCAACAGCCCGGAGAAAGGTTTTGGTATTGTTCTCAGTCCGCTCAGTTATACCTCCAAAGCCGCTAAACAAAAGAGAGAACTTAAAAAACGCCTCCTCCAACAAGACCGGGATGATTATATTGACCGCTTATTCCCGGCAGAATGGGTAGAGCGCCTGACTGGGCTCCACGGTGATTCCCTTAATTTGTTTATGTATGGTTACCGGCCTTCCTATGATTTTTGCCGGAAGACCGACCGGCAGGGGATGATTATTTATATCAGTGATAGGTTGAAAGAGTTTAGGAAACCGAAAAAGTAATACAAGAATTGCCTTGTCTTTTTTAGTTTGTTTCGGCTGGCTGTGAGATCGAGTATGATCGAAAATACAACTGGCAGGCCTCGCAATGACGACTCCGTAAGTTGGTGCTGTTACAGATTTGGCATTTTGTCTTTTAAAGCTACTGCGAATCGATATCCATCTCGTGAAAACGGAACGCACAAGTGAGTGACACAACAGCCGATGTCATAAATACTACAGCTGGTAGCCCACTATTTTTTCTTCTCCACATTTACGCTTTTTTTGTGAATAACCTGTTGACACTCAGTTCTTGCATTCCCCTTGTTTAATGTAAATTCGCTCCTGACCTAAAAACTGAAACAACGTGAGATTAAAGAGCTTAGAAATCAAGGGATTCAAAAGTTTTGCTGATAAAACCATTGTCAATTTTGACGATAATATCACGGGCATCGTAGGCCCCAATGGTTGCGGCAAATCCAATATCGTAGACAGTATCCGCTGGGTGATCGGGGAACAGAAGATCAGTCATCTCCGGAGTGAGAACCTCGACAGCCTGGTTTTTAACGGGTCCAAGACCCGCAGCGCCAGTGGCCTTGCGGAAGTAAACCTGACCTTTGAGAATACGAAGAACCTGCTGCCAACCGAGTTCAGCACCGTGACCATTACCCGTAAATTCTACAAAAGCGGTGAAAGCGAATACCGCCTGAATGATGTACAATGTCGCCTCAAGGATATCCAGAACCTGTTCATGGATACAGGTATCAGCACTGATAGTTATGCGATCATAGAATTAGGTATGGTGGACGACCTGATCAAGGACAAAGACA
>JANMKG010000386.1:0-7559 GCA_031371915.1 Chitinophagaceae bacterium | reverse complement strand
GCAACGAACAGGGCCTGTTCTTTAATAATAAGATATGGAATGCGCTGAAGCTTGTGAAGATGTGGGAAGGAAGGATAGCTGTGAGCAAGGAGCCAGCAGCCGGCAGCTTTGCGGTGGAATGGTTTGAGAATCGTTTGAATGAAGTGAGGATTGAATTAGATGCCCAGTTCAAAGAATTCCGGTTAAGTGAAGCATTAAAAACGATCTACTCCCTTATATGGGATGATTTCTGCAGCTGGTACCTGGAATGGGTGAAACCCGGTTTTGAACAGCCTATCGATAAGAAAGTATATGAAAAAACGGTTGGCTTCTTCGAACAACTGATGCAGTTGCTGCATCCATTCATGCCTTTTATAACCGAAGATATCTATCACCAGCTTAAAGACAGAACGGACGACCTTACTGTAAAACAATATACTGTGGCCGGGTCTCCTGTTAAAAAAATACTGGCCGATGCTGTTTTACTCAAGGAAGTGATCACGGCCATCCGCGATGCGCGGAACAAGAACGGGTTGAAACCAAAAGATACGATCCGGCTGCACCTGCAAACGGAAGATGCAGGTACTTACAAAGCCCTTGAAAAAATCCTGCTGAAACAGGTAAATGCAGAAGCTATTTCCTATACAAAAGATAATGTTACTAACGCGATCACGGTTGTGGTGCAGAAAGATAAGTTCTTTATCGAAACAACAACAGTCCTGGATACCGCTTCACAAAAAGATCAATTACAAAAGGATCTTGACTACCTGAAAGGTTTCCTGGTCTCCGTGGAAAAGAAATTGGGTAATGAACGTTTTGTCCAGAATGCCAAACCCGAGATCATCGAGATCGAAAGAAAGAAGAAAGCCGATGCAGAAGAGAAGATCAAAGTGATCGAAGAGAGTTTGTCCGCACTTTGAACCAGCAACTAGTAACTAGTAACCAGCAACCAGCTCCTACCTAGGTATAATATTCACCGGCAAGATAAATTCAAACACCGTTCCTTTGAGCCCATCAAACTGGTCCCGGTCCAGCAGGTGACTTACGCGGAAACCAAAGCTGAGCGGGTATTGGTTCCACCAGCGGGTATCGACAAAAAGTTCGGCGCCATAACTACGCTGGTCGCGGTTCTGAGTTTTATCAAGGGAATACACTTTGGTGAAATCATAAAAAAGATTGGCCCTTACGCGTTGCAGGTAAAGGATATTTCCAAAACCCCAGTCAGGATTAAACAGTGGCAAATGATAATTCGCCGATACTTTCCACATCCGGGAAAAATACCTGCCATCATAGCCCCGTGAATAAGCGAACCGGTTACTGAAGGATAACTGGTTGAGCGTATCCCGTTGCTGGAAAGAACCGTTGAAAATAAGGTTATGATTGGAAAGCACACCCGGAACATACAAAGCCGCATTTGCGATATACTGGTAGCCCTTGTATTTGGTGATGATATGACGATGACCCATGAACAGGGAATAAGCAAAGCGTGGATAGATATGCTGCACGGCCCTTTGCACCTGCTGGATCCAGGAGATGGAGTGCGAGAGATAACTGAATGAAGTGTTCCCCAATGAATCTTTGAAGAAACCTGTATTGAATTCATTTCTCCGCACATAATAACTACTCATGCTAAGACTCTTGCGTGTCTGGCCGCTGATAAAAACAAGCGGCACACTCAACCCGATCCGTGAATCCAGCTGTTTCCACTTACGTAATTTATTTCCCGTGATACCCTCCCTGTTGAAAGTGTATTCCGAACCAACGCTCAGGTAAGGAAACCAGGCGCCATAGGCGGCATTGATACCCACGGCATTTGTTTTATCATCCTGGTTATAGGTATAATATAATTCTGTCTCCAGGGTATTCAGCACATTCTCCCCGAATACCGATACAGTAAGTATGGGATCAGAATAAGTAGGCCGCCAGCTGTGCAAATTGATCAGCCGGGTACTTTTTTTATAATTACTGACGGAAAAATTCCGATCGGGCAGTTTGCTACCCAAAATATCGCCGAATTCGTTCTCATGACTTACCAAAAACTTTCCTGTAAGATCATCGGTTGCGGCGGAAGCCACTTCCTTCCCGGTAAGTTCTTTTTCGGGAACCTGTTTCAACTGGTAACCTTCAGCAGTAAATGCCGACCAGGTGATTTTACCGTTGCCCGCATTGACAAAATAATTGCCTAATGGCCCGTCACTGATCTTAAATATCTTATTATCCTTTAACCGAAGGGCGAATACATCATCGTTGCCGCCATAACTAGCCGTAAAATAGACGACCCCGTTATTGACACAGGGATATCCTACCACATTAAAAGAAGGGTTGGTCAACCTGGTCGTATTTCCTGTAGAGATCTCTGCCATGGCCAACGCCATTTTCCCGTCTCTTAGTCGTACTGCCGTCACCAGCGTGTTCTCATCCATGAATTTTGGATCGGTGAATAAGACGATCTCGGAGGAATGGATTGCTTTGATGACCTGGCCATTGGATGCATCAAGGATATGCAATTCACTTTTCCCACCCGGGCTGATCTGGACTGCCGCCACTTTACTGCCATCCGCTGAAATATCCGGTGTGAAATATTTTGTTTTTTTTGTCAGCGTTTGCTGCTGGCCCGTCTTAACATCCAGCAATTTGATGACACTGTAATCTTTCCAGGCCCAGCGGGGATCGGTCTGGTAGGCGGCATAGACGATCTTACCATTACGGTAACTGAACTGGTCCTCGGTGGAGATATCGCGGACCTTTAACCGGTGTTCACCATGGGCATCCTTAACATAAAAAGCAGGGCGTTGTCGATAGCTCTCCTTCAGGTAGATCAATGAATCATTGCCGGCGCTGTAGGGAAAGGAATAATTGACCACATAACTTTTCTTAACGGGGAAAAGATACTCATCACGTGAAATCGAAACTCTTTCTGAATTCTTTTTATAATAATCAAATGCCTGTTGCGTGAATGTTTTATACTCAACTCCTGCATATTTTTTTATAGCATGCTGGAAAGGATAAAGCAATCCTTTGTAGGCCGTGGCATCATGGGTCACTTTTGTCCAGAAATCGGTGCCATATTTCTCTCTCCCATAATTCACCATCAGGTAGCCGAGGTAATAGTGATTCGGCACATAATCCTTCAGCGAACCATTTCGCAATTTCATCCAGGAATATTTTTTTCCAGCTTGCCAGAGAGAAGGGTAAGCATTTAAAAAAAGAGGTAATCTTCCCCTCCCCTGGTTGGTCAGGATGGTTTCATTATAGACCGCATCCCCTTCATAAAACCAATCTGGTACTGCGGCGTTGATCGCCAGTGTATACCCATCTTCCCCAAAAAGGAATTTCATCACCCGGCTTATCCCGTTATTGAAGTTGTTGAATTGCTGCACATGCCGGTATTCGTGTACAGCCAACTGATCAGTCCATCCAATACTTCCTTCCTGGAAATTATTCGGTACCGGCGTAAGAAAAAATTCACTCCGGAAAGGCCCCATCCCCACATAACCATTAGCGACAGTGGTCTGGTCCTGCAAAACGATATTGATCTTTTTTAACCGGTCACCCAGCGGGATGGGCTGATGGGCAGCAAGGTAATGAACGATCGCCGCGGCCCTGTTGGCCTGGCTGTCTGCCCCCGTCGGAAAAATGATCCTTACTGTGTCTGTATTGATCTGCTTCCATTTCTGGGAAGGCGGGTTACCGCCAAATTGTTGTGATATAGCAGAACCAGTAACCAGTAACCAGCAACTCATCATGATCAGCTTTCGCATAGCGATGGATATTTTCACGGAAGTTACGGAGGAAAAAGAGATTGGGATGTTCCTGTCAGTCTTCCCGGACATGGCCTGGAAACTTATCTTTGCAAAATGGCAGAAGATCTACAAATTATTACAGGGAATAAGGCTGAACAATACCAGTCCCTGCTTCCACAAATCAAGGCTTTGCTCGAAGGTGAACCAGACCTGGTAGCCAATATGGCGAATATTACCGCTGCGCTGAAAGAACAGTTTGGCTGGTTATGGGTTGGATTTTACATCGTAAAGAAAGAGGAACTGGTATTGGCTCCTTTCCAGGGACCGGTAGCTTGTACAAGGATAAAAAAAGGCAGGGGCGTTTGTGGCAGCAGCTGGGACCAGGCCAGAACACTGATCGTTCCGGATGTAGAAAAATTCCCGGGCCATATCGCCTGTAGCAGTTTATCCAGGTCAGAGATCGTTGTGCCCGTCATCCGTAACGGGAACGTATTGGGTATATTGGATGTGGATAGCGCGGAGTTTGACCAGTTCGACAACACTGACCAGCATTACCTGGAGGAAATTGTTGCTTTGATAGAATTTTAAAACACATGGAACAAACCCTTTCCATTCTTGTCTCAGGCAAAGTACAGGGCGTTTTTTTTCGCCAGGCCACTAAGGAAAAAGCCAACAAATCAAATATCAGTGGAGAGGTAAGGAATACCGAAGATGGAAAAGTGGCTATTATCGCAACCGGTACCCCTGAACAACTCGAAGAATTCGTGCAATGGTGCCGGCAGGGCCCGCCTAAAGCGAGGGTATCAGGAGTAGATGTAAAAGAACTTCCGTTTAAATTTTTTGCTGGATTCAATATCATTCGTTTCTGATTTCATCTTCAAATCTTTACATTTTCAAATCTTCAAATCGATCAATGGGTCACATGCATATACGCGATCACCAAGATGGCGATATGACAAAGGACCAGGATCAGTTTACTCAGGGCCCAGCATTTGTTATGGTGTTTTTTTATCTTTTTCACTCTTCCTTTATGAAAATGATGGACATGTGCCAGTTCATCAAAAGAAGGCACCTGTCCATGTCCTTTCTGCACCGGCTGGAAAGGTTCTGCGCCCGGTAAGGCTGGTATATTCTTTACGGGAGGCAATTCAGTGCTTTGTGCCCCATTTACAATATCGAAATTCGCATGAGCCGAAGTGTTTACTGCTTTATCGGCTGCTGCATGGCTGGTAAAAGAAGCACCACTTGCGATTGCCAGGAAGAAGAAGCTGAGGATGAAATATCGTGTCATAACAATTGATTTATGACCCAAATTTTCGTTCAGCAATGGCCCGGGAACAAGGTAGGAAATGCGTAAAAATCAAGACCCGTAAAACAACTGGTAAAGGCTCTTAACAACTGCGTATGAATGCGTTAAGACGGGGGGTACGTAGAACTACGCATTATACAGGAGTATCTACGCAATCTTGCTTTGGAGCCTTTGAAAGTTCCCGGGGTAAACTTATTTTAGAGAAAGATTTAGTCCTGCCTGGAGAGAACCCTTGCTTCATTTAACCAAATAACTATAAGATGGAAAATCAAAACACCGGCAAAAGCCGAACAATTAGTCTACCTGTCCAGTCATTGCATTGGGAAAATGTAAAAATGAAAAGACTAAGGAGAATTATATTTCAATTTGAAGTCTCCATAACAGCCAAAAATGAAGAAGGCTTTCAACTCGTTGCTTACCCCCTCTATAAAAGAAAAGGGAAATGGGCAGTTGGTGAAAAAATACCCCTCGAACTAAAAAAAGATAGTGGAACGGTTGAGTTACCCCTTCCGCTCACCCTGGGTAACCTTGAGGTAAATTTTAAAAAGATAAAGAAATACATCAAAAAGGGTAAAGAGGTATTCACATTAAAAGCTTATCACTACGATAAGAACCCACATGCTGCTTACACGCTTTTAGATGAAAATGGCCTGACTGTAGCATCAGCAAATCCCTGCCCGCCGGGTCGCCCACTTTCAGATTGATTCTTTATACAATAGATTAGTAAACCACCTAAACTCAACTAATATGAAAAAGGACATTCAATTCAAGACAGGCAGTCTCCTGCTTAAAAGGACAGCGATACTGTTTCTAATTTGTTCTCTTTTTTTTATCGCCTGCAATACTAAGAAGGAGGAGAAAAAGGAACAATCAGGGTCTGATACTGCAGTAAAACAAGAGGGAGATGGGGCCAAATCAACAGACGCCGCAGCCGTAGTAGCGCCTTTGACGGGAGATCTTTATACATTGAAGCTCACTAAAGTTCAATTTGACAGCCTTCAAAAATATTCCGGATCAACAAAAATGGTCTTACAGTTCCTTTTTAAAACTGATGATGCAAAATCACCCACCTTATTGGCGTACCCTTCAAAAGCCCAGGATAAATTTTATCCTAATAATACCAATTCTATCTTTAATCCTGTTGAGCTTGCGACAGGACAGGCATTCATGGCTGTAGAAAAAAGAATGATATTCGGGGACCAGGAAATGACCTATAAATCGATCAATGACTTTTTAAAAAAGAACGGTATCGATACAACAAAGCCATATTCATTAACATTTTCACCGGATATTAAAGCCGATAGCCATATTTATTATAAGATAACAGTCGATGGCGTTCAGGCGCTAACAGGAACACTCGAAACAAACCCTTCCCCGCCAAAAGATGCGGAATAACTGAGCTTGCACTCTTATCCTAATGAATAAATTCCTTCATACGATACTTGACTGGTCAGAGTTATGGGCCTCTCTCATACCTCTGACCATTTTGATTATTTACCGGAGTAAGTTCCGGTATATGAAACCGGTAAGGATATTTATCTGTATCCTCTTTGTCCTCAATCTTTGCGCCCTGTTAATTTGGAAATACCAGGATGTGATACCCTATAAATGGTTAACCTCGAATAATTTCATTTATAATATTATCTCCTTACTCCGGTTCTTTATGTTCGCCTGGTTTTTTATCCTGCTGAAACAGCCTTTTCTCCTGTCCTTAAAAAAACTACTCCCCCTGTTGTTTGGCCTGTTTGTGCTGGTTAATTTTATTTTTTTTGAGAACTTTTTTTATTACTGGAGCTTCAGCAGTCGCTTACTTTCCCTGGAAACCGGCCTGCTTTTAGTTTACTGTCTCCAATATTATTTCTTTGTGCTAAATGAAGATACCCACGAAGACCGCAGACCGCCTTCTTTTTGGGTAGTAACGGGGCTGAGCATTTACGTGGTGATAAATTTTCCCATCTTTCTCTTTTACAAAGCATTCCTAAAGCAATTTGAACATTTTGCAGTGGGTATCTGGGATGTAACCAATATTTCATTCATTCTTTTCTGCCTGTTAATGGCAAAAGCTCTTTATGAATCAAGGCACTGATATACGATATCTTGTTATTATTGGCATTGCTGTAATGTTGCTCCTTTTTACCAGTTTCCTGGTAGCCCTGATATTTAGTCAGCGAAAAAAACTAAAATACCAGCGGGCAATGGACAAACTCCGCGAGCAACAACAGAACCAGCTGATCGAAGCCGCGGTGCGGAGCGAGGAAACAGAAAGACACCGTATCGCGGAAACATTGCATGATGAAGTAGGCGCTATCCTTTCTTCCGCCAAACTACACCTGCTGGGGATCAAGGCACAGCAACTGGATGAGAGAGACCAGCAGCTACATGAAAAAGGAAGGGAACTCCTGAATGATGTGATCCAGAAAGTAAGAGGTATCTCCCACAACCTGCATTCCAATATCCTGAAAGAATTTGGTTTGAACGAAGCCATCCGGCATTTCATCCGGAAGGTGACCCAGGGAACGATCATCAAT
>JANMKG010000358.1:0-4483 GCA_031371915.1 Chitinophagaceae bacterium | reverse complement strand
CAAAGTGATGGGTGAAAACCCTGACAATTTCCCTAAAGAGCCCGCTGCGGACGATACTACTTCCTTTACTATGACGTCTTCGGCGCTTGTAACCGCGATCACAAAAACACTTTTTGCCACCAGCAATGATGATCTCCGCCCTGCGATGACGGGTGTTTTCTTTGAGCTGGATAAAAAGGGGCTGCAGTGCGTGGCAACTGATGCGCACCGGTTGGTGCGCTATAAAAGAACAGATGTAAAATGCCCGAAATCAGATTCCTTTATCGCGCCACGGAAACCACTGAACCTCTTAAAGGCCGCGCTTCCTTCTTCTGAAGACGAGATCACTGTCAGCTATAACAGCAATCATCTATTTGTAAAACACGGCACTACGCAAATGAGTTGCCGCCTGATTGATGCGCGTTTCCCGGATTATAAAGTAGTGATTCCAACAGATAATCCCTACCGCCTGACCGTAAACAAAAATGATTTCCAGAGTGCGCTTCGCCGTGTCAGTATTTTTAGTAATAAAAGTACCAACCAGGTGGCGCTGAATATCAGCGGCGGCGAATTACAACTGGCCGCGCAAGATGTTGATTTTAGTTTTGAAGGTAATGAGCGAATGAAATGCCAGTACAACGGCGAAGACCTGATGATCGCCTTTAATGCAAGGTTCCTGATCGAAATGCTCAGCGCGTCCGACAGCGATGAGATTAATATGGAATTATCAACCCCTACCAAAGCGGGGATCATCAAGCCTTCTGACCAGGATGAGAACGAAGAGCTGCTGATGCTGGTGATGCCGCTGATGCTGAACCAATAGAACTAAGATTTGTAAGATTATTTCGGATTTATGGGAGACCGGGAACTTCCTTTTAAAGAACTGACTCATAAAATAATCGGGTGTAGCATGGAGGTGCATCGGGTGCTTGTCCAGGCTTTCAGGAATACATTTATCAAAGGGCCCTCTCTATTGAGACGAAATCGGCAGGTATAAAATTCGAAGAAGAGTTTGAACTTTCAATCCATTATAAAGGCAATAAGATCGGGTTACGCCGGGTTGATTTTTGGATTGAAAATACGGTGTCCCTTGAGATAAAGGCCAGGTCCGAATTAGATAATACGCATTTGGCTCAGGCTATCAACTATATTGAAGCTTCCAATGTTTCAACTGGCTTACTCATCAATTTTGGAGCCCCCTCTCTCCAGTTCAAGCGAATCCACAATAAAAAACTGTTTCCCAATTTAACAGAGGAAGGTTTGAAAGAGATGTTTTTTCCTGGTGTCCCTAATAATCCTTTTTAATCCTGTAAATCTTAGTTCTAATAAGCCACTCCGCAACCATCAAATTTCCCACCCAGCCAAGCCAGGCTACCACCCGGTACACATCCATCGGCGATAATTCATAATGATAATGCTCTGCTATATTGGTGATGCTATATTTCCATGCCCTGAGCGTCACTGCTGATAAGGTAAGTGCATAGCTCCGGACCATATAGTTACGATGGGACTTAAATTTTTTCTGTCTTGCCCTGGTTAATGCCATTGCTGTACAAAACATCCAGAGCGACGCTAATGTTACAAAGGCGATCCTTGACGGAAGACCACCATTGGCATAAAAACCCATCAACATTCCTGCCGGACCGGTAATAAGCAATACATCCGTTACATAGATATAGCCCATGGTACGGTGAAGGCGCGGGTTATTCCGTTGTATCCTTTTGGAGAACTGGGTGAACCCGGCCAACAGTACCCACATACTTGCATATACATGAATAAAAAAGGCGATCCGCCAATGATCAATACCAATATATTGCTGTTTGATGCGTAAAAAACCAACATCGGTGTTATAGGGAATATAATTGACAGTTATCCCCGCCATCAGCCAGGTAAAAAAGGCAAGCGTGAGCAGCAGGGCCGCGTTCCAAATATTTGTGCGTGTAAGAATTTATGCTAAATTTAAAGACACATTAAACCATCGTCCTCCACAAATTTAAAACTTTCGCTATGAGAAAACGCTTCTCCTGCTTGCTGGCCTTTTCTTTCCTGCTTGCCTGCAATAACAATAAAAAAAGCACTGCCGAAACCGAAAAGTCAACGGATACTACCCGGATAGCCGATACACAAAACCCGCCGGCTCCTGTCAAGCTACTGGAAGAGATCCTCGGTTCTTATGTGGGCGCTTTTGGCGATAACAAGATCACTTTGCTTATCATTAAAGCAGAGGGAGATTCTGTTTTAGGGCGTTCTATTGTGGGGGGTAACGACAGGCCTTTTGCCGGGACCTTTATAAAAACCGGCAGAGAATACACTGTTACCGCCAAAGAACCCGGCGATCATAAAGATGATGGCGTGTTCCAGTTTTCTATCAACGAAGACAGCATCGACCTTGTAAAAGGCAACTGGAAAGCAAATGATGTCAAGAGACCGGTCAAAACATATACCCTGGAAAGAAAGAAATTTGAATATAAGGCGGATGTCGGTGATTACCCCGAGGCTTCACAGCGTTTGCTGGTGCCAGACGACCTGGAACCTTATCCCAAGAGTGAGCTGGAATTCATGCGCAACGAGATCTTTGCCCGTCATGGTTATTGTTTTAAAAAGAAAGAGCTGAGACAGCAATTTGAAATGCAGGACTGGTATGTTCCCAACACCGTTGACATCAAGGGTTTTTTGACAGATACAGAAAAGAAAAATATTGCCCTTATCAAACGCTATGAAAAATACGCGGTGGACTATGGCGATGAGTATGGCCGTTAAAAAATTAATATGGACTGTTCAAGGGCTTTTAGCAGTGAGAACAGAAAAAAATCCTGGACGTTAACCCTGGTATAGTTTTCCTCTGTGTAACTCGTATCCTCTGTACCTCTGTGTTGTACCTCGTCCCTTATAACCTTTCACCATGCAATTCGTTCCCATCTACTCCTACGATAATTATGTTGCCGCCCATATTGCCATGGGCCGGCTGGAAGAAGACGGGATCAATTGCTGGCTGAAAGATGAGAACACGGTGACCATTGATCCGATCCTGACCAACGCGGTAGGCGGGATCAAATTAATGGTGGCTTCTTCTCAAGCCGAAAGAGCGAGCAGCATCCTGAGGACCCTCGCCAACGAACACAAAGCATTAACCCCCTGTCCGAAATGTGGTTCTTTGAATATTGACCAGGTCAGTTCGCCCCGGAAAGCTTCCAACTGGGCCAGCGTTATCATTGGTTTTTTCTTTACCAGCTATGCCATGCCCGTTGAAACGGTTTATCATTGCTTCAATTGTTCGCATGAATATACCGTTAAAGATGAGGATGCGACCAAAGCTGAAATTAAAAACAACTGACCTCTTTTCATTTTCCTTCGTATCTTTTGAAAGAAAACGATCTGCCCGTGTGGAACAATCTTCTTGAACATTTTCAAACACTGGAACAACGCCCCCTGGAAAGAATGGCCATTCTTGTTGGCGGAATGCTTCTTTTCTGGATCATTGAAGGCGCGATCCCGCTTTTTCCTCTGCATTATAAAAAGAACAAACTCCGCCATGCAGGGGTGAACTTTTTTTTTACCGTTATCCATCTTGTTTTTCATACCCTGCTGGCCATCCTGATTATCAAACTCTCCGACTGGTGCCTGCAGAACCGGTTTGGTCTTGTTTACTGGTTTAATTCCGGGATCCTTATGACCCTCGTGATCGGGGTACTGTCATTGGACTTCAGTAGTTGGCTGGTCCATTTGGTGATGCACAAGATACCGCTGCTCTGGCGTTTTCACCTCATTCATCACAGCGACACCAATGTAGATGTAACGACAGGGCTTCGTCATCACCCGGGAGACAGCCTCCTGCGGGGACTCTTTTTTATCCTGCTCATTTTCATTTCCGGCGCACCCATGTACAGCGTGATGATCTACCAGACGCTTGTTGTTCTTTCCACTGCTTTCACGCATGCCAATATCAATATGCCCCGGGGTTTTGACAAAGTATTAAGCTATATCCTGATCTCGCCCAATATGCACAAAGTGCATCATCACTGGAAACAACCTTATACTGACAGTAATTATGGTGCTGTCTTTTCCATCTGGGACCGGCTTCTGGGAACTTTTTCGAAATTAGATACAAAGGATATACGTTACGGACTCGATCGCTATTACCCGGAGGAAAAAGATGAAGATGTGATCAGCCTGCTGAAAAAACCTTTCCAGAAACTGGATGCGTAGCAACCAACTATTTTAAACTTTAGCTTTGTGGTATGAAGAAGATCGCTATGATCCCTGCCAGGTATGCCGCCACCCGTTTCCCCGGCAAGCTGATGCAGTTGTTGGGCGGGAAGCCTGTTATCCGGCACACTTACGATGCGACCGCCGCTACGGGTTTGTTTGATGAAGTGGTTGTTGTTACGGACAGTGATATTATTTATACCGAAATAACTGCCGCGGGTGGTTCTTGTATCATGAGCCAGTATGAACACGAAAGTGGCAGCGACCGTATCGCGGAAGCAGCAGCCGGTATGGAAGT
>JANMKG010000353.1:0-14902 GCA_031371915.1 Chitinophagaceae bacterium | reverse complement strand
TCTGTAATGGCCCATTCCACACCACCTTCATAAATAGCGTTATTGGGACATTCGGGTTCGCAGGCTCCACAATTGATACATTCATCGGTGATCTTGATTGCCATAATCGTAAATTGATTTAAGGGGTTCAGCGTTATTTTTCGGCTGTAAATTACTGCCTTTTACTGAGCCGGTAAACTCTGTTGATTTTTCCGCTGCCGGCTTCGTTATTTTGCAGGGGAAAGACCAGTTGGTTAAAAATAATTTATTGGAATGAATTTACAACATCGCATTGATTTATTGGTTCGGTTGGGTGAATATATTTTATCTTCCGATGAGCAGTGGCAGGTGACCAAAGAAAAGGCTGCTTACGAAAATGGCTGGTTCATTCCCGAATTTACCGAACTGGCCACCAGGAATATTGCCGGTTCCTTTCTTGGCAAAGAATTACTTGAAAAATGGGTCGCTGATCAGCAGCTACCGCGAACCCTTACTGATCCCAAAAAAATCGGGATCGTGATGGCTGGTAATATCCCGCTCGTCGGTTTCCATGATCTTCTCTGTGTATTTATCAGCGGGCATAAAGGACTGATCAAAGCCTCTTCCAAAGACCAGGTGCTCATCAAGCACCTGGTGGATAAACTGGCTGCATGGGACCCGGAGATAAATAGGCTAATTGAATTTTCAGAAATGCTGAAAGCTTGTGATGCTTATATCGCTACGGGCAGCAATAATTCCTCCCGCTATTTTGAACATTACTTCAGCAGGTTCCCGCATATTATCAGGCGCAACAGGACCTCCGTGGCCGTAGTGACGGGGAAAGAAACCATGGAAGAACTGGCAAAACTGGGCGATGACGTGTACCAGTATTTTGGGCTGGGCTGTCGTAACGTAACCAAGATCTATGTGCCGGTAGAATATGATTTTATCCCCCTGCTGGAAGCATTCAAAAAATATAACTGGCTCGCTGATCATCATAAATACAAGAACAACTATGATTATAACCTGGCGGTCAATTTGCTGAATAAAAAATACTATATGACGAACGGGTCTGTGTTGCTGATAGAAGAGACAGCCCTTTTCTCCCCTATCAGCCAGTTGAATTATGAATTCTATACAGATGAGAATCTTCTTTCGAGTAGTCTTGCCCGCAATACTGACCTGCAGTGCATTACAGGGCCGGGTCACCTGCCCTTTGGCAACGCCCAATCACCGGGCCTGGCCGATTATGCTGATGGGATCGATACAATGGCCTTTCTCCGGGATTTGTAAGGGCAAAAATCAGTGAAGCCCGGTATTTGTTTCCCCGAAAATGGTAGTAAATTTACACTTGTTAAGAAGTACGAAGAGCTTGGTAAATGATTTGTTAAACTGATTCAGCGGCAGTTGATTGCGCCTTTCCCTTCGTTACTTTGTAAAGCGTAACACTTGTGAAAACAATAAATCATCATTTAAAATCTGAGAACAATATGAAATGGAAACAAATTTTGCTGGTAATCGGGATCAGTGCGATTTCAGCAGTAAGCAGTGTGTGGGTCTATGGTAAAATGACCGGCACCAAAACAGCTTTTGTACAAAGCAGCGATGGAAAGGTTCCTGTAAATTATGCCGGTTTCTATGATAACGCGACCGGTGCAGGAGAACCGATCGATTTTACCAAAGCAGCTAATGCAGCTGTACCCGCGGTAGTGCATATCAAAACAAAGATCCCTGCCAAGAAAGCAAGCAATCAGCTTCCAAAGAACCGCAACAACAGCATGGAGGATCTCTTCGAACAATTTTTCAATAATAATATGGGGCAGCAGATGCAGCCTGAACAAAGAGCATCCGGCAGTGGTATCATCATCAGCGATGATGGTTATATCATCACCAATAACCACGTAGTCTCCGATGGTGGTACCGGTGTTGCAGATGAGATAACAGTTACACTGCACAATAAAAAAGTTTACAAAGCGAGAGTGATCGGCCGTGATGCCAGCAGCGATATTGCTGTTTTAAAGATCGATGGTACCGGCTTCCCCTTCCTGCTCTATGGCAATTCCGATAATGTAAAACTCGGTCAATGGGTTTTAGCGATCGGTTACCCGCTTACACTCGAAACAACCGTTACAGCCGGTATCGTAAGTGCCAAAGGAAGAAATATTGGTATCAACCAACGTCAAAGCCAGACACCTATCGAATCATTTATACAGACAGATGCAGCAGTGAACCAGGGAAACAGTGGCGGTGCTTTGATCAATACGGATGGGCAACTGGTAGGTGTTAACTCTGCTATTTATGCTCCTACGGGAACCTATGCAGGTTACTCCTTTGCGATTCCAGTGAATCTTGTCAAAAAGATCGTGAACGACCTGATCAAATACGGTGATGTAAAAAGACCTTACCTCGGCGTACAAGTGGCAGAAGATAAAATTGATGCCGGTGACGGTGCATATGTTGGTTCCGTGGCGAAAGATGGCGCTGCTATCGCGGCAGGTATACAAAAAGGCGATGTGATCACCCGGATCAATGATGTGCCGATCTATTCCTGGACCGAATTACAGGCCACTGTATCTTCTTATAATGCAGGAGAAAAAATAAATATCACCTATAAAAGGAATGGCAAGGAATATACAGTGCCGGCTACCCTCACCGCTAAAACAGGTACTTACGACGCCGTAGCTTCCACGGGTGTCGGTGAAAAACTCGGCGCTGAGCTGGAAACGATCGATAAGAAAACAGCACTCAAGTACGAGGTTGAAGGTGGTGTACTGGTAAAGAAGATCAAGACAGGTGGTCCTTTCAGCCAGACAAGAATGCAGGACGGTTTTATCATCACCAGTGTGAATGGCACGGATATTACCAGCATTGAAGAATTGAACCAGGCAATTGGCAGCCTGAAAGGTGAAAGCATCCAGCTGGAAGGTATTTACCCGGGCTATGAAGGCATTTACCGTTATCCTTTAAATCTTGATGAACAACCCTAATCATTTAGTTGAATGATACAGAAAAGCCGTTTCAATATTGAAACGGCTTTTTTATGCTTAACTGTTCTTATTATTTTTCGGTAGTGTATCACCTTGATTTTTACCACAGATTCCACAGATTATGGCACAGATAACACTGTGCTATCTGTGAAAAATTTAATCTGTGTTATCAGTGGTCACCTCTCTATTTCTCAATTGAGACTCTACTTATTTTTCAAACACCCGGTAATCCCAGGCCCCAAGCGTTTGTTCCCGCATTTTACTTAGATCAGCCCCTGTCCCGGAAAAAACATTTGTAAAGTTTCCTTTCACTTTTTCATCCTGTATTTCAACCCGGAGTCCTTGCGATGAAAGATTAAGAAGGATCAATACTTCCTTATCCCCTTTTACCCGGAGGTAAGCAAACACATGCTGCGGGTCATTTGTTTTGATGCGGAATGTTTGGATGGAAGGATCGCCAGCCCTTAGGGCCGGGTGTTGCGAATGAAGGTTGAGTAATGTCCTGTAGAAGTCCTGCAATTCATTCTTACCTGTCCACCCGATCGTATCCTTATCAAAGAATTTCAGCCGCTTCCTGTTCGGCAGTTCCTGTCCCGAATAAAGCAGCGGGATCCCGTTCCAGGTAGCGCTGAAAACAGCCAGTGTCTTTGCCATGTCCCCGTATTTTTCGTATTCCGTCCCGTTCCAGCTATTCTCATCGTGATTGGTGGTAAACCAGGCCCGCATACTGCTATCACCGAGGTCATCATATCTTTTCAGAATTGTATAAAGGCTGTCAAGGGGTTGATTTTTTTTATAAAAATCTTCCGTCTTGTGCATCCAGGTCCAGGTATAACTCGCGTCAAAAGCTTCACCGTACTCAGGTTTATCCAGCTCATCGAATTCTCCAAGCCAAAGCAGTGGCTTGACCGCATCCAGTTCCTTTCGTGCCTCCTTCCAGAAATCGAGCTCAACCCAAAATGCAAGATCACAGCGAAAGCCATCGATATCACATTCGGTCACCCAGAACTTCATAGCCTCTTTCATCGCTTTTCTCAGGCCAGGATTGGTAAAATCCAGTTCGATGATATCATCCATACCGGAGGCGATCTTAAAATCATGCGTAGCTGAATCTTTTTGAAAATAGTCAGGATGTTCGGTGGTCCATTTGTGATCCCAGCCCGTATGATTGGCCACCCAGTCCAATATAACTTTAAAACCCATTTCATGAGCTTTCTTTACCAGGTCCTTAAAATCCTGCAAGGTTCCAAATTCGGGATTGACCGCTGTATAATCTGTGCAGGCGTAATAACTACCAAGTGAACCTTTTTTGTTTTTTTGTGCGATGGGTGTAATGGGCATGAACCATAATGTTTTTACACCCATTTCCTTTAACCGCGGCAATTCTGCAGCAAATGCTGTAAAGCTGCCCGCAACCGTGTACTGGCGAAGATTTACTTCATAGATATTCGTGTTATGCGACCAGTCAACGGGAGTGAATTTGCTTATCATACTGTCAGTGTTTTTGTTGGTGCCGGGTTCTTCTTTTTTCATCAGTTTGCAGGAGCCAAAGAAAAATATTATAGTAAAAGCAATCACTATGTACCGCATATAGAACTTTTGGGAAAGGTAGTATAAAACAATAATAACCAACTCCGGCTAATAAACGGCCTCCTCGTGCAAGGGGCCAGCTTCAATTTTTTTCAGCGCAGAGAAAGGAGAACACAAAGGTTGCGCAGAGAACTCTGCGAGATCTCCGTGTTCTCCTTTCTCTGCGCTGAATTAAACTCCTTTTTTCAAAATGATTCACTACCCAGCTACGGACCTCCGACCCCGGACTTTCTTACCTTTGCATCCATGAAGAGTTTCGAGGTCCCGATCATTTACCGCAGCCCGTTGATCTCCGCTATTAAGAAGAAGCGGAAAGAAGAGGACAGGATGAAGAAGGACTTTTCTCCCACCCTCCTTGACCTGGGACCCCTGCAGATCTACCTGGCCCGTCATTTTGGTTTTTGTTATGGCGTGGAGAACGCGATCGAGATCGCCTTTCGCACGGTGGAAGAAAACCCTGGAAAGAGGATCTTCCTCCTCAGCGAAATGATCCATAACCCCCAGGTGAATGCCGACCTCCAGGCCCATGGGATCGAGTTCCTGCAAGATACTTATGGTAAACAACTGATCCCCTTTTCCGCGATCAACCCGGATGACATCGTACTGATCCCCGCTTTCGGAACAACCCTCGAGATCGAAGAACAATTAAAACAGGCAGGAATCTCTACAGAAAAATATGATACTACCTGTCCTTTCGTGGAGAAGGTATGGAACCGCAGTGAAGCGATAGCGAAAAAGGATTATACCATTATCATACACGGTAAACCCAACCATGAAGAAACAAGGGCCACGTTTTCCCATGCCGCGCACAACGCCCCCTCTGTGGTGGTAAAAGACATGGCAGAAGCTATCGAACTGGGACAGTATATCAGCGGGGAAAAAACGGCGGACAGTTTTTATACTGCCTTCAAAGGACAATACTCAGCAGGATTTGATGTAAAAAAAGACCTGCAGCGTATCGGTGTGGTGAACCAAACCACTATGCTCGCCAGCGATACCCAGGCCATTGCTGATCATTTGAAACAGGTGATACTTGATACCTATCGCCCGGGAAATACCGAAGAACGGTTCGCCGATACCCGTGATACCCTTTGCTATGCGACCAATGACAACCAGTCAGCCGTTAGCACGATGCTGGAAACAGTTGCCGACCTGGCGATCGTGGTAGGAGGCTACAACTCCTCCAACACCTCTCACCTTGTGGAGCTCTGTGAAGAAAAATTACCCACCTATTTTATCAACAACGACGAAAAGATATTATCGGCAAAAGAAATTCTGCATTATAATTTTCATTCAAAAGAAGAGTTGCTGACAAACGGCTACCTGCCGGCAAAGGAACCGGTGCGGATCCTTATCACGAGTGGTGCTTCCTGCCCGGATGCCATTGTAGAAGCAGTGATCAAAAAGATCGCGGGATTTTATGGCTCAGCACTGCCGGTGGAAGAACTTATAAGGAAGTTCGAGTAGTATACAGTGAATTAAAATACCTGACCAGTTTTCTCATATCTTCTTCCTTATTACATTTGATATCATTGGTGGCCGCGAAGCGAAGGATATCTTCCTGCTTTTTCTCAAAAGCTTCGGAAAGCATAGAGCATTTCTTATTTTGTTTGTATACACTCCCATAACCGGCAAAAAAGATTTCCTCTTCCAGCTGGAAGGATTTTTTGTCTTCCTCTCCCAGTACTTTTGTTTCCCATTTATTAACGGATATTTTTTTTACCAGTTGCATTTTTTCTCCATCTTCCAGCACCTGGAAGAAGGAACCTCCTCCACCCTTGAAACCGCTCCGGAATACTTTTGCGTGCCAGGCTGGGTTATTATCGGTAATGACAATTTCCTTTATCGCGATAGTAACCTGCATTTCTTCTCCATTCTCATCTTTAAAATGGATCTTGTTCTCGAAAGCATTAAGTCTCACATAAACGCTGTCGGCCACCCTGTTGTCCATCAACGTGAGACTCGCCAGCAGCCACTCATCAAAAATAAAGGGGGAACCACTAATGCCGGACTCTTTTTGAGGCTTGAAAGGCTGCCTGAACATGTCCCTGAGATAAATAGGGGTTCTGCCGGGTTGTGCATTCGCCAGCTGGAAAAAAAATAAAATGGCCAGGAAAGTCAGTGTTGGTTTCATCGGTTCTCTTTACTTCTTCTAAGTTAGTAAAACAAACCGATACGACTAAGACCGGTATAATATTTCGTAATATTCGTGGGCCATCCTGTTACTGTCAAACTGGAAGCGTACATCCCGCATGCCATTCTTGATCACCTGCCGCCACGTATTGTAATTGGTATAGTATAAAGGTAATATCTCGTTTTCAAGTATCTCGTAGAGCTTATTGAGATCGTACTCATCCTGTTCGTGAGTGACCATATTCGCATAATCGGCTTTGGGGACCACGAAACCATTGTGGCCATGATTGATGAATTCAGGTATCCAGCCATCATCCGTGGATAAATTCACCGCCCCATTCATTGCCGCGGTCATACCACTGGTGCCGGATGCCTCCCGCGGTACCCGGGGATTATTCAGCCAGCAATCCGCCGCCTGTTTTAACCGTTTGGATAAAGTGAGTTCATAACCGATAAGGACGGCCACATTCTTATACCGTTTACTCAGGTGTACCAGCTGGTTAAATTCACTGATGGCGGGATGATCTACCGGGTAAGGCTTTCCAGCCCAGATGATCTGTACGGGATGCTGGATGCTGGCGAGTAATTTTTCAAAACGGTTCTCATCTGTTGTAAGCAACCCTGCTCTTTTGTACCCCGCGAAACGCCGTGCCCATACGATGGTAAAAACATCGGGGTTAAATATCTTGCCTGTCTGGTCGGCGACGATCTCGAAAGCCCTTTTCTTAAGGTACTTTTTACGGTCATCGATCCCGTAATCATCTCCTGCTTCCATGAAGCGATATAATTGTTTATCTGCCCAGTACCGCCAGTTCTGTGCATTTGTAATGGAAGTGATCGGGCAAATATTCTCGTACTTACTCCACATCGCTCTCGATACATTCCCATGTAACTGAGACACGCCATTGGCCAGGTGCGCAAACCTTAAAGCTGCCAGGGAGTGGTTGAATTGATCGCTGTCATTACCGTATAATTTCTTTACCTCCTCCACGCTAAGCCCGCAGAAATAACTCATCTTTTGACAGAGATAAATATCATGTTTCTCGTTACCCGCCTCTTCCGGTGTATGCGTTGTGAATACGAGACGCTTTTTTACTTCGTCGAGATTTTGCCCGTATTTATTATAGAGATAAAAAGCAGCTGACAAACCATGTGCTTCATTCAGGTGATAGAGTTCAGGATTAAAACCGATCTCGTCCACCAGTTTGGCACCACCCACACCCAGCAAAATGAATTGGGCCACTTTTGTAGCAACGTTGGCGTCATACAACCGGTGTGTAATAGTTTGCGATACATAATCATTTTCCGGGAGATCCGTAGATAATAAGAACAGCGGCGCTGTTTTAAAAGTCTCTGGATTCAGGTAATAGGCTTTTACCCAAACCGGGTGTTCATGAATATTGATCTGGAACTTGATACCGGTCTCTTCAAGAAAACTAAATTGTTTTTCGTTCCAGGCCACATCCAGGGTCTGGTCCTGGTGGCGTTCCTGGTCGTAATAACCATATTTCCACAGGATGCCGATACCAATCATGTTTTGTTTTAACTCGTAAGCACTACGCAAATGAGAACCTGCTAAAAAACCAAGGCCCCCGCTGTAGATCTTAAGAGGTTGGTGGGTAGCGAATTCCATGGAGAAATAAGCTACTTTTTTTGCATAACGTTCTTCAACAGGATACGGAATAGAAAATTGGGTAAAATTCATAGTGTGTTCTTTTTACACGATGGCGCAAGATAATGGTTAAAGAGGAAATGACCTAAGCCGCCGGTTACAAGCATCATGATTATCGCTTAACGGGTATTTTGGAGTTAGCAGCAGGCTTCACATATTTTTTCTTTGGAAAACTACCATCAAAGGAACATTGCAATCCACGGCGGGATCCACAGCCCTCCACTTCCTTGAGGGTGACTGAAGTTTTAGTGAAAATGAATTTCAGTATACAAGGATCGCCATCCTGCCGGTATTCAGCTGTGCCGGGTTCGCGGAGCATTGCTTCACCTTTCAGTTCCCCTGTGCACTCCCCGTTATTTTTTTCAAAATGAATAAAAAAACTGACACGGTCAGCTTTCCTCCCATCACGCACGGATACCAGGTTCATTTTGGTATTGCTGTAATCAGCAGAGAATTTCCCTTTTCGTGGGAGGGTATCGATCGGGTTGATCAGTTCAGTTACTTTGTCATTCAGCGCATCGGTCATGATCAGGGTAAAATTCCTTGCTTCTGCATTCAGCACATAGACATCTTTCCCTTCGCTGAAACTCCCGTCCGGTTTTTTTTGTAATACGGTTTTTGTAATTGTATATTTTTTATCCACCAGTACCGATTGCATGGTGGAAACATCATTATCTGGGCGAAGGACGGTCATGCCAGCGATAAATTGTTTTTTCTTATCAAAGGCAATGATGAATACGGCTTTTTTATCATTGTTAACCGCTTTTGTAAACAGGTAGGTCTCTGCCCCCTTTACGTCAGCGCTCCCGACGGAGTAAATCTTAGGCTTTACCCCTTTTCCAAAAACTTTGCTGAGTACAGAATCCGGGACAAACTGGGTAAACACCTGGTAACTGATCAGCGAGGAATCCTTTTCCTTTCTTATCAATATACTGTCGGTAAGCTGGTAGGGAAGGCGGACCGGCTGGAAGAATTCTATAAAATCGGAAATTTCTACGGGATCATCACCCGTAAGAGATGGCTTTTTTTTGTGTTTACAACCCGCGAACAGTAAAAGCGCGGTAAGGAGGAGGATCAATCTTCCGGGAGCAGGCATACTAGGTTATTGAAGTATCGAAAGTAACTGATTCCGGTCTACCTGTCAATAGTAAATTTCGGATCGGGTTGAACCACATAGACACATAAGCCAACATAGGACATCACATAGAACTATGTGATGTCTATGTATCTATGTGATTATGTGGTTCATCTTTTTGAGTAAAAAGTTTGTCCACTTAAAATAAATCGGGCGGGGATTTTGTCGTTTAGTGATATATTTTTAGATTTGTCTAAAAATATTTTTAGCCATGTTGAATTATTCAACCAGCGAGGAGAATTATATCAAGGCGATCTTTCATCTCCAAAAACAGGATGGGACCGTTACGACGAATGAACTGGCGAATGAATTAAAGACCAAACCGGCTTCCGTAACGGATATGATGAAGAAGCTGAAAATAAAAAAATTGCTTCATTACCAGCCCTACCAGGGTTTCCGGCTGAGTACGGAAGGAAACAAAGTAGCCCTGGGTATCATTCGCCGGCACCGGCTCTGGGAATATTTCCTGGCCGAGAAATTAAAATTTACCTGGGATGAGGTACATGAAGTAGCAGAAGACCTCGAGCATGTGACCAATAAAAAACTGATCGACAAACTGGATGAATTCCTTGGCTTTCCCCGGGTAGATCCGCACGGCGATCCCATCCCGGACGCTAACGGCAGGATCGAGATCAGCAAGAAGATCGGTCTCCCGGAATTGCCGTTGAATATTCCCGCGGTTGTGAGCAGCGTAAGCGATCAGTCCAGCGAGATACTCGAACTGCTGCAGCATAAAAAGATCACCATCGGCACAAAGCTCGAAGTAAAAAAGAAATTTGATTTTGATCATTCCATGGAAGTGAGGATCGGAAGGCAGCCGGCTTTCACCATCAGCCGCGAACTGGCTGAAAATATTTTTGTAAAGTATGACACGTAAACCACATGATTATTCTTCGCTGAGCGAAGTGCACCAGAGTGTAGACACCACCAGCCTGAAAAGAAAAGGCTGGAGAAAGATGCTGGCTTTTTTTGGCCCGGCTTACCTGGTAAGTGTGGGATACATGGATCCCGGTAACTGGGCAACCGATCTTGCCGGTGGCAGCCAGTTCGGTTATAAACTGATCTGGGTCCTGCTGATGAGCAACCTCATGGCACTCTTACTGCAAAGTTTGTCAGCACGTCTTGGTATCGTAAGAGGAAGAGACCTGGCACAGGCTAACCGCGAAACATATCCCCGGTATATAAACTATGCTTTATACGGATTGGCCGAGATCGCCATTGCCGCTTGCGACCTGGCGGAAATTCTCGGGATGGCCATCGGTATTCAATTACTAACGGGGCTTCCGTTGATCTGGGGTGTAAGCATTACGGTGCTGGATACATTTTTATTCCTGCTGCTTCAACGCCTCGGTATGCGAAAGATGGAAGCTTTTATTATTGCCCTGGTCGCGGTGATCGGTCTATCCTTCCTTATCGAGATACTTTTGGCCAAACCCAATCTTGGGGAAGTGGTAAAAGGTTTTGTGCCGCATAAAATGAATAACGCGGCGCTTTATATCGCGATCGGTATCATTGGTGCCACGGTAATGCCGCACAATCTCTATCTCCATTCCGCCCTGGTACAGACAAGAAAAATAAAAAGAGATGATGCAGGGATAAAAAGAGCACTCAAATTGAATTTTATTGATAGCGCTATCGCCCTTAACCTTGCTTTTTTTGTCAACGCCGCCATACTCGTACTCGCCGCAACTGTTTTTTTTAAAACGGGAAGAACCGATGTGGCCGAGATAAAGCAGGCTCATGAGTTACTGGCGCCCATGCTGGGGACCCGGCTTGCTCCTATTCTCTTCGCGGTCGCCCTTATCGCTTCCGGGCAAAGCTCCACTATCACCGGCACGCTTGCAGGACAGATCGTGATGGAAGGTTATCTCAACCTTCGTATAGCGCCGTGGATCCGCCGGCTGATGACAAGGCTGATCGCTATCGTACCCGCGGTCATTGTTATTTTAATTAATGGAGAAGAGAATATTGACAGTCTCCTGATCCTGAGCCAGGTGATCCTGAGCCTGCAACTCGGGTTCGCCATTATCCCCCTCATCCATTTTACCAGTGATAAAAAGACCATGGGGAAATTTGTGATCAAACCCTTTGTGATCTTTCTTGCCTGCCTGATCGCTGCTGTCCTTGTTTACCTGAACATCAATATGGTGGTAGACCAGGCTTCTTCGTTCTTTGCAAGTTCCGGGAGCATTTTCTGGAAAGCGGTGATCATCCTTTCCGGGATATTTTACCTGGGACTGATGCTGGTCGCCATTTTTTATCCCCTGCTTCATAAAAAATCACTGACCGTTCTCGCCCCCGTTCCCTTACATCCAAGAGCGGCCGAACTCCAGCAAATAACGGTGCCTGTTTATAAAAAGATTGCGATCGCTCTTGATTTTAGTAAGAACGATCTGAAACTGATCAATCACGCCATTGGCCAGGGAAATGAAAAAACTTCCTACCTACTGATACACGTAGTGGAAAGCGCCGCGACCCGGGTGATGGAAAAAGATACCGATGACCTTGAAGCAAGGGCCGACCAGGAACATCTTGATACCTATGTTCAGCAATTAAAAGAAAAAGATATCCCGGCAACCGGTCTGCTTGGTTTTAATGACAGGGCCAAAGAGATCGTCCGCATCGTGAAAGATAACAAGGCCGATATGCTGGTGATCGGCGCACATGGTCACAGCGGACTTAAAGATCTTTTATACGGGCAAACGATCGGCGCCGTGCGGCATGAATTGAAGATACCGGTGCTGGTGGTGAATCTGTAGAGCGAGTGGGGAATGGCAAGTGGGGTTTGGCGAGTGACGAGTGGGAGATGAATACTCGAATACTTTAAGGCACGGCAAATAAAAGCCCCACTAACCACTACCCACTAGCCTCTAGCCACTTTACTATGCGCCCTTATCAAATGCTTGAACCGGCTGAAGGTTTCCGGTTTGATATTTAAATAAGAAGCAAGAAATTTTTGCGGCACCCGCTGCATGAGTTCCGGGTTCCGGGTTACAAAATTCAGGAAACGTTCCCGTGGCGTCATCTTTACCAACTGTATTTGCCAGCGGTCCTTGAGCACCATGGCATAGGTAATAAGTAATCTTGCCAGGTGCTCCATACGATGGGACGAAGAATAGACTTTTTCCAGGTCATCATGGGTGATGGAGACCACGGTGCTGGGTTCGATCGTTTCAATAAAATATTCGGATGGCTGCCGGCTGTGAAAAGATTCCTGGCTCACGATCAGGTGACCTTCCATGGAGATCTGTGTGTTGATCTCGTGATTTCCCTTTTTATAATATTTACGCAGAAGTCCCTTGGTAATGAAATTAAAGTAATCCTCCACCTCTCCTTCCCTGGTCAAAATCTCTTTCTTCCCGAATTTCCGCACTTTGCAAACCGGCAAGAGGTATTGATCAAATTCGCCTTCACTGAGATGGGCGAATTTGTTCAGATACTCCCTGAATGATTTTATAGAGTCCATGCCTGAATTGATCATATAAGGTACAATATTTCTCATTGATCCAAATCAATTGTGAAAAAACTAGTTCAGCAAATACCCGGCCTAAGGGAATCTTCCCGGCCATCTAGGTCACATGACGGAATGATTGTAAATTTGCCACCCTGTTAACCAGCCAGGTATAATAAATTAAAATTCCTCTAATTATGGCCCAAAAAATAAAAGTCGCCAACCCTGTTGTAGAACTGGATGGGGATGAAATGACCCGGATCATCTGGAAATTCATTAAAGACAAGCTGATCCTGCCTTATATGGACATCGACATCAAATATTTCGATCTGGGCGTGGAATACCGGGACCAGACCAATGACCAGGTGACCGTGGATGCCGCCAATGCCATCAAGCAATACGGTGTGGGGATTAAATGTGCCACGATCACTCCCGATGAAGCGAGGGTAAAGGAATTTAACCTGAAACAGATGTGGAAGAGTCCCAACGGAACGATCCGGAACATCCTGGATGGAACGGTTTTCCGCGAACCCATTGTGATCAGCAATGTACCAAGACTGGTGACCAATTGGACCGCACCAATCATCGTAGGCCGTCATGCTTTTGGCGACCAGTACCGGGCAACCGATACCGTGATAAAAGGAAAGGGTAAACTGACCATGACCTTTACACCCGAGGGCGGTGGCGAACCGCAGACATTCGAAGTCTTCAACTTTAAAGGAGATGGTGTGGCGATGAGCATGTACAACACCGATGAAAGCATCATGGGTTTTGCAAGAAGCTGCTTCAATATGGCACTTAGTAAAAAATGGCCCTTATACCTCTCCACCAAGAACACGATCCTTAAAAAATATGACGGCCGTTTCAAGGATATTTTTGAAGACATCTATCAAATGGAATTCAAGACCGCTTTTGATGCCGCGGGTATCGTGTACGAACACCGCCTTATCGATGATATGGTGGCGAGTGCATTAAAATGGCACGGCAACTTTGTATGGGCCTGTAAGAATTATGATGGTGATGTGCAGAGCGATACGGTGGCCCAGGGTTTTGGTTCGCTGGGATTAATGACTTCCGTATTGGTTACTCCAGATGGAAAAACTATGGAAGCTGAAGCGGCGCATGGCACGGTTACGCGCCATTACCGTGATCACCAGGCGGGCAAACCAACTTCAACCAACCCGATCGCCAGCATTTTTGCGTGGACAAGAGGACTCGCATTCCGCGGCAAACTTGATGGCAACCAACCGCTGATCGATTTCTGCAATAACCTCGAAGCGGTTTGTATTGAAACGGTGGAAGAAGGAAAGATGACCAAAGATCTGGCCGTGTGTATTCATGGCAATAAAGTGAACCATGGTGAACATTACTTGTACACGGAAGAATTTCTTTCTGCGATCGATGAGAACCTCAAAAAGAAATTAAAATAGACCAGTCGCCCTTGTCATCCATGTCATCCTGAGCAAAGCGAAGGAGCGAAGAATCAAAGGCTTGTGCCCTGCCTCCCCGGCGGGGCTTTTCTTTGGCAGTATGGATACCGTCATCATCCTGACACAAATAGTCCTAAAAAACCATTTTATATGATTAATTTGGAAATGCTGTGTATAAACAAAACCAAACTTTTCGGTCATCTAGATTGTTAGATTAAATTATACAAAAAATAAACCCCACAAAGTCATGTTTAAAAAATTCACCACAACTGATAAATTATTATTTATCGCAGCTTTTCTTTCACTTATTTTCTCCGAAATATTGTATTTCAAAGGAGAAGCCAATGCCGCCATATTTATTGGTATTTGGGTGCCATCAATACTGGCTTTCGGAATTTATTTAAAACTGCTAAACAACAAGCAAAATGACTGAAATTATACCCTATTTCGCAGGCCTAATTACCCTATTATTTGCAGCCGGTTTTTTGCTGGCATTAAAAGAAATGAAAAAACAAAAATCCTGATACTGCTGGCTGAAAACTCCTG
>JANMKG010000344.1:0-8554 GCA_031371915.1 Chitinophagaceae bacterium | reverse complement strand
TCGATCGTGTCACGGGCATCATGCGGGAGAAAACGATCAATACAGAGTCTAACGGAAATACAGAAGCCTCTTTTGGTACTTTACCGGTCACTTCGAAAACCACTACAATAATTACAGTGAAGCCTGTACCACAATAAGAAGCCTTGCTTAACGGGTAACAAGGGTTATGGCATTGGATCTCTTTTCTGAACAATTACGGTTTTCTGCAGCCGCTCTCCCCGGGCAGATTCGATCTCTACAATATATGTTCCTGACGCGAACAGCGAGACATCAATGATTTGTTTATTTAGCGTGTTTACCCGGGCTGAAAAAACGGATCCACCGGAGGCATTGATCAACCTTACTATTCCACCCCGGTAATTTTCAGGGAACTCGACATTCAATTGTTCTTTTGCAGGGTTCGGGTAAATGATCAATCTATCAGGGTCCTTCATTTGCACCACTAAGATCGTGGAATAAGTAAAGTTCCTGTCGATATCATATTGCTTCAGCCGGTAGAAATTCATTGCCAAAGGATTCTCATCAATAAATACATAATTTCCCCCGTTCACCCCTTTTGAATTCATTGTCCCGATCACTACCCATTCACCATTTGAATTTTTTCTTTCTATTTCGAAATACGCATTACCTGGTTCGCTGGCGGTTACCCAATTCAATTGCACCCTTCTGCCAATATCCCTTCCAGTAAAAGATATATAATAGACAGGTACAGGGGAACAACCGGTGGGTAATGTATAAGTGGTAGTAACAGCCTGGCAATCCGGGTTCGTGATGGTCAGCGTTTGCGTTGTACCTGCGAGACCTGTGGGCCAGGTCACATCAAACTTCAGCTGTGTTACACTGGTAAATACAAGGTTGGAAATTGAGATTCCTGCACCGGTAGAGGAAACACTGAGACGATTGGCATAACCGGCACCCGGGTCAAAAAATTCAGCATTACTGCTGCTGGTTCCGTTAAGTGTTATTGAAGTAACCCGGTTACCGCCGCTTGAATTACCACAGGAAATGGTGCCGGGAGAAACAGGTGCTGCAGGTGGTGGGGCTTTTAACTGGATAGCCCTTACACCCCAATTATCGGTTCCGTTACAAAATTCCTGGAAGGTCCACATCGTCATATCATCTGCGGGATCTATGACTACTTGTGAGAAATCACCCCATCGCTCAGGACTGCTGCCTGCCTGGTCATAATGTGTTGTTGATGCGGTCGCGAGCGCAAACGCCTGGAATGTTCCCGTCGCATCTGTCCGGTACCTGCCGGCTATACCACAATCAGCAAATTGATCCGATGCAGCAGTGGAAAAACCCAATACAGAATGCCCCTGGCCGCTGCTGGCTATCGAAGGTATCCAGAATCCTCTAGGGTTGCTGGCTGCATTGTCAAACAAAGTACCGGACTGGGTAAGTGTAGGAGTAGTGGCTAAATTGTCGACCTGGTACCAGCGGCTTCCATTCCTGTTCCCGCTTCCACTACCCACTCCGCTTGAATTGACTTCGATATTATGCGTCGTCCATAATGAACTGGTACCGGTAATTTTATTTTTTCGGATCATCGCTGCAAATAACCTGTCATCTAATCCGTCGAGTGTCCGGGGAGGATTACCATTTTGTGGTTGGGGCTGCGGAAAAACAGTAGTGGGAACAGTAAGGGTTATTACCGCTGATGCAACAGGGGTGGCACCGGGTGTAGTGATCCGGTGAATGTCGAGTTGACTGAAAATACCGGCATCTACGCCAACAAAATATCCTTCTGTCGCTGACGGGTTATCATTATCCACTCCCTGTCCCGTGTAAATACCCGTCGTTCCGGTACCTATTAAATGAAATGCCGTAGTTACAATAGGACCGCCACCCGTGATAGAACTTTTTCTTACCACGAAGAGTGTTGCTCCAAAATAAGTTGTTCCTGCAGCATTAAACATATTACCCCCGATATACAATGCATTGGCATCAATACCCAGGGTGGGATAATCGAAAAATCCACCGATATAACCTACAGGGCTTGCTGGAGGCGAACTTATGGCATCAAATACAAAGAAGAAAAAAGTAAAACTGGCTGCACTCGCTACAGTAGGACCACTGCTTACTGCGATCACACAACGATTAGATGTGCCGGCCACATTAATAGCTACCACAAACCATTTACCCGTGAGCCTGTCAAATCGGATATGCGTGTCGGAGATACCGGAACCATTCCTTACAGAATTAAAAAAAACATTCATATCCAGGTCTACCACCGGTGAACCCAATGGAGTCGTACCGGTCGATGCAGTAGTTTGTGCTGCCTGACAGACAGTATTCCGGTTATAGAATTTTATACGGCCATTGGAAGTGATCCCTACTTGTGTTGTACTCACGTCTCCATTGCTGTCGGGTGGAATAAACCCACTTTCAGAAATGTTGATCCCAAGGAAATTCGAATGAATAGCCTGGCTGGCTGTAACCTGGTCTGCCCTGTTCCCTTGTGGATTCCCGGTCATTGGCCAGGAAGCTACAGCCAGTGCTGAAGGATTGGAAACAGGTCTTCGGTGTGATTCAAACTCTTTTCGCACCCGGATGGGTTTTGGCAAACGATCAACTGCTGCAGTCAACCTTTCCAATTCAGCCACACTCACTTTTATACCCTTTGCACCCGTTGTAGGGATACCAATAGTTTGTGCTGCTACCAGGCAGGTTGAAAACAAAAAAGAAAAGAAAAGACCCGTCAAAAAGAAATTCCTTTTCATAACAAACCAGGTTTTTAAGCAGATCACTTGATTGTTATGAAAAGTTAGAGAACATCTATTTCATCCAAATTAACTATTTATACCCCGTTGTTAATAAGTGGATACCCTTAATTAGTTGTCAGTAGACCTGGTTCCTCAGAAGATCTTCCAGTGTATCTCTTTTACGGATCAGTTTTGCCTTGCCATCCTCTATCATCAATTCGGCTGGTTTATTCCGGGAGTTGTAATGAGAAGACATTTCAAAACAATAAGCGCCGGCATTTTGAAAGACAAGATAATCACCTTCCCTTATTTCAGGGAGTGAGCGGTTCTCGGCAAACGTATCTGTTTCGCAGATATTCCCTACTACATTATAATTTTTTCTGTCGCCTCCCTGGTTAGAGATATTCCTGATCTCATGGTAAGCACCATAAAACATCGGGCGGATAAAATGATTTAGTCCGCTGTTTACCCCGGCAAATAGCATATCTCCTGCCGGTTTTACCACATTCACTTTCGTGATAAAATAACCGGCCTCGCTCACCAGGAATTTTCCCGGTTCAAACCAACCCTGCAGGTGACGCTGGTATTTTTTTTCAAACGATTCAAACTCTTCTTTTACCTTTCTGCCTAACAATGCAATATCAGTTCCTTCTTCTCCGGGCATATAAGGAACTTTGAATCCACCACCCAGGTCGATCACTTCCAGTTCCGGGAAGTGTTGTGCCATGTCAAATAAGACTTCGATCCCCCTGGCAAACACTTCCACATCTTTGATCTCGCTACCGGTATGTATATGCAGGGTGCGGATAAAAAGACCGGTTTCCTTTTGTACGTCCAGCACTTCCTGTATACTTTCCAGCGGCACGCCGAACTTGCTGCTGGCATGTCCCGTGGATATTTTCAAATTACCTCCCGCCATAATATTGGGTCGCAGTCTTACGCCCACAGGATAGCTATGCCCGTATTTCTTTCCGAATTTCTGGAGGTTGGAAATACTGTCAATATTGATATGGATCCCCATCTGCTGGGCTTCTTCGATCTCTGAGAAAGCGATATTATTGGAAGTATATAATATGTTTTCTGCTGCAAATCCTGCCTGTACTGCCAGTTTAGCTTCGTTGATCGAACTGCAGTCGATATTACAGCCAATCGATTTTACATACCGGAGAATATTGATATTGGTCAGGGCCTTGGCTGCATAAAAGAATTTTGTATCCACTCCCTTAAAAGAAGAGAGCAGTTTTTCATATTGCTCTTTTATTTTCTCGGCATGATAGACATATACAGGCGTTCCAAATTCATGGGCCGCCTCCAGTAACTGGTTATTGGATAACTGTTCCGGCATAGTTGCGAATATAAGTAAAACAGCTATGCCACCCCGGGGGATGGCATAGCAGGTATGAATTTCAAAAAATGAGTTAGTTCTCTTCTCCTTCGCCTGTTTCTTTATTTACAATGAGCTCACCGCCATCCGTTACAGCGAGGGGCTCAGCCTCTTCCGCGGCAGGGTTCTCTTCATTTCCCAATAACCTGTCTTTCATCACCGTGGGTTCCACTAGTTGGTCGGCCAGTACTTCCTTGATCTTTGGTAGTTCCTCGGCAGAGTTGATACCGAAATAATCCATGAAATTCTTGGAAGTAGAATACAGCAGGGGTTGACCCGGTGCTTTTTCATTTCTGCCGCTGATGATGATCAGTTCTTTTTCCAGTAATTTCTGTACGGCGTAATCAGAGCTTACACCCCGGATGGCTTCGATCTCTCCTTTTGTCACGGGTTGTTTATAGGCAATGATCGACAGCGTTTCCAGTGAAGCCGAAGAAAGGCGTTTCAGGAATTTATCGCCATTCAACTGCGATACGGTCTTGTGAAATTCCTTACGGGTCAGGAACTGCCAGCCCCCGCCGCTTTGTTTTACTTCAAATGGATAGAAATCGGCACTATATTTTTCAGTGATCCCTTCAAGGGCGGACTCTACCTGGTCAAGGGAGATCTTATCTTCCATAAAACCAAGGGCATTATTGGCCAGTTCGGTTATTTCGAGGGTCGTCAGGGGTTTATCGCTGGCAAAGATCAATGCTTCAATATGCGGTATGAGGTCGGTAATGATCATATAAGTCAAAGGGTCAAAGTATTAAAGAAGCAAGATAGCAATCAGGGGTAGAAAGTGCAAAACAGGTTATCAACAATTAACAGGTTTATTGTTTATAGTTTTTTTGGGGGCTGGTTGCTAGTACCTGGTTTTTGGTTAGGGATATTTTCTAAGTTAGAAGACCCTGCAATTATCGGAGACCAACCAGAAACCAAAAACCTGAAACCATAAACTATAACTATCCTTGTAATGCTGCAGCTCCACTCACGATCTCTGTCAGTTCAGTGGTGATCGCGGCTTGTCTTGCACGGTTGTAAGATATTTTCAGGGAGCGCAACATTTCATTGGCATTTTCGCTGGCCTTATCCATCGCTGTCATTCTTGCCCCGTGTTCGGATGCATTGGAATCAAGTACTGCTTTGTACAATTGGGTATTGAGGATCTTGGGCATAAGCTCCGCGATCAGTAATTCCTTGGAAGGATCATAGATGAAATCGGCTTTTGCCGCACCTGCTTTTTTCTCCACTTTTGGGATGGGTAAAAACCTCTCTACTTCGAATCGCTGCGTGGCGGCATTTTTGAACTGGCTGTAAACAAGCTCTACCAGATCAAACTGTCTTTCTTCGAAAGCTTTCATGGCAGCTTTGGATGCCTGCTGTACATTTTCAAAATTTAATTGCTGGAAAATATCTTTGTACGTAGCATCTGTTTTATAATTGTTCTTGCTGAAATGCTCGTACCCTTTTTTACCAATACTCCAGATGGTGATATTACCCTTCCTGTATTGTTCGGCATATTTTTCAGCGATCGTTGCTTTGGTCAGTTTGATGGTATTTGCATTAAAGGCACCGGCCAGGCCACGGTCACTGGTAATAACGATGAACAAAACTTTTTCCACAGGGCGTTCGATCGCCAGCGGCATACCCGAAGCATCTCCCTCGCTGTTACTCACGATATTGCTGAGCATTTCCTGGAGCTTTTGTGCATAGGGACGCATCTGGATGATCGCATCCTGTGCCCGGCGAAGCTTAGCGGCACTTACCATCTTCATCGCCTTCGTGATCTGCTGGGTACTTTGTACGGATTTGATGCGGTTACGCACTTCTTTTAATTGTCCTGCCATAGCCTTTCTTGAATTGGCCGCAAAAGTACGGGGTTGGGGCTAAAATTCCATTGGAAAATGAAAATAAAACAGCCCGATCCCGGGCTTGCTATTTAAAGGTGTAAATCTCTCTTTTCCCCTTTAATCAATAAGTATAAACTCCCTTTTTATCGTATAGGAAAAAGATATCCTGCCGCCTCCTTTTGCAGGGCTGCTTTTTACAGCTATTTCATTTTCCTTCATAAAAAGCACCTGGACAGGGCCATTGGCAACACTGTCTATCTCTTCTTTTTTAATGACCAATCGCCCGTTCCTGGCTGTGTCCCATTGGTCCATTTCCTTGCCCGGGTAGGTAGTATCTGCGATTACGGCACGGATAGCATCCAGGGATTCGAGGCCATCAAAATCAAAAATAAGATCATTGCGATGCAGTGTATCGGGGACAGCAGTAAGCAAGACCACAGGTTGGAAACTGAATTCCTCTTTGTATTTTTTTTTATTCGCATCGGTAAAAACAATTGTATGGGTTCCGGCAAGCTGGTTGGCCGGGAACTGGGTCTCATAAAATGTTCCTGTCATCCTGCTGCTGCCCGCCACTAACGTTTTCCCATCCAGTTCTACCTGGCTTGGCGGATCAAGTGCAAGGGTACCGCCATAAGAATCTTCCACCCTGAATTGTAATAGCACAGTAACAAGTTCATTACCCTCTTCGCCCCTCACCTGGTAATCAAAATAGATCCCTGCCGGGTCTATATCACTGGTATTTTCCGGTTCCCTCTTGTTGTTACATGAAAAAGAAAAAAAGAGTAAAAAAAGAGAGCCGGGGATAAAAAACCTGTTCATTAAAAAGGTTTGATAATAAAATGATCCTGTTGCAGGAAAATGCAAAAATACATTGACTATCATTACTCCAGGGCAGAAATCCGTTAAAAGCCGTCTCCTGAACTGCAAACTATGGCTTATCTTTGCCACCCCCTGTTTACAGGGTCAATGCTGTCAAAATGGCTCAGCAATTAGTGTAGCACCCTTTTTGACAACCGAACAGATATTCCTTAACAAATCTCCCTGACCATGCTTGGTTTTATTTCAAAAATTTTTGGCGGCAGCAAATCGGAAAAGGACGTAAAAAAGATCGAACCCTATGTTGGTAAGATCAACCATTTCTTTGCTTCTTACCAGTCATTAAATAATGATGAGCTCCGCAATAAAACACAGGAGTTTCGTCGCCGTATCAAAGAGCATCTTGCTGAAATAGATGCTGAAATAGCGGGGAAGAATACTGCTGCCGAAGAACTCGCTTTCAATGACCTGATGGGAAAAGATGCCCTGTACCAGGAAGTGGACAAACTAAAAAAAGACAGGGATAAAAAAATCGAAGAAGCACTGGAAGAAATATTACCAGAAGCTTTCGCGGTGGTAAAAGAAACGGCCCGCCGTTTTAAAGAGAACCCCGAGATCATTGCTACGGCTACCCAACTGGATAAGGACCTTAGTGTAAAAAAGAATTATATCACGATTGACGGGGAATCCTCCGTATTTAAGAACACCTGGACAGCTGCTGGCGGTGAAGTAACCTGGAACATGGTGCACTATGATGTACAGTTACTTGGTGGTATCGTATTACACCAGGGAAAGATTTCAGAGATGGCAACTGGTGAGGGTAAAACCCTGGTATCAACGCTGCCTGCATACTTAAACGCATTACCTGGTGAGGGTGTTCATATCGTAACAGTGAATGATTACCTCGCCCGTCGTGACCAGGAATGGAACGGAACCCTATTTGAATGGCTGGGTCTTACAGTTGATTGCATTGATAAACACCAGCCTAATACGGAAGAAAGAAGAAAAGCGTACCTGGCCGATATTACGTATGGTACCAACAATGAATTTGGTTTTGACTATCTCCGTGACAACATGGTACACACACCTGATGAAATGGTGCAGCGCAAACACCATTATGCCATGGTGGATGAAGTGGATTCCGTCTTGATCGATGATGCGAGAACGCCATTGATCATTTCGGGCCCGGTACCCAAAGGCGATGACCAGCAATACCATATTCTCAAGCCCAGGATACTTCAATTGGTACAGGAACAGGAAAGGATCGTTCGTAACTGTTTGAATGAGGCCAAGAAAAGATTTGCCGAAGGTGATGATGATCCAAAAGGAGGCGGTCTGTACCTGTTCAGGGCCAATAGGGGGTTACCCAAATATGGTCCTGTCATTAAATTCCTAAGTGAGCCGGGGATCAAAGTAAAAATGCAGAAGACGGAGAATTATTATCTGCAGGATCAACTGCGGAATATGCATATCGTGGATGAGGACCTCCTCTTCCATATCGACGAAAAGAATAATTCTGTGGAGTTAACGGATAAGGGATTAACGACCATCACCAAAGGTGGAGAAGATCCTGATTTCTTTGTACTTCCGGATATCGGCGTGAAACTGGCTGAAGTGGAAAAGAGCAGCCTCGCTCCGGAAGAAAAATTACAGCAAAAAGAATCCATACTGAATGATTATACGCAAAAGGCAGATCGTATACATACGGTACAGCAATTACTGAAAGCCTATGCCTTGTTTGATAAGGATGTCGAGTATGTTATCATTGATGGGGCCATCAAGATCGTAGATGAGCAAACAGGTCGTATCATGGAAGG
>JANMKG010000297.1:0-9469 GCA_031371915.1 Chitinophagaceae bacterium | reverse complement strand
ACCCACTACTAACCAAATACTGCCCATCTGGAGTGAAGCCCACCACCCACACCCAATTACTATGCCCCTCCAGAATTTTGAGGCATTGCCCACTAGCTACTTCCCATAAATTCTATTTTTTAACCGCTGACGCGTCCACGCTGTCCACTACTGATGCTGTAAAAGATGTGGGAATCAGTACGACTGAACTGGTAGAGTGGATGAAACCGCAAAACATCAAAGCGCAGAAACGCATTTTAATTTTTGATGCCTGTAACAGCGGCCAGGCTATCAATGATATCGCGGGTAAAGAACTGGTCGTTCGAAATGATGACAAAGCACAACAAATAAAAGCCATTGATAAACTGAATGAGAAAGCCGGGCTGTTCATCCTTTCCGCTTCTGCCAGCAACCAGAGCGCATATGAAATGGGAAGGTATTCACAGGGACTACTCACCTATTCCCTGTTGAAGGCCATCAAACAGCAACCGGATATTTTAGAAGACGGGAAATACCTGAATGTCAGCAACTGGTTCAATGCCGCGGAGAAAACCGTCAGTGAAATATCCAAGGAAAACGGAGCCCGGCAGGAGCCGCAGATCGTTACCAATACCAATTTCAATATCGGGCTGGTAGACCAGGAGGTTATTTCAAAAATAGTGCTCCCAGCTGAAAAGCCCCTGTTTGCTGCCAGTAATTTCCAGAACAGCGATGAAAGCATCGCGGACGATGACCTGGAATTAAGCAAAACGATCAACCTGCAGTTAAATGATATCGCTTCGAGAGGAACGGACAGCAGGATCGTATATGTAACAGCCACGAATTCCCCGGATGCCTATTCCCTGACCGGTCGTTATACAATAAAAGGAGATGCCATCACGGTAACAGTGAACATCAAACAGAATAAAATGATCAAGATGAAATTTGAAGTAAGTGGTACAAAGGATAAGCTGGGAGAGCTGGCAGCGACGATAGCTGATAAAGCCGCGGGGATGGTTAAATAGACTATATTACTCCATGTTGAAAATATTCCTGATATTTTTTTGTTCGACCAGTTTGACTCTTAGGGCACAGCCGCCAAAACTGGTAATGCCTGTCGGGCATACGAACCAGGTCATTAGCTGTAATTTTTCTCCTGACGGTAAAAAAGTGGTGACCGCCTCCATGGACATTACAGCTAAACTTTGGGATGCCCAAAGCGGCGCCTTGCTTGCCGATCTGAAAGGACATAAAAACGTGGTTTATTCTGCTAACTTTTCTCCAGACGGTAAAAAAATAGTGACCGCTTCCAGGGATAACACTGCCATCATATGGGATGCCATGACCGGTAAACAAATTAAGATCTTAGAGGGGCATACATATTACGTGTATAGCGCTGTCTTCTCTCCAAATGGTAAAATGATCGCAACAGCTTCCTATGATGGTACCGCAAGATTATGGGATGCCAATACCGGTTCTCCTCTCCAGACAGTAGTTGTTGGAGATATAGGAAGAATGGTCGTCAACGCATTTTTTTCCCATGATAATAAAAAATTCGTGACCGCATCTCTTGACAGTGCTGTCAAAGTCTGGGATGTAAAAACCGGCGCCTTGCTTGTTCAGATGAAGGGACATACAAACAAAGTCTATACAGCTGTTTTTTCTCCTGACGATAAAAGAATAGTATCTGCTTCCCGGGACGGAACCGCCAAATTATGGAATGCCCTGGATGGCTCCCTGATCGCTAATATGAACAGGCATACCATCGGGCTTTCCAGTGCCTTCTTTTCTCCCGACGGAAAAAAGATCGTCACCGTATCCGGGGAAAATATTGCCATGATCTGGGATGGTCATACCGGGGCTTTCCTGTTGGAACTAAAAGGACATACGCAGGGTATTTATAGTGCGTTCTTTTCGCACAACAGCAAAAAAGTTGCCACTACGTCAGCGGATAATACAACTAAAATATGGAATGCGGATGATGGAACGTTGCTGGTAACACTTTCGGGCCATAAAAGTGACGTTCTTTCCTCAAATTTTTCACCGGATGACAAGAAGATCGCCACAACATCCACAGATGGAACTGCAAAAATTTGGGACATAAAAGGAAAACTGATCACCGATCTTATTGGTCATACGGTTGAAATTTATGGTGCAGAATATTCCCCGGATGGTAAAAAGATCGTAACTGCATCTGCATACCACGACGTATTAATTTGGGATGCTACCCGGGGAGACATCATTCATACCCTGAAAGGACATACTAAACCAGTCTATAGTGCTCATTATTCCCGTAATGGAAAAGCTATTGTGACGGCATCCTGGGACAGTACTGCAAAAATTTGGGACGTTAGCAATGGGGAGCTGCTGGTGGAATTGAAAGGCCATTCTTCCGCGCTGAATAATGCAAATTTTTCCAGGGACGGCAGTAAGGTTGTAACGGCATCCTTTGACGGGACTGCTAAGATCTGGGACTCCATTGATGGCGAAGAACTGGCAACCATTGAAGACCCCGATATATTGTCACTATCATCAACTGATCTGCTTAACGGGGGACAGGAAGAAGTATACAACGCTAATTTTTCTCCCTATGGTGACTTTGTCGTTACAGCATCCAAGTCGCCCTTTGTACCTGTATGGGATGCGGAGAACGGGGCAATGATCAGTTATTTTCCAGGCCATTTTAAGCCTGTTCACAGTGTATGTTTTTCACCCGACGGAACAAAAATATTATCTGCATCAAAAGATTTTACGGCGAAAATATTTGACGTAACCAGCAAAAAGGTCCTGGTGGAAGTTACCCATCTTGATTATGTCAGTGATGCGAACTTCTCCCCTGATGGAACTAAATTTGTAACAAGCTCCTGGGACCGCACGGCAAAAGTGTGGGATAGTCAAAATGGAAAACTTCTTGCTGACCTTACAGGTCATAACTCCAATGTATGTAGTGCTGAATTCTCTCCTGATGGCAAACGGGTCATTACCTCCTCCTATGATCAAACAGTAAAGATCTGGGATGCTGCTACAGGCAAGCTGTTGTATACTTTTTTTGCCATTGATAATTCGGAAACTTTTCTCCAGGTTCCTTCGGGCTATTATCTTACGACTCCTAATGCGGCGAAACTCCTGCATTATGTGACCAAGGATCTAAAATTGATCACTTTTGAACAGCTGGATGTAAAATACAACCGGCCCGATAAAGTGTTAGAATCAATTGGGAGCACTGATACAGGATTGATTCAGTCCTACCGGAAAGCCTATTACAAAAGGATAAAAAAACTCGGGATTGATACAACGGCTTTCCGTGATGGCTATAGTGTGCCTGAAGCAGATTTTACCAACAGGGATGCTATTAAATACGAACAAATAAACGGGACGTTAACCTTGCATATCAAAGGGAATGACAGCATTTACAAACTTGACCGTTATAATGTGTGGGTAAATGAAGTTCCCATCTATGGCCAGCGGGGTATCAATATCCGGAAGAGAAACAGCAATCAATTCGATACTAATATCACCATAAAACTTTCCCAGGGAGAAAACCGTATCGAAACTTCCATCAGCAATGTAAACGGCACCGAAAGTTACCGGATGCCGTTGATTGTAAACTACACCCCATTAGTAAAACAAAAAGAAATGATCCGGTTTGTCGGTATCGGCATTGACCGCTTTGCAGATACTAAATATAATCTCCAATACAGCACCAAAGATATTCGTGACCTATCCATCAAATTAAAAGAAAAGTACGGCAATGACATAATCATTGATACTTTATTCAATGAAAATGTTACGGTGAGCAATGTAAAAGCGATAAAACAAAAATTAAAGAGCACTACCGAAAATGATAAAGTGATCATCGCTTATTCCGGTCATGGAATGCTGACCCGGGATTACGACTATTATTTATCTACTTACGCTGTTAATTTTGAAAAACCGGAACAAAATGGTTTACCGTATGATGACCTGGAAAATTTACTGGACAGCATCCCGGCTCGTAAAAAACTGATGCTTATAGATGCGTGTCATAGCGGTGAAGTGGATAAAGAAGACCTGGTTACCCTTAATGCCAGTTCCGATTCATTAATAAAAGGATTGAAGCCGGTAGCTTATAAACAAGAAGGTCGTCTTGGATTAAAAAACAGTTTTGAGCTGATGCAAAGCCTTTTTGTGAATGTGGGCAAAAGTACCGGCGCCACTATTATCTCGGCTGCCGCAGGAACGCAGTTTGCGCTCGAAAGAAATGATTTGAAGAACGGTGTATTTACTTATGCCATTTTAGAAGCCATGAATAAATACCCCACTCTTAAAATCAGCCAGCTTAAAAAGATAGTCGGTGAAAGAGTGGAGGAATTAACGAAAGGCCTCCAAAAACCAACCTCGAGAAATGAAACGATTGCTGTCGACTGGGATATCTGGTAAATTCACTTCCCTGTATGCAACACAGAGACACCAAGGAACAGAGTAACACAGAGATCAGGTTAAAACTACTCTGTGTAACTCAGCACCTCTGTATCCCTGTGTTGAAATGCACCTTTTTGGAGTATATACCCGCCTCCGCTTTGCTTCGCTTCTCTCGCAATGACGGCTACGGCAGGTAAATAAAAAACCCCTGCCAGCTGGCAGGGGTTGTGTCCGGAACCGTCCTTGTTCAATAATTAGTTCTTCGCGACATCGAATTTCTTAAAGATCGATTTTACACTATTCTGGATCTCCCGGGTAGTCAGGTTCTTGCTGTTCACTTCGTCGGTTGTCCAGCCCTGCCATACGGTCTTATCTGTGCGGGAATCGATCATCGAGATCGTTACTGTTCCTTCTTTGATTGGCCGCTCATCCCTCTCGTATCCTACCAGTTCAGAAGGATAGTAAATGGTAGAGTAACGGCGTGTGTAAGGATTGTAGACCATCCTTGAATAAGGCCTTGAATAAACGGGACTGGAATTTTCCTTGGTCGTTCTTTCCACCAGCACATCATAGCTGAGTAATACATCCGGGCGGTTCTTTGATTCTCTCCAACCTGCTTTTTCCAGCTCTGTATTTACCGCGGCTCTTATCCGTTGTTCGGTAAGATCATTGCTCTTATTCTGATCCTGTCTTCCTTCACCATCCTTATCGATCCAGGCGAAAGACTTGTAATGGCTGAAATCTGCATTATCGTCTTTTTCAATATGCGCTGTGGTACCACAACTTGCCAGCAGGAAGACGAAACCTACATATCCACTCCACAGTTTCAAACTTTTCTTCATGTGTTCTCCTTTTTTATAGATGAATTAAAAATCAATCTATAAACGGCAAAAACTGTGCATAGTTTATTAAGAAGATGTGAAAACTATACGATCCACCGGGAGCTAGTCAGGATAGCCCTGTTTCATAGTGTCGTTCGGGGATCTCTACGTCAACAAATCCTTTTTTAACAAGCCGTTGTTGAAAATCCTGTTGCACCTCGTATTCTCCATGTACCAGGAAGAGTCGTTTTACCTGGCGCTGGTCCTGGCAGGCCAACCACTGGCTGAGGTCTTCATAATCTCCATGGGCACTCATACTACGTATCGCACCGATCTCTGCATGTACCTCATGTTTTACACCAAAAATGCCGACCTCTTTTTCGCCCGCCACCAGTCTGCCTCCAAGCGAGTGAGGTTCACAATAACCGGTAAACAAGATTGTATTGCGGCTGTTCTCAATATTATTACTGATATGATGTTTTACGCGGCCCCCATCTGCCATCCCGCTGGCCGATATGATCACCATCGGGCCGTTCTGGAAATTCAGTTGCTTGGACTGGTCAACGGTCTGTATATAACGCAATCCTTTAAACGCAAAAGGATCGTTATCCGATTGCATTATTTTCTGGATGGTCTTGTTGAAATACTGCGGGTAGTTCTTTACGATCATGGTGGCCTTAACACTCAGCGGACTGTCGACATAATAATCCAGGTCCGGCAGACGACCCTCGATCTCCAGCTGGTTCAGGAAATATAATAACTCCTGGGTGCGGCCCACGCTAAAAGCGGGCATGATGAGTTTTCCCTTTTTCTGCAAACAGGCTTTTTCTATCCAGCGCAGGAGCATGTCCGGTGTTGTGACATTATTGTCATGAAGACTATTACCATAGGTTGATTCAAGCAGGATATAATCCGCCTGCGGGAATGTTTCGGGTGATTTCAATATCGCATCCCTGTAACGGCCAACATCACCACTAAAAGTGAGTCTCGTTTCTTTACCATCTTCATTTATTTTTACGTGCACACAGGCGCTCCCGATAATATGACCGGCGTCGGTATACATGGCTTGCACCCCATCGATCACATCGAACCACTGGCCATAATTCTGTTCTACAAAATGTTCTGTTGTTTTTTTAGCATCCTCCTTTGTATAAAGAGGTTGCAAATAAGGCAATCCCTGCGCGGCCCTTCGTTTATTCTGGTATTTTACGTCGTCTTGCTGTATCTCGGCAGAATCCTCGAGTAATACGATGGTAAGGTCCTTGGTTGCCGGGGTGCAAAAAATTTTACCCGTGTACCCGCCAGCCACGAGCCGCGGTATAAGCCCACAGTGATCGATATGGGCATGCGAAAGGATCATGACATCCACTTCAGCAGGTTCAAACCCAAAGTTCCTGTTGAGGGTATCTGTTTCGGGTCCCATTCCCTGGAACATTCCACAGTCCAACAATACTTTTTTCCCATTTTTCAGTGTCAATAAGTGCTTGGATCCCGTAACGGTTCTTGCCGCACCATGAAAGGCGATCTTCATTTTTTTGATTTTACTTTAAATGACCAGGTAATAAAAAAATCTGCTATGACTTCTCCGTCATTATTCTTCCCCACAGAACGGGCCACAACCGACCGGGCCTCCCCTGTCGCGATGGTTTCTTCTATAGCTTTCACAAAAAGGGGGCCATCTTCGCAAGTGAAATAGCTCCGTCCCGTTGCTTTTTTGAAATAAGACGATTCCACTTTTACCACCAGCATGGAAACCGGCGGGTCAATCTTATATAAATGAGCCATGGCCAGTGAGCCCGTGCTCATTTCCGCTGCCATACTCAAACACGCGAAATATGTGGAACGAAAAGGATTTTGGGAAAGCCACTTATAAGGAACCGATACGACGCATTTATTTTCATCGATCTCCCTTATCCTGACCCCGGCAAAAAAGGCTGCCGGAAGTTTGGCAAACAGGAACATCCTGAATTTAAGAGGATGTTTCATTTGCGTGATAAAAGCTGCTGTGCGGGAATTCATTTAATCTTCTTTGTATTGTGCGGGATCGAAAGCTTTCTTACTCCAGTCGTTGAAAAAAGCCGTGACCTTTTCTTTATCGTAGCTTTTGCCCGATTCGAGGTACCAGGAGGTCTGTGTGTGAAGCAGATCCCCTTTTTCATCCAGGATCAAAAAGACCGGGAACCCAAACCGCTGGGGAAAATGATACTTCTTTAGCAGGTCACTGTTCTTATTCTCTTTACTGTAGTTAAGATGATAAACGATATAGTTATTATTGACCAGTGAATCCAATGATTTGTCGCCTGTTACAAATTCATTGAAACGTGCACACCATATGCACCAGTTACCTCCTATTTGTACCAGTACATGCTTCCCCGAATTTTTTGCCTGCTTCACGGCTGATTCAATTCCGTCTTTGGCATTTTCTTCCGGGTTATACAGCTTGAATTTTGTCATATCCTGCGGGTATACAGCTATACCGGCAACAACAACCAGGATGGTTAAAAGGATCCTTTTCATACAGTGTTACTTTTGTTTGTCAATGGCTACTACACAAGCTACTGCTTTATTGCTGTTGGCATCCACTTTAAAATAAATACTCCCGTTATTGGTAGTAGTGAAGCGGGTCGAACGGATCAGCACGCTCTGCAGGGCCGCATTCACTTTGGCCAGGTAATCCGCCCCACTGGACTGGCTGATAGCGGTGTTCAACTGGTTATAGTCCAGTTCTTCCTTACTGACCACGATCGCGATAAAATCCCGGTTGCCAATACTATCCGCTTCCATGGACTGAGCTTTCGGAAACAGGCGATAACCCGTGATACCACAATAAGGGGAATGTTTGGAAACCGTTTCCCCGGGTTTGAGATAAGGGAACAGAACATAGCTGCTGCCATTTGTCTCCATGCCAAAAACATAGATATAACATTCCGTGGCATTTTCAATAGACATTTTGAAACGGGTTCCCGGGGTGATTGCTGTTTGGGTCTGGAACAGGTTGCCCCCGCCTGATTTTAAAGGAATATTTTTGCCGCCATTATTATTCACAAGACCGATCGTGCATTCGAGCGGAATATTCGCGACTTCTGTTCTTTTTGGCAAAGGGTCGATCCCATAAGCTTCCCTGGCATAGGTTTTAAAATCCCCATACCGTACCCAGGCGATACCATTCTTACCCCATTCAGGTCCCCAGCTGTTCATGAGCTGGAAAGCACCTCCGAATTTCCGGTCATCATAACCAATAACACTCATCGCATGACCACCCATACCCATTTGCGATTGATCCATACCCTGTGGTGCCCAGAGCTCCTGTCCCATCATATCCTGCATAAAACTCTGACCCACCAGCATCCCAATCGCAACCGGCGCATTTTTGGCGAGGTGTTCTTTGATAGCCCGCACATTTATTTCATTCACATTATCTCCGTCGGTAAGTCGTGTAAATCCATGGATCACATTTTGGCGGCCAGCCTGTACATCGGAAGAGGACGGTGTTCTTTCACAATCCTGGTCATTGTAGGGATATTGACTCAGGGGAACGCCTCCATTTTTTTGCATCGCCTCCATCGCCTTTTCAATAAAGGAGCCTTCACAACCTTCAAGACGGATCTGGTTGTATAAATAAGAGGGACTAAAACGTATCTGGTTTGGATCGGCCCCGGTTGCGGCGGCTGTTAAAATGGTCTGAGATGCATAGGCACAACTCCAGGCCACACAACTACCCTGTTGTCCCTGGTTGCTTCTGTCTGGTGCAAAACGGAGCAATGAAACCGCTTCTGGTAATGGATTCTTGCCGGCATCGTCTTCGAGTCCTTCATATACAGAAGCCTTATTGAATTCAGCCGGGTCGAAATTATACCCGCTCTGCGAGAATTTTTTGATCACTTCGGATGGATTACAACCGCCTCCACGGAAAAGAAAAAAGGCGCCGGCCGCCAGGATCAGCAAAAGAAAGATACCCTTTCCTTTAAAAAGCCCCATCAGCATAGGTAAGAGCGATAATAAACCGCCCCCTCCGCCGCCGCCGCCAGGTAAATTGGAATTTCCACCACCACCCTCATCTTCAGGTTGGTTGGGATCTACGGGGTCATCTGTCATTCGTATTGGCATAACAGTTTATTTTGAATTAAAAGTTGACTAAAAGTAGGAAGTTCGTGTCAATTTGAGAGCGGGTGAAGAAGAAGACGCGGCAATTATTTTACCCGTTCTGCAACGATTGTGAAGAAGAATCGTCAAATTTGTTCACCAGTAGAAATTTCCTGTATGAAACATATCTTCCTGCTTATTTCCTC
>JANMKG010000283.1:0-5721 GCA_031371915.1 Chitinophagaceae bacterium | reverse complement strand
TGATGAAGATTAAAAAGGAAAAAAGGAAAATTCTTTTCATGCAACGGTTTTCTCTGTTGGCAAACTTAACCCGTTTCCGGCTATCGCTTGTAACGGGTGCTGGTATAATCCTTAAAAATGATGTTAATCATCCCTCTTCCTCATCAACCTGTTCAGGATCGTGTAATGCGACGGCCAGGTTATTGGTTTTAACAAAATTGCACCAGTGGCAGTCTTCCTTGCCACAACCGGTATAGAAGTCCCTGTTCTGTATCTTTTCCCAGGTAGTTATTATTTGCTGGGTTACGGTGGTTATATCCGCGTCATTGATAAGGATCTTCTCTTTGCGGTAATTCTTCTTCTTGTCCGGTTCAATAAAATCAAACTCAGTACTGATCACTTTCCAGTCTTTCTGTTCGTAATTATCAACAAGGATCTTATAAAATACAGCCTGCCGCCAGTAATCACCGCCGTTGGGATCTTTTTCCGAAGGACCTTTTGTTTTAGGAATGGCTTTATCGGGATCACCTGTTTTATAATCCACTACGTTCACCGACTTTCCGTCAAATTCCAGTTTATCAAGTTTTCCTTTTAAAGGAACTCCTTTCAGGACCACCTGCCTGATACTCCTTTCAATGGCAACGATCCTGTTAAAATGGTGGATGTATTTGTCATAATAATTGGCCAGTACTTCCTGCCCGTATTCGAGTCGTCTTGCAAATTGTTCTTTAGTAAAACTTTCCCGGTGCCGGTGCATATACCACTCAAAGTCCGCGATGAATTCCTTATGAGAAGGGAATTTATCCTGATCCTGCATCTTCCGGAACAGTTTCTCCAGAGCGTAATGAACAGCTGATCCGAATTCGGTTGCTTCATTTTTAGGAGAGGGGATGCGGATAAGATTCTTGAAATAAAATTCAAGCGGGCATTTCAGGTAATTGTTCAGGGCGGTCACGTTCATCACGAATTTATCCAGCACCCGGCCGATGAATTCTTCTTCGATCTTTTCGATCTCCGGCGCCATGGCGGCTGTAAAATCAAGGATCGCAAAGTCGGACAATACTTCGTTATCAATGATCATTTTTTCAGCCGGTATCGGGTGTTCATCCTGTATCTCCGCGATGAACATGGAAGGTTCCAGTTCTTTCCCGTCGTTTTTGAATTTACTGTAGGAGATATATAAATGCTGTTCGGCCCTGGTCAACGCCACGTAAAATAAGCGGCGTAGTTCTTCCTGCTCGTTCGAAGAGGGTTGCGAAGAGAACATCGTGTCAGGAAGTTTATAGCCACCTCCCGGTTTTCTTTTCTTCTCCCAGAAAGAAGAGTTGCAACCCGCCAGCAGTACATATTCAAATTCCAAACCCTTTGAACCATGTACAGTCATGAGGTTAATACCCCGGTCGCTTCCGCTTACCTGTACAAGAGGCAAAACAATATCTTCTTTCTCCATCAGCTCTACCAGTTTGACAAATCCTTCCAGGTCCAGGAAAGGATTACGGTGTGTTTCGTCTTTTACAAAATCAAATAAACCGGTCAGCACCTGCAGATGCCAGTGTTTGTCGGGGCTTTGCATGATATGGTTCAGTACACCGGTCTTGCGGATGATATTTTCAAATAAATTCTGCAACGTGATATTGGGAACATCTCCCAAAAGATCTTCAATGATCATGGAAGCTTTACTTAACCCCGGTTGTAAACCACTACTGAAAAGATCTTTGGGGGGCGCATTTCTTTTTTCCACCAGTAATTGCCGGATCGAGATCTTATTATCGGTGTATCTCCTGTCGGCGGCTTCCATGCTTAGTTTGGCGATCTCGATGGCCGGTATACCGAACCAGTCGAAATGCAAAAGTTCGAACAGCATCTCATCACCGCTGTAAGCGATATCATGTTCTGTCGCCAGGTATTTCAGCAGGAGAATGATCTTTTGTGCCAGCGGCAATTCAAGAATATTCAGGTGTCGCTTGCTATAGACAGGAATGTTCAGCAACTTGAAATACTGCGCCAGTTCTTCACCGTATTTATTTTCTTTATAAATGATACCGATGCGGCCGGGAGCGATTCCTTGCCCTACCAGGTCCTGCACCTGTTTGGCAATACCGATCATTTCCTGGCGCTGTGTTTCATACTCACGAAGATGCGGGGGATGTTTAAGCTCCATTAATTCTTTCCTGCTGGAAAGCAGTTCTTTGCTTAGCCCTGCGATCTTTTTTACCAGGCGCTCTTCGTTACGATTGATGAGTGTTTTTGAAATATCAAGGATCGGCTGCGTGGAACGGTAATTATGGGTCAATACTACGGTCAGCAAATCTTCTTTATAATTACCGGCAAAATCCATCATGTTTTCCACGTTCGCTCCCTGGAAGCGGTAGATGCTCTGGTCATCATCACCCACCACGAATACATTGGGCTTGTCCCAGTAACTGATAAGCAATTCCACCAGCCGGTTCTGGGTTCCGCTGCTGTCCTGGTATTCATCCACCAGTATATACTGGAAACGTTCCTGGTAATTGGCCAGCAGGTTTTTGTTCTCTTCAAAGGCTTTGATCACCCAGTTGATCATATCATCAAAATCATATCGGTTCTTTTTCCGCATCAGTAGCTGGAAACGGTCGAACTCGTTCACGGCCGCCCGTAACTTTTCCATTCTTTCCTGTTCTTCCTGTAGTTTATCTTTCTTCAGGTCTCCCGCATTGAACTCTTTGTATTTTCTTTTATAGATGAATTCATCCCGGGTGGGAAGATCAGTTACATACTCCGTAATTTTTTCTTCGATGAAAGCAGGTGTCCATCCTTCCCGTTTCATGGTGCTGAACAGGGATTGCAGGGTATTGTTCTCGAAATACACTTCGCCCCGGTATCTTTTCAGTGCATGGTTCTTTGGAAAAGAGTCGATCAGTTCTTTATAAAATTGGATCTTTTCCAGATCGGAGACCGGGTCCAGGGCTGTTTTTTCAAACAGGGACAAGTTCTCCTGTATCACGTCGTTGCAGAAAGCATGGAACGTATAGATATTTACTTTGTACGCATCGGGGCCAATGAATTGCAGTAACCTTTTCCGCATTGCCACTACGCCAGCATCGGTATAGGTAAGACAAAGAATATTCTGTGCATCGGCCACCCCTTCGAGTAAGATCTTGCCGATACGGCTGGCCAGGATCTGTGTTTTGCCCGTACCCGGGCCTGCGATCACCATCACGGGACCTTCGATGCTATTTACCGCCAACTGTTGTTTTTCATTCAGCCGTTCATATTCTTCCCGGAACTTTTTTTCTAATTTTTCTTTATTAAATGACATCGACGGCGAACTTTTTGTATGGAAAAAGGTTGTTCAGACGAATTTAAAACATAATTGTCATGGCGGCTCATTCTATTAAAGCAGTACAGAAAATACCGATCTCCCTGGAAAAGGCCTGGGCCTTTTTTTCCAACCCGGCCAACCTCCAGAAGATCACCCCGCCGGGGATGGGATTCAAAGTCGTTTCAAGGCATCATGGCGATAATATGTATGCCGGGCAGATTATTGAGTACCGGTTAAAACCACTGCTTGGGGTACCGGTATACTGGATGACAGAGATCACGGGGATCAAGGACCAGGATTATTTTATTGATGAACAGCGTTTCGGTCCTTACCGGATGTGGCATCACCAGCATCATTTCAGTCCATTGGAAGGTGGCGTGGAAATGCGGGACATCGTTCATTACAGGATCCCTTTGTGGCTTACTGGAGGGCTGGCGAATTATTTATTCGTGAAAAGACAGTTGAAAAGCATTTTCAATTATCGTTTCAAGAAAGTGGAAGAATTATTTGGTAAATGGCCGGGTGGGCAGGAGCCTACGATTGAAATGATTTGATATTCTGTATTAGAAAATAAGAAATAAGAAATGAGGAATAAGGAATGAGAAAGTTGATCAGGCTGATGATTTGGAACGGGTTGCCCTGTAAGGGCAAAATGTCGGTAGAAAAATGAATTTTGGGATATAAGAACCCCCTAGGGGTTCAACATACAAGAATAAGAAATAAGAAATGTGGAATAAGAAATAAGAAAGTGACGAAGGCTCCGTAAGAAGCTTGGGTCTCGGGTCTTTAAACGACCGGCTATGGGCTCTTGGCTCCCGTCTCACGACTCACGACTCACGGCTCTTGGCTCACGATTCTCTCACCCTGGCATCCTCGAAATATATTTCTCGATCTGTTTGATCTGGTCCACGATCTGTGGCGTAGTTGGTTTCAGCGCTTTTGCTTTGCGGAAAAAATCCTTGGCGGCACGGAATTCTCTTTTATTCATCATGATGCTGCATAGCTGTAAATAGGCAGCGGATTCATTTTCTTTATCGGGTAATCCTTTGCGCAGGGCGGAACGGATATAACTTTCTGCCTGTTTCAGATCGTTCTTTTGCATGGACAACATTCCCATTTGTAATAGACTGGCGCCTTCGGCTTCTTTCATCGGCATACCCAGGTCCAGTCCTTTCTTCATCATTTTTTCAGCGCCGTCGAAATCCTGTTTCATCATCGCGATATTTCCTTTCAGTGTATAGAACACGGAACGGATCGGTTTGTATAACAGGTTGGGGAATTGGATCGAAGCCAGTACTTTCTCTGCACCGTCCATATCCCCGCTTTCCATGTATTCCTGGATCAGGCGCAGCGGTCCAAAAAAGAAATGGCCGAATACCAGGATCACCCCGACCAGGTATAAGGGGAAGGCCGGCCAGAAACTGCCGCTATAATTCACATAAACACCGAGCGCAACGAGGATAATACCTATCCACAGGCGGTATTTTATAAGGAGATTGTAGAATTTCATCTTTATTTATTGAAGGCTGCAAAGATAAGAGGATACTGGTTACTGGGTACTGGTTTCTGGGTGCTGGTGGCTGCCCTTCGCTTTGCTCAGGGTGACAATTAGTTGCTGGTTATTGGGTACTGGGAGCTTGTTACTCATGGTAGTGGATCACGCAGTTATCCGCCCTTCTAAATGAAAATAGCATTGATGTGTGTAAATTTTTAGAATGTTTAAGAGATTGACCGGGTTAGGATCAATCATCCTCTTTTTCTTTTACAAAGCTGCCATCGGGTTTGAATTCTGCCTTCCAGTATTTTCCGTCTTTTTTGAATTTTGCTTTTTTCGTGGGAAAATTTCTTTCCGTGGCATCTTCCCAGATAATTTCAGTTGCGCCGGGATATTTCGCAGCAAAAGCTGTTCTTACTGAAAGAGGAACCTGGCTTTCGGTGATCACATTTGTTTCGTCGGCCCTTGCTTTTTTCTTGCTATGACAGCCGGAACCGGCTACAACAACTACAAGAGCGCTAATCAATATCCAATTTTTCATGAGTTCTTTTTCCTACCAAAAAACAAAAGGAGTGCCATGAACAGGAAAGTGAGAATCAGCTGCTTAACGGGGCTTGAAAATCAACCTGGGAAATACCTGGGACGGTTGGGGAATGGCAAAGCAAAACCCTTTGCTTTTACACGGGTTTTTAAACAGGGATTAGCTATTTTTGCCGCCCGCCACTCTTAAAGGCAACTGGTCTCGTAGTTCAATGGATAGAATAGAAGTTTCCTAAACTTTTGATACAGGTTCGATTCCTGTCGAGACTACAAAGCGGCTCCCACAACGGGAATTAAAAAAACAGAAAACCTTACGAAGTCTTTGACTGGTAAGGTTTTTTGCGTTTAAATACTATTTTAATTCCCGTCAACTCCCGTTAATTCGTTTACGGGTTTGTTTACGATT
>JANMKG010000274.1:0-7032 GCA_031371915.1 Chitinophagaceae bacterium | reverse complement strand
CTTGACCTTCCGGTGACCCACCTCATGAAAGGCATCTATGTAAATTATTATCCTGCGGAATGGATGGGCTTACGTGTTGCGGCCAATATGGGCGTGCTCCAGGGAAACGATAGTCTTACAGATAATAAAGGAGGACATGAGCGATTCCGTAAACAAAGAAACCTCCAGTTCAAATCAAACATAGCTGAAGCCTATGCGGCATTAGAGATCTATCCTACTGTTTTCCTGGAACAATATGATGGTCTCAAGGGAAAGATCAGGCCCTATGGCCTGGCCGGGTTTGGCGTTTTCCATTTCAACCCAAAAGGTCAATATATAAGACCTGATGGCAGCAAGGAATGGGTTGAGTTAAAACCACTACGACTGGAAGGACAGGGCATGGCCGAATATCCGGATCGTAAAGAGTATTCACTTATCCAGACGGAAATGGTGATGGGAGGCGGTGTAAAATATTATATCAAAGAGAATATGTATATCGGTTTTGAGATACTTCACCGAAAAACTTTTACTGATTATGTAGATGATGTGAGTACGCAGTATATCAACCCGGCTTTATTCAGTACTTACCTCACACCCGAACAGGCGACCATGGCAAGGCAGTTAATGTACAGGGAAAATCTTTATAATCCCTCTGTAAGCCGTCCTTATATCAATACGCAACGTGGCGATCCCAAAGAAAATGATGCTTTTTTTTCGGGCCTGTTGCGGTTTGGCTGGAGGCTTAACGGGGATGATTCACCCAACGCCAGGGCGAGGAAACAATTGAAATGTCCCGTATTCTACTAACCCACAAAAATATATTCCATTCATTAAATCCGAACCATTATGAAACTACACCCTACCCGTACAAATTTAAAAGCGATCATGGCCATTGCCATGAGCACCGGCCTGCTGACGGCACATCCGGTCTTTGCTTCAGGAAAACCCTTTAAACGATACACCATCGTTTCACCGATCGAAGAAAAACCAGCTAAAAAGAACAAGACCAAATCGGCCAAAGAATTTTCTTCACGGAATAACAATTCGGTAAAGATCTATCCCGATGCCGTGAAAAGGGATATGCACGTGGTTGCCAAAGACAACGAAGGCAAGGAGATCGATTTCTTTGTGTTTGATGTACAAGGAACCCTGGTGCAGCATTACAAAATGAAAGGAAAAGATCACAATAAAATGACCGGGCTCTCCAGGGGTACCTACGTGTACCGTGTTTTTTGCGGTGACGAGGAAACAGCTACCGGTAAATTTGATATCCGCTAACCTTATAAAAATTACTAAACGTCGTTCCGTAAGCAGCAGAGAGCTTAATAAAATCTGATACCCTGGTTGATAAAACCTAATCCGTTCTCTATTGGTACTCTCTCATTATGTATAAATTTTATTAAACACTCTCTGCACCGCTTATGGACATCCCGAGCGCTAGCGAGGGACCTCCCCTGGCAAAGCAAGGGATCTAAAACAAGAGCTCTTTTAATTGTCATAACTAAGAAAACCCACAGGGCTGTCCCGGTGTAACTCTTTACGCTACGACAGACGGGCAGGGAAATTGTCTAAATCCTATATCCGGGTGAAAAACCGCTTTAATGCAGGTACCCTATTTAAAGATTTTTTCAATCACTTCCTGCCTTCACCTCTGGGGTTCCTTGAGAATTGAAACTTAAAATTGATGATTGCGTGTTCTTAACTTCCACCTGGACGGCCTTACTATCCACTGCCTGCCCGCCTGTTGCCAATTTAGAACAATCATTAAAAATTTCTCCGCAACCAATTGTGATTAAACAGTTTAAAAAAAACTACCCTGCCCTGTTTTGTTTCTAAAAAACTGTCTTATATTAGTTTGTCAATAGAATTCTAGGGATACCTGAACCTATCAAAGACAGGGGCGTAAACCGAAAAGCCATACGAGTAGGTAAAACCAAAACAACCAAACTTATTATGGAAAATTTAGGCTTTCACAAATCGAAATTGTATTCTTTAATCCTCGCTGGGGTTGCACTTATATCATTATTGCTGCCGTGGATTTCTGTTTCTGCCGGTGGCTTTGGCGGTGGCTCAGTCAACGGGTTTCATAGCTGGGGTCTTCTTGTATTGATCGGTATTGGTGCTGTTGCTGCTTCCTGCTTTATGGGCAACAAAGCTTTAGGATTTGATGAGAATGGTAAAAAAATAGCGCTGGGTGGTTTCGGTGCAATGACCGCAGGAGCCGTTATGTATTTGGTTCGTTCTTTCACAATGGGTGGTAGCAAATATGGCGGTCTAATTAAAGTGTCTCCCGGCTTTGGGCTTTTCATCGGTCTTGCTGCTAGCGCAATCGGGTTATTACTGCTCCTGGGCGTTGTTAAAGTGCCTAAAAGCATCGACGATAAAGTAAAATAAGCAACCGGATTTATTTCAATAATATAAAACCCCTCGTTAGAGGGGTTTTAATTTTTTACTGCATGCCAATCTTCTATAGCTCAAGCAGCAGGAATTCGGCTGTATAACTCTCCTTATTCTTTACTAATTCTTCCGGTGTGCCTTCAAATAATATCCTTCCCCCTCCATCTCCGCCTTCCGGCCCGAGATCAATGATATGATCAGCCACTTTTATCACATCCATATTATGTTCAATGACAAGGACGGTATTGCCACGATCAACGAGTTTATTCAGAACGTCGAGTAAATGCTGGATATCTTCAAAATGAAGTCCCGTTGTCGGTTCATCGAGTATGTAAAATGTTTTCCCGGTATCCCTCTTTGAAAGTTCGGTAGAAAGCTTGACCCGTTGAGCCTCGCCCCCGCTCAATGTTACCGCTGATTGGCCCAAAGTGATATACCCGAGTCCCACTTCTTCCAGTACTTTGATCTTCCTGTAGAGGTAAGGAACATTCTGGAAAAATTCTACCGCTTCTTCCACCGTCATCTCCAGCACATCCGCGATAGATTTGCCCTTGTAGCGGATCTCCAGTGTTTCCCGGTTATAGCGTTTGCCATTGCACTTTTCACAATGGACATATACATCAGGGAGGAAATTCATTTCGATGACCCTCATTCCCCCTCCTTCACACACTTCGCAACGCCCGCTTTTGACATTAAAGGAAAATCTTCCTGCCGTATACCCCCTGATCTTTGCTTCGGGTATGGAAGCAAACAAGGTCCGGATCTCTGTAAAGAAACCGCAATAGGTAGCAGGGTTGCTCCGGGGTGTCCGGCCGATCGGCGACTGGTCGATCTCGATCACTTTATCAATATGTTCAAGACCCTTCACTGATTTATATTCCAGCGGGGTCATCTTCGAACCATAAGCATGTTTGGAAAGTATCGGGTAGAGCGTCTCGTTGATAAAAGTGGATTTACCGCTTCCACTCACTCCCGTCACGCAAATAAATTTGCCCAGGGGAAATTTTGCACCCACGTTCTGCAGGTTGTTTCCTGTTGCACCTGTTAATTCGAGAAATTTTCCATTCCCCTTTCTTCTTTCTTTTGGTACTGCGATCTTATGATGACCGTTCAGGTAACCGGAAGTAAGTGTATCGAGTTTTAGTAATTCGGCCGGCGCTCCTTCTGCTACGATCCTGCCTCCATGAAATCCTGCCTTCGGGCCGATATCGATTAAATGATCCGCCGCCAGCATGATATCCTTATCATGTTCAACCACCAGCACACTGTTCCCGATATCCCGCAAGTTCTTCAGGGCATCGATCAACCGGTGATTGTCGCGCTGGTGCAGACCGATCGATGGCTCATCAAGAATATACGTGATACCCTGTAACTGCGACCCGATCTGTGTCGCCAGCCTGATCCTTTGTGATTCGCCACCGCTCAGCGTTTTGGAGGGACGGTATAAAGTGAGATAGGTCAGTCCTACATCCAGCAGGAATTGCAACCGCTCCCGTATTTCTTTCAATACATCTTTTGCAATGGTCCTTTGCTTATTCTCCAGCATCAGTTCAATCCCATCGAACCAGGCCGCTAAATTGTCCAGGTTCATATTACTCAGGTCGGCGATATTCCTCCCGTTCACTTTGAACCAGAGACTTTCTTTTTTCAGCCGGGCACCATGGCAACCATCACAAGGCCGCATGATCATATAATCCTCGGTCCATTCGCGGATGGTCTCGCTGTAAGGACTGGCAAACCAACGTTGCAGCATATTCACAACTCCTTCAAAAGGGGCCTGGGGATCAAACTTCATATTTTCAAAATCAAGATCTTCCTGCTGGCCTTCTTCATTTCCATACAGCATGATATTGAGTTGCTTCTTCGTTAGCTTATTAACGGGTGTTGTAAGTGATATCTTATTTTTATTCGCCGCTTACTGCGCCTGGCGATAGACCCATGCATCTCTTTCCTGGCCAAGTGGCGCAATCCCTCCTTCACTGATGCTCAGGGAAGGATCAGCGATCACGGCTTCCATATTAATATGGTGTTTGGTTCCAAGACCTTTACACACGGGGCACGCACCATAAGGAGAGTTAAAGGAAAAAGCGTTGGGAGAAGGTTCTTCGTAAGAGATGCCGGTGTCTTCGCACATGAGCAGCCTGGAGTATTGCTTGACCTCACCTAAATCCTCTCCGAAGAAGAGGACTTCTGACTCCGTTTTTTGAGAAGTCTTCTTTCTTCCGGGGTCTTTAAGGCCCCTCTCCTTCGGAGAGGGGTTTGGGGTGAGGTCAACCAATAAGAACATCAGGTCCTTTCCTAATTTCAATGTCTGCTGCACGCTCTGGCTGAGTCTTGGTTTTAATTCATCGGTTACCTGGAGACGATCTACCACCAGTTCTATATCATGGATTACATACCTGTCCACCTGCATCTTCGGGTTAATATCCATTACCTCTCCATCCACCCTTACTTTCAAAAATCCTTTCTTTCTTACGTCTTCAAACAATTCGCGGTAATGACCTTTCCGGCCTCTTACCAACGGGGCGAGTAATGCGATCTTCTTCCCATTATATTTTTGAAAGATATTTTCTACAATTTCTTCTTCACTCCACTTCACCATTTTCTTCCCTGTGTTATACGAATAGGCTTCGCCGATCCGCGCAAACAACAAACGGAGAAAATCATATATCTCGGTGACAGTACCTACTGTTGAGCGTGGGTTTTTATTGGTGGTCTTTTGCTCAATCGAAATTACCGGCGACAGCCCCGTGATCTTGTCCACGTCAGGCCGCTCCATATCGCCAATGAACTGGCGTGCATAAGCCCCAAAGGTTTCCATGTACCTTCTTTGTCCTTCGGAATAGATGGTATCAAATGCCAGCGAGGATTTACCGCTTCCGCTGATACCGGTAATAACAACCAGTTTATTTTTCGGAATGGAAATGTCAATATTCTTGAGATTATGCACCCGGGCGCCAAATACTTCGATCGATTCATTATCCTGGACCGGCATATCCGGCCCGCTATTACTGCTTTTTGCCATACAAGTCTGCGAAGATACTGAATTGAATTACGAACAGAGGAACAAGGAACGCAGAACAGATGAAGTAACAGAAAATCAATAAGAAACGCAGATTTCGTCATTCTTCATTCCTTGTTCCTTTGTTCAACATTCTTCCAAGTTATCCACAAAGTTTTATTCTGGCACAGTATTTTGAAGAGTAGCGGCGAGTACCAATTCAATCATTCAAAATTAAAATAGTATTTATGAAAAAAACCATTGTAATAATGGGTGGAATGGCTTTGTCTTTATTCGCCATTTCTGCCAGCGCCCAGGATACACAACCCCAACCGCCTCAACCGGCTAAAGCATCTACATGGGAAGCAAAGAATAATCCGACCGTTGATTCGATCATGTCAAAATACACAGGTAAGTATGTCGCATCTAAACCGGCTCCTACTACCAATGATATTTTCCCTGCTATTGGTCAGTATGAATCTTCTGCCAATCCTGATGCTGCTCATGTTTCAATTGCACTGGATGAGCAAAATAAAGGCGTGGTATGGATAACAGGATTGCCCCAGGGAAAAGTAAAAGCGATGCTGAGAAAATCGCCCAGCACCTATAAGATCCCTGCTCAAAAAGCAGAAGATGGAAAAGATATTGCGGAAGGTACCCTGATCTTTGATAAGGAAACAAATACCCTGAACATTGTTATTGGAAAAATGTACAATGACGCTGATCCTGCTCTTGCTTTCGCAGCTCCTGCAATTGGCACCGAAACAACAATCCCCGAAACAAAGACCAAAGTGAAAGGAAGTAAAACAAAAACAAAGAAAATAGTAGCACCCAAAGCCTGGGTATATACAGGAACAAAAGTTGTTACAGAAACAGTATCCAATTAAAATCCACTGGAAACAGTATCCGTTAAAAGATCAATTTATCAATAGGGATGGTTCATTAATGTAACGAGAGCCTCGGAAATTCCGGGGCTCTTCCTATTTTTAGCATACAAAAGGAATGATGTTTGGCTTATTTAAAAGGAAAGAACCTGGAATCATCGTCACAGATAAAATAGTGATCGGCAAAACAGCACGCCTAAACGCGCTACTGGCGGCCTTTCTCACAGACCCAGGAACCGTTTTTATCTTTTGGTTTGATGAAAGTTTAGAAACAGCTACCACCTTCTTTGCGTCACAGGCCGCTGCACCTGTTGCATTATTAGCCGCAAGGGAAGCAACGACCGGCCAACTGGCAGGCAAATCAGTTGTTTTCGCAGAACATTACCCGGTTAGAAGTAAAGAAGAAGAACTGTACCGGAAATTGAATTTGAAAAGAGTTACTGTTTATTCCTCCCTTGAAGAACCCCTATTCAAACGTTTCGGTTCGGATAAGATCATCCAGCTTATGCTTCAATTGGGTATGAAGGAAGACGAAGTGATCGAACACCGGATGATCAGTAAATCCATCCGGGACGCCCAGGAAAAAATAGAAAAGAAAGTGCTGATCGAACAAACCGCACGTTCACAGGAGGGCTGGCTGGAAAAAAATTTAGGAGCATAAAAATAAGTCCTGGCAAAGCTTTTAGCTTACTGCCAAACAGTTGTTTGTAAACTTTTTTCACATTACTATTTGGAAATACCGATTCTTGCCCTTTATCTTTGTCACAGTTC
>JANMKG010000251.1:0-11987 GCA_031371915.1 Chitinophagaceae bacterium | reverse complement strand
CTGTTTTTAATGGTCTCCGCGCAGGTTGAGTAAAACTTTCTGCTGTCACTTTTTTGATAAGCTTTTTATCAAGACCCAGGTGATCAGCCCCCCGACAAGCCATTTCATAGGGGGTCAGTTGTTCATCACCCGATATATGATAAATGCCTGTTGCCCTTTTCTCAATGATGGAGATAATACCTGCGGCAAGATCTTCCACGTAAGTGGGTGTACGTAATTGGTCATCGACCACGCTGTACTCCTCTCCTTTCTCCAGCTTTTCTTTTACGATCGTAAGAAGGTTGTTTCTTCCTGCAGGTAGTTTGCCGTAAACCAATACGGTTCGGGCAATGGCCCAACCGAATTCATATTCCATCACGGCTTCTTCGGCCTCTTTTTTTGTTTTCCCGTAAAAATTTACCGGGTTGGGGGCGTCCCCTTCGGAATACATTCCACGCTCACCGTCAAAAACAAAATCCGTGGACAAAAAAATAAAAAAACTTTTTTTTTCTTCTGCATTCAGCAACAGCGTTATCGTTGCCTCTACATTGGTTATATAGGCCTTCCATTGCTGTAGTTCGCAATCATCCGGTTTGCTCATCGCCCCTGCATGCACAACAACGGCAGGCTGGAACCTGGCGAATACATCATGCACGGCAAAGGGATCGGTAAAGTCCATGGATGCATAAGTGAAATACGGGTCCGATCCAAAAGGCAGGCGGCTTTCCCCTTTGCCGGTGGCAATTACATCATGGCTCTTTCGCAATAATTGCTCAACAAGCCAATATCCCAGGAAGCCATTGGCGCCGGTGACCAGGATCTTCATTCCCCAAATTTAACCCTGTAAAACAAAAGATCCTGCCCGTATTGAAGCGGACAGGATCTTTCTTTTATAAGAAAATAAATTAAGGCTTATTGAGGGCTTCTACCACTACAGCTATTTCAGCTTCATTTTTAAGTTTCAGGTTATTAGCGGTGGCGATCTCATCGATCCTGGCAGACATGGTTGGCAATGCTTCAACCAGGTCCTTCTTGCTGGCTTTGATACGCTTGATAGTACCGCCGGGAACATAGACATACAGTTGCTCTGATTTCACCAGTTCTTTCTGGCTGGAATTATCCGGGGTATTTATGTCCTCGATCTTTTGGGTAACATATTTCAGCAACTGTACCTTGGCTCCTGCAGAAACAACCTGGTAAACAGAGCTTTCATTATGATTATCCACTTCGGGAAGACCTTGTTCGAATTTATAATGTTTTATAGTACCATCAGGCTTCGTTTCATCGTAAGAAACCATTTTAAAATCTTCCAGTTTCAGTTCCTGGCCGTCATCCATTTTCACCATGATCGCATTATTGTAAATATTGAACTTTACAGGTACTTCTGTAATGACTTTATTAGTACTGGTCTGGATAGTGGCCATATTATAATCAGTGGTCAGGAAAGGAGAACCACTTATTTCCTGCAGGGCCGGTATTTTGAGCGTAGATGTTTTCAGGTCATCGATCGTTCCGGGCTGCGTTTCAACTGCAGTCTGTGCAAATGTTTCCATGGAAAGGAGAGCAAAAAGAAAAAGGGCCGGGAATAACTTTAAGGCATAGTTGCTTTTCATCATTAATTACAATTTAAGTATGCAAATATATTACACACTTAACTAAAAAAATCACGCTTTGTAGTATTTAACAACAAGCAAACGATTGTTCGGGAGTTTCTTATTATATTTTTATTTGATGCAAATCAAAATCCTTTCTTCGGGACCTCTTTAAAAGGCATACCCAGGTTATACATTACAAAACTCCAGATATCAGTTGCCTCATCTATCTGTTTGCTGGTAGGCTTTCCGGCACCGTGTCCTGCGTTCGTGTCGATACGGATCAGTACCGGACTATTACCGGCATTGTATTCCTGCAGCCTGGCAGCAAACTTGAAAGAGTGCGCGGGTACAACCCTGTCATCATGATCGGCGGTAGTGACTAACGTGGCCGGGTAGCTGACACCGGGCTTCAGGTTGTGGTAGGGTGAATATTTATATAAATAGGGAAACTGGCTCGCGGAATCGGCGTTACCATATTCAACCGCCCAACCCCAGCCAACAGTGAAGCGATGATACCGTAACATATCCATCACCCCAACGGCGGGTAACGCTACTTTGAACAAGTCGGGTCGCTGGGTCATCGCAGCACCAATAAGTAACCCGCCATTGCTTCCGCCACGGATGGCGATCTTCTGGTTATTGGTATATTTTTCTTTGATGAGGTATTCGGCAGCGCCGATAAAATCATCGAACACATTCTGTTTTTTCTCCAGCATACCTCCCTGGTGCCATTTTTCACCATACTCACTACCTCCCCTGAGATTGACAACCGCATAGATCCCTCCCTGTTCGATAAAGAATGCATTGCTCGTACTAAATCCCGGAGTGACGGGAATATTGAATCCTCCATATCCATAGATCAGGGTTGGATTCTGACCATCGAGTACGATTCCTTTTTTATACGTAAGGAACATCGGGACCTTCGTACCATCTTTACTGGTAAAGAAAACTTGTTTTGTCTCAAAATCTTCCGTCCTTATCTTAACTTCTGTTTTACGAAACAATACGGATTGCCCGCTGGCGATATCATAACGATAGATCGATGGCGGGGTACTGAAGGAGGAGAAAGTATAAAAGAATTCCTTGTCTTCTTTTTCACCGCCAAAGCCTCCCGCGGTACCGATACCGGGCAATTTTATTTCGCGGACCAGTTTACCGGCATAGGTGTACTGGTAAACTTTCGTGGAAGCATCCTTGAGATAGCTGGCAAAAAGATAACCGCCGCCCGTGGAAACTGCCTGGAGTGCTTCTTCTTTTTCCGGGATAAGGGTCTTCCAGTTTTCTTTAGCCGGGTTTTGGGGATCGATCAGCACCACTTTATAATTGGGCGCATTATCATTTGTCTTCACCAGTAATTTACCCCCGTCATTGTCCACTACATCCGGGTCCGTGGAGAATCCCGGTATCAGCAGTTTGAAAGCAGATTGCGCAGGATCTTTTTTATCCCAGTACCAGGTCTCTCCACCGCTTGTCCCTTCTGAAACGCCAAGGATAAGAAAACGTTCGTCCTCTGTAAGCCCCGCCCCGTGATAGCGCAGGGGATGCTCCCTGTCTTCATAAATTAATTTATCATTCGCCTGCTCTGTTCCAAGTTGATGATAAAAAACTTTGTGGAACTGGTTTTGCTTGCTGAGTTTTGATTTTTCATCAGGCTGATCATAGCCGCTGTAATAAAATCCCTCATCCCCGTTCCAGCTGGCTCCTCCAAATTTGGTCCATTCTATCTTATCCTTCAGTAATTTTTTTGATCCCGACTCCATCACAAAAATCTCTTGCCAGTCACTACCCGCTACTGCAATAGAATAGGCAAAATATTTTCCCGTCTTACTGAAATTGGTTGACCCGAGGGCCGCGATGCCTTCTTTATTCAATGTGTTAGGGTCAAGGAATTCTTCGGGATTGCCGTTGAGCCCGGTCTGCCTGTACATGACGGATTGATTCTGCAATCCATTGTTCTTATAGAAATAATACTGGTTACCTTTTTTGACAGGAGAAGAATAACGCGGGTAATTCCATAGCTCCTCCAATCTTTTCCTGATCTGTTCCCGCTGTGGAAGTGTAGCCAGGTAATCGAAGGTCACTTTATTCTCTGCTTTTACCCAGGCCTTGGTTTCCTCGCTATTATCATCTTCCAGCCAGCGATAAGGATCTGCTACTTTGGTACCATGGTAATTATCCGTCGTTTCTCCTTTTTTTGTTTCCGGGTACCGAAGCTGTGCAGGAAGAAATAGCGGTGATACAACGAGCAAGAGTGCTAATAGCTTTTTCATATCAAAAATTTATATAGCTAAAGATAAAGGAACCGGCCCCAAAAATAAAGCCTCCTTTACAGGAGGCTATGGTGGAGGATGACTGCGGGTCAGTCCTTTATTATTTCCGGGGCGCCCTCAACTGCCCAGGTAGCAAAAACTTCGGATAGTTTCCATTGTTTCCCGGCATAGAGGCGGGGCCGGGCGGCCACGTAATCCATAAAATTCATAACATATTCCGGCCGGCAGCCTGCCATCACAGAAAGTACTTTTTTTCCATTGAATATTCCTTTCGTGATCAGTTTATCCATTGAAGGGTTATTCTCCAGGAAATAATTGCCGGTGAACCGGATATCGTTGACCATCTAATCAAGGAGTGCTTTTTCGTCAGAAGCGGTCCATTCCAAGAAGACCTTATACCGGTTATAAAAAGGTTTTTCATATACATCCTGCAACTCTATAAAATGCGCTGCGAGTTTAGGTACCTGTCCAAAATAAATATTCGTCTTATCAACAAAAGTATACAGCAGGTCACCTTCCCGGATCGCTTCGCCACTGGTATTGTGACCGATGGAAAAATAATAGTAAGCCCCTTTAATGAGGTTGCACCTTCCATACCCCTTTTGCACCGTATCAGCCTGCGAACCAGTATAAACTCCCCTCACCAGGCCCAGCTGTTTATCTTTCAGCACATCCCCTTCCGGCATTTCCACCTGCACCACTTTAACGCTATCGTTAAGATCGACCATATAGTCAGTAACCGGGAATGCCCTTAACCATTTTGAGGTATCGGTCTGTGCCGGGCATTTTGCAGAAAGGAAAAACAGTAAGGGGAAAATCCACTTTTTCATGTCCTTAATTTGATCCCAACCTACGGAATGAAAAGGAGGCTTTCTATCCGTGCTGGCAGGTATTCCTGTTAAGAAAAAATGAAAGAAAAACGATGAAACAAAGAATTAATCGTGTACTTACGACATTAGCTTGAGACCTAAAAAACAAAAGCTTATTTTTGGCAGCCTCCCGATCATACAGTTCACTAACAATTGTTAGTATAATGGAGGTTTGCAAGAACAGCTGGCAGGATATATGACAAAGAAAGTAACTAAAATTGGGGTGCTTACATCAGGCGGTGATTCACCGGGCATGAATGCGGCTATCCGCGCAGTAGTACGAACCGGTATTTACCATGGACTGGAAGTGCATGGGATCATGCGGGGATACCAGGGTTTGCTGGAAGATGATATCTACAAGATGGAATCCCGTTCGGTCGCCAATATCATCCAACGCGGCGGTACGATCCTGAAAACGGCACGCTGTAAAGAATTCTTCGATTTTGAAGGAAGAAAAAAAGGCTATGAGAACCTGAAAAGAAGGGGGATCGATGGCCTCGTGATCATCGGTGGTGATGGTTCCTTCCGTGGCGCCGTTCAATTCAGCGAGGAATTTGATATTCCCTGTGTAGGAATTGCCGGCACGATCGATAAGGATATCCAGGGAACCGATTTTACCATTGGATTTGATACGGCAGTTAATACTGCAGTCGAAGCGATCGATAAAATCCGTGATACCATGGATGCCCACGACCGCATTTTCATTATTGAAGTGATGGGCCGCGATGCGGGATATATTGCTTTGCACAGTGGTATCGCGACCGGCGCGGAAAATATATTGATCCCGGAACAAAAGACCAATATGGAAGAGATCATCTCTTCCCTGCTGGAAAAAGAACGCCGTAAAAAACTGGTGAACCTGATCGTAGTAGCCGAAGGTGATTTTGGCGGCGCCAATGAAGTGCAGAAAGTATTGAAAGACCGGCTCCCAAAAGCAGAGATCCGTGTTTGTATCCTTGGACATATCCAGCGGGGCGGATCCCCGAGTTGTATCGACCGGCTGATCGCCAGCCGCATGGGATACCATTCGGTAGAATCATTACTCGAAGGAAGACACAATGTATTTGTCGGCATATTAAATAATAAAGTGCATTATATCCCCCTTGCTGATGCAGTAAAAAACAAGGGAAAGATCATTGAGGTATGGATGAAGATAGTGAAGATATTAGCCTCTTAGGAAATAAGAAATAACAAAATAAGAAATAAGGAATTAGAAAGTAAGTAAAAAAGTTTTAAGGACAAACCGATAACAAGTACCCAGTACCGAGTAACCAGCAACCAGTAACCAGCAACCAACAACCAGATGGCAAAACACGCAGCGAAGTATTATCATAAATCCATGGACCGGGAAGCCGGCCTGGCACATAAAAATCACCGTACCAAGATCATCGCGACAGTTGGGCCTGCCTGCGACACCTACAGTAAATTACTGGAACTGGTCAGGGCCGGTGTAAATGTATTCCGGCTAAATTTTTCGCATGGCGCACACGAGGACAAGGCAAAAATAATTGCCCATATCCGCAAGATCAATAAAACCGAACCCTTTAATATCGCCATCATCGGTGACCTGCAGGGCCCTAAGTTGCGTGTTGGCGAAATTGAAAATGGAGAGATCGAGATCAACGCCGGGGATATACTGACCTTCACCAATGAAAAAGTGATTGGTAATAAGGAAAGGATCTATGTCTCCTATCCTGCTCTCCACGCGGATGTACGCGTGGGCAATACGATCCTGATCAATGATGGAAGACTGGAAGTAAAAGTGAAAAAGATACTAAAGAACAATGATGTACAGGTAGAAGTGACCATGGGTGGAACGCTTTCTTCCAAAAAAGGGATCAATCTTCCTGATACAAAGATCTCCTTGCCGGCCCTGACAGAAAAAGACCTTGTCGATCTTGAATTTATCATTGCACAACAACTTGACTGGGTGGCACTTTCTTTTGTTCGGAGTGTAAAAGATCTCGTAGTGTTGCGGGGAAAACTGGAAGCGAAGAACAGCAAGACCAAGATCATTTCCAAAATAGAAAAACCGGAAGCGCTGGAAAACCTGAGGGATATCATTGTTGAATCCGACGCCGTTATGATCGCCCGGGGAGACCTGGGAGTGGAATTGCCGGTTGAAAAGATACCCTTGTTACAAAAACAGATCATCCGGATGTGCCTGCACCGTGCCAAACCGGTGATCGTGGCTACCCAGATGATGGAGAGCATGATCGAATTTAACAAACCAAACCGAAGCGAGATCACCGACGTAGCCAACGCAGTAGTAGAAGGCGCCGATGCGGTGATGCTTAGTGCTGAGACCGCTACCGGTGAACACCCGACACTGGTGGTTGAAACGATGCGGAAGATCATAACGGAAGTGGAAAAATCGGGCTATCATTATAACCGCGAAGATGAACTGGCACCACAACCCCACTCTCCTTCTTTTTTAAGTGATGCTATATGTTACAATGCCTGCAAACTGGCCAAAGATGTCAACGCGGATGCTATCATTGGTATGACCGAAAGCGGCTATACTGGTTTTATTCTCAGCAGCTACCGCCCCAAAGCGCCGCTCTATGTTTTTACAAAAGAAAGAACGCTGGTGAACCAGTTATCGCTGAGCTGGGGTGTACGGGCGTTTTATTATGGTGAAGAAGAAAGTCTTGACGATATCATATTCGACCAGATAGATATCCTGAAGGAAAGAAAATTCGTAAAGACCGGGGATATTGTTATTAATACGGGAAGTACGCCAGTACTACTTCACCTGCCAACCAATGTAATAAAGATCACAACCGTTGACTAAGAATTATCGAAGAACCTTTCACAGGCTAAACAAAAAATAAGGAAAATAAAATTCTTAGGAGAATGTTCAAACAGAGGTAACTATTATCTGTTAACTATCATCTATTATCTTTCCTCTACAGCCTCCGGATCTTAATATTCCTGAATGAAACCTCATTCCCATGGTCCTGGAGACCAATCCTTCCTTTTTTATAAGTACCAAACGCAGGCATGTTCCTGAATTTACTTCCGGCTACCATTTTTCTCCAGTTATCATCCCAAAGATTAGTAGAAACTGTGTTAACACCGTTGAGGTAAAGATCCAGTTTTCCGCCGATGCATTTTATTTCTGCCAGGTTCCAGTCTCCAACCGGTTTTGGTTTGGAGACTTCATAGCTTCCGGCCAGGTCATATAATGTGCCTGCCACATGGTTTCCTTTTTTATTATCTTCTGCACCAATATTGTCAAGCACCTGCATCTCGGGGCCTGTTTCCCATGGCCAGTTATACTTCGTTTTATCTTCATGAATTAAAAAGATGATACCGCTGTTGCCGTTCTTTGCTATACGCCACTCCACCTGGAAATCAAAATTTTCGTATTCTTCATCGGTCACGATATCACCGCCATCCTTATTCGTTGTATCAATGTATAAGTAATCATCTTTTACTTTCCAGGCGGCCCCCACAGGTTTATTCCCGTATTTATGCCATCCTTTGGTACTGTTCCCGTCAAACAATAATTTCCACCCGTTGTTCTTTTCTTCGCGGGATAGTTGATTATTCCCCATGGATTGTTTGGATGAATTACAGGAAAACAAAACAACCGCAGCAAGAAGGGTAATGAATTTATACATCGGATCATTTTTTCAGTAAGAGGATATATTTAACCATCGTTTCAGCATCTTCTTTGGATACATCAGGGTGCGGGGTCATAAATATCTCACCCCAGACACCGTTCCCGCCACTGATGATCTTCCCGGCGAGGTGGCTAACGATCGTATCAGGATAACTTGCATATTTTTTGGCCACTTCCCGGTAGGGCGGACCTGTAATGGTCTCATCGATGGCGTGGCAGGTCAGGCATTTATTCTTCGCGACCAGCGTAAGACCTTTCTGGTAATCAGGATTGTCGTTGATATTGCCGGTTGTTTTTCCCGGCTTTTCATCTTTTGAAGAACTGCTGTTGCAGGCTACCAGTGCAGCCAATGCCAGGCACGCTATCGCTATTTTTTTCATGCTGTCTTTTATGCGTCAAAGTTATCATTCAAGACCTAAAATGTTCCGATTAATTTTCTTATCCGCAGGAGTTGCCGCAAAATCATCAAACGCTTTCCCTGTTACTTTAATGATATGCTGCTGGATAAATGCAGCACCTTCGCTGGCCCCATCCTCGGCATTTTTTATACAACACTCCCACTCCAGCACCGCCCATCCTTTGTAATCATATTGCGCCAGTTTACTGAAGATAGACTTGAAATCCACCTGCCCGTCGCCTACCGAACGAAAACGACCCGCCCTGTTGATCCAGTCCTGGTAACCGCCATACACTCCCTGTTTGCCTGTCGGGTTGAACTCAGCGTCTTTTACATGAAACATTTTGATCCGTTCATGGTAAATATCGATATAGGAAAGATAATCGAGGCATTGTAAAACAAAATGCGAAGGATCATATAACAGGCAGGCTCTTGGATGATTCTTTACTTTGTCCAGGAACAGTTCATAGCTCATTCCATCATGCAGGTCTTCCGAAGGATGGATCTCGTAACAGAGATCAACCCCGCACTGATCAAATTCATTCAATACAGGCGTCCATCTTTTGGCAAGTTCGGTGAATGCTTCGTCCACCAAACCCGCAGGCCGCGGTGGCCAGGGATAGATCATTGGCCAGGCCAAAGCGCCACTGAAGGTAGCATGTGCATTCAATCCCAGGTTTTGCGAAGCTTTAGCGGCATATTTTAATTGTTGTACCGCCCATTCTGTCCGTGCTTTGGGATTGCCTCTTACTTCTTTGGGAGCAAACCCATCAAAGAGCTTATCATAAACAGGATTAACAGCTACCAGTTGCCCTTGCAAATGCGTTGAGAGTTCTGTTATTTCCAACCCGGATTCGTTTACGATGCCTTTAATTTCATCAGCATAATCTTTACTCTCGGCCGCCTTTTGGAGATCTATACACCGCGGATCGGAAGTCGGCAGTTGCACCCCTTTAAATCCAAGGGCTTCCGCCCAAAGACAAATGGCCTTTAGTTCATGGAACGGAGGTTTGTCACCCATGAACTGGGCTAGAAATATTCCGGGGCCTTTAAGTGTTGTCATGTTGCTGGTTACTGGTTGCTGGTTACTGGTTACTGGTTCCTGGTTACTGGTTGCTGGATGCTTGTTATTGGTTAACTGTTACTCGTTTCTTCAATACTTTCTCATTTCTTATTACTCATTTCTTATTTCTTATTTCATACCAATCCATTTTTTTTCGGATATTCCACTCTCAATTACTTTTTCAATAAATAACATCCCTCTCACCCCTTCTTCAATACCCGGAAAGTCAAGCCATTCTTCCCTGGGGTTTTCACCGCTCATCTGCGCTTTTACACAGAAAGCAAAGTTGCGGTAATGATTAGCAAAAGCTTCGAGGTAACCTTCGGGGTGACCGGCAGGCGTTCTTGCATTATGTTTTGCAAAGGAACCCAAATAATTTTCTCCCGCCCGCCATATTTCCGTAGGCTTATCAGGCCATTTTATATACAAGTCATTAGGTTCTTTGTGCGACCAGTCGAGCCCACCCTTTTCACCCGACACTCTTATACGGATATTATTATCTTCTCCCGGTGCCACCTGCGTCACGAAAAGCACACCGCTGGCGCCGTTATCGAATTTCAGCAACACGGAGCCATCATCATCAAGTTTTCTTCCTTCCACAATGATATTGACATCGGCACAAACCGCTGTCACTTTTAGCCCTGATACATATTCAGCCATATTGAAAGCATGTGTCCCGATATCGCCAATGGCACCGGCGGCGCCGCTTTTGGAAGGATCTGTTCTCCAGTCAGCCTGCTTGTTTCCACCGGCTTCGAGCAAACTGCTTAGCCAGCCCTGCGGATATTCGACATATATTTTACGGATCACCCCAAATTTCCCGCTCAATACCTGCTGCCTTGCTTCTTTCAGCATCGGGTAACCGGTATAGGTGTGGGTCAGGCAAAATATCTTGCCACTTTTCTCCACAACCGACTGCAATTCTTTTGCTTCGGCCAGGTCAAAGGTCATGGGCTTATCAAGTACAACATGAAACCCGTTTTCCAACGCCAGTTTAGCCGGTTCAAAATGAAGATGGTTAGGTGTAACGATACTTACAAAGTCCATCCTTTCATTAACAGGCAACTCCGCCTCCCGCCTGATCATTTCTTTATAGGACCCATATACCCTTTCAGGTGGAAGGTATAAAGAAGCGCCTGTTTGTTTTGATTTTTCGGGGTCACTGCTGAAAGCGCCGCAGACGAGTTCAATCTCCCCGTCCATATTCGCGGCGATACGATGGATGGCTCCGATAAAAGCACCCGGTCCGCCGCCGATCATTCCCATTCGTAGTTTCCGGTTCAGCATTCTTAATTGGTTTAGGAGCACAAAGTACACTAAGTATAAACAAAGAACACAACGTTGTGCTCTTCGTGGTTCTTTGTGTTCTTTGTGTTCCTTTTTATGCTCTTTATTGTATGACTAAAAATAGTACATTTAGTTTTTTAAAGTCAATTTAACCCAAACGTTCTGCAAAACAGCCGCGCATGAAAAACACAACCCGTTTCCAGTTATCCCTCATGATGTTCATGAATTTTTTTATCTGGGGTATCTGGTTTGTTACCATGGGAACTTATCTCGGTACCGAATTAAAAGCAGAAGGCGTGCAGATCGGCGCTGCCTATGGTACCCAGTCTCTCGGCGCTATTATCGCTCCTTTTATTATTGGCTTGATAGCTGACCGTTTTTTTTCCGCGCAAAAAATACTGGGGATCCTTCATCTCGCCGGTGCGGGTTTGATGTACTATCTCTCCACCTTAACTGACTTTTCTTCATTCTATCCTATACTCCTTATTTATATGATCATATATATGCCTACCCTGGCATTGGTAAACGCGATCTCTTTTAAACAAATGACAAACCCAGAAAAGGAATTCTCCTATATCCGTCTCTGGGGTACGATCGGCTGGATCGTTGCGGGACTGCTGATCGGTTGGCTGGCGCTGGAAAAAAAAGGAACACTACAGGAAACTTTTATGATAGCAGCGGGTGTTTCTGCAGCATTGGGTCTTTTTAGTTTCTCTTTACCCAATACACCTCCTCCAAAAGCAGGTACCAAAGCCAGTTTCGGGGAGATCATCGGGCTGGATGCACTGGGATTATTAAAGAATAAGAATTTTCTCATCTTTTTTCTTGCTTCTACGCTGATTTGCATACCACTCGCCTTTTATTACCAGGAAACAAATATCTTTTTAAATGAAGTGGGG
>JANMKG010000235.1:0-2124 GCA_031371915.1 Chitinophagaceae bacterium | reverse complement strand
TCCTGTATCCCATATGCTCCAATATTAAAAGTGGAAGAGAAAGCTCCATTGGGCATCGTGATCGTTCCGGTACTCGCTTTGTCTGAAGTAATGAAAATACTTAATGTAGCCAGGTTATTACCGTTGGGCACATGGTTGGGGAAACATAGGTAAAACTCTTTTCCTTTATTAGAAAAGTCCTGGGCATTTATAGTAATGCCATTAAATATTAATAGTACAAGTGTACTTAAAAGGTAAAGTTTTCGCATGAGTCCAGAGTCCTGAATGTGTAGAAATGGACACGAATTTACCAAATAAATATAGTAATTACTAAGGGATTTTACGAGAATCTTAATAAAATAATCAGCCTGGTCATCTTAAGAAGGTGGTCAGACCGGGACAGCCAGTCCCGCCAATGCGGGAGTCAGACCATTACCAGCAACGCGGACATTTTTCACTGTACTTATTGCCGAGCAGGAATCCAATTATTATCTCATGCGTGCCATGACTAACCGTATTCAGGGCCGTCGTTGTGATATCATAAGCATAGCCGACATTGAATGTATTGCTTACATTGAAACCCGCCATCGCCGCATAGCCGTCCTGGTAGCGATAACTTCCGCCTACCCACAGCAGGTCCATATACTGCAGTTTTAAATTCACTTCAGGTTGAAAATTATTCTTCGATGATCCCTGCACATATTTCAGCATCACAGAAGGTATCGCATTCACCGTTTCTCCCAGCAAAAAGCGATAGCCTGCTGTTAAAAACAGGTGTGGCACCAATCTTCCCTGGGCTATATAAGTTGCATCATCAGTAAATGAAAGTTTTTGCGGGATCACCTGCTGCGCGGAAACACCGATAAAATAATTCTTTGAATACAACCATAACCCAACGCCAAGATCCGGTCTTAGCCGGTTTATTTCCTTATTGATCGCAACGCTGGTGGCCGGATCAAACTGATCGCCGCTTCCGTTAAAATCATGTTTGGATCTGTCAAGACCTACATTGGTGATGCCGGCTGAGAATCCTGCTGCCAGGTTGGTGGTAGGACTTAATCCCACATGATAAGCATAAGTTGCATCAACGGTTAAGCGGTTGAAACTGCCTGTCCTGTCATTGATCACCGTTAGCCCGACGCCATGATGGGCAGCAGCAGCTGTATAGTTTTCCCAATAAGATCTTCCTCTCGGGTTTTGTCCGGGCACATCGAAAGAAGTGGATGATGTTCTGTAATCACCTTTGCCGATCGGGGCCTGGATAGAAAAATAACTGGTCTTCGGGGCACCGTTCAAGCCAACCCACTGGTCACGGGCGCTGATCTTTACATCTGTATAATTTTCAATACCACTGAGGGCAGGGTTCAGTATGTAATTGTTAAGAATGTATTGAGTGTAATGAGGACGCTGTTGCGCCATGACCTGCACACACAATAACATCAACGGGATAATTAAAAATCTCTTTTTCATGTTTTAAGGTTAACGGACAACATCTACATATCCGGACATTATTTTTCTTCCGTTTTTCGGATCAACGATATAATAATAGGTTCCTATAGGAACAGGGTTACCATTAATGGTTCCATCCCATGGTTTGCCATAGCCTTCGGAATGAAATATCTTCTGACCGTAACGGTTAAATATATCAACGGTGGATCCCGGGTAACTTTCAAGATATTGTATTACCCAGGTATCATGCACACCATCACCATTGGGGCTGAAAATGTTCGGAATAGCGGGGGCCTTCAGCACTTTGACAAAAACATCATCGCTTCTGGCGCAGCCTTTATCAGTGGTTAACGTAAGTGTATATGTATAGTCGTAAGGTGGCGAAGCAATGGTATATGCAATGGTCGGATCGCTCAAATGGAAATTAGGTGTCCATAAATAAGTTACGGGCATGCTTGCATTCAATGCAGGAGTCAGAGTAACCTGTCCTCCTTCCAGCATAAATTTATCCGGGCCCGCATTGACAGGAGGATAAGGATTTACATAAACAGTTTGGGTTGCTGTGGTACTGCGGCAACCATTGCTGTTGAAAATAAACAGGCTCACATTGTAAGTGCCAACTGCAGCGTATTTATAAGTAAAGGTTGGTGTGTTTTTAGTATTGCCATCATCCATGGTCCAGTTGTATTGAGTAAT
>JANMKG010000196.1:0-5442 GCA_031371915.1 Chitinophagaceae bacterium | reverse complement strand
GTATTGTTGTTTGATCTCTTCCAATAATTCTCCTCTTCTTCCAGTAACACCAACGCGTTGCCCGTTTTCCGCATAGCGTTCCGCCATTCTCCTGCCGATCCCCGAACTGGCTCCAACGATGATTATCTTTTGTGCTATCATATAATAAAAAAACTTCCTGCAAGATCAATAAAACTTCTTAAAAATAGGAAATGCTTATTTAGTGGGGTTTGGCTAGTGGTGAGTGGCTAGTGGAGTTTGACGAGTGCCTGGTGTGGGGATTGGCGAGTGGCATGTGGATTGGTTAGGGTTGAGGATTTTATGAATCTTGTCTTCGCTTTAAAAAGGTTACTAACCACGCCCCACTCGCCACTCGCCAATCCCCGTTAGCACCTGTTGATTCCTGTCCCCAGTAAGTAGAAAATCATTCATAAGTATTGTTTATGCTAAAGTTTTTCCAGCTTGGCAACATTTTTGAATTTAGTATACCGAGATAGATATTTTTATTTTATTAAAGGTGTATTTATGAAAACTATTTGCATTAACAGGAAGGGTCTTTTTTCTTTAGTGGCCGGTATGGCGCTGTCGGTTTTTTTTATATCCTGTACCAAGGATAACAATAACAATGGTAATGCCCAGATGTATACGACCAGTGGCAATGCTTCAGGGGCGCAGCAAAGTCCACCTGTTTCCACATCAGGAACGGGAACACTTTCCGGGACCTATAATGCCACAACAAATAACTGGCAATACATGATTAACTGGAGTACGTTGTCCAGCACCGCTTCGGCGGTGGAGATCCACGGGCCAGCGAGTTCAGGTGTGAATGCGAGCCTGGTGCTTGCGCTGACGATCAGCACACCTGGTTTGACAGGATCAGCCAGCGGGAATGTAACACTGACCGAACAACAGGAAGCATGGCTTCTTGCAGGGCAATTGTATTACACAGTATTAACGGCAACGCATATTACAGGAGAGGTCAGGGGCCAGGTATCCGCCTCGCCCCAGTAAATACAAAAAGGAATTTACTAGTTACCAGCAGGACGATCCTCCTGCTGGTTATTTTTTTTAACCAACCGGTAAAGGAAAAGCAACCCGAACAGAGGGCCTGCACCGAGCATTACAAAAGCCATGTTGCCTGTTGACAGTGAAGCGTGGTTCAACAAATAATTCAGCAACTGGATACTGATGATCGTAATCGCAAAACCGGCACTCGTTACAAAAGTGAGGGCCGTGCCTTTATATTCCGGCGGAGCCGTTTGTGCTACCAGTGCAGAGAACTGGGGCGAATCGGCGATCACCGCGATACCCCAGGCGAGCATAAAAGGAAGAAAGACCAGGGGAGATACATTCAAAAAAAAATAAGACAAGAAACAACAAGCCCCCGAAATAACGAGTGACCAGAAAGCCACCTTCGCACTCCCGGTCTTTTGGGAAATATAACCGCCGGCCACACAACTGAGAGCACCACTACCAATCACGAGGAATGACCAGAAGGGAATGTTGATGTATGCCTTGCTGTGCTCATTGTTCAAGGCAAGGAGGACGGGTACGAAAGTCCAGAACGCATATAACTCCCACATATGACCGAAATACCCGGTTGCCGCAGCACGAAAATCCTTTGACCGGAAAATATGGGCGATGTTCCGGGGATGGAAATCCTGGCCCTGTTTCCGGTAAGGTCCGTCCTTTACAAATAAAAAAATAAGCGATCCGCCAAGCACGGCAAAGCAGGAAGTAAAGAAGATCAGCATTCGCCAGGATAAATGCCAGGAAAATGCTTTCAACAGGTAAGGGAAAGCGGTTCCGAGAACCAGGGCACCGACAAGATAGCCAAGGGCCTTGCCCAATCCTTTCTCGTACCAGTCAGCCGCTATCTTCATACCTACCGGGTAAATACCGGCAAGAAAAAAACCGGTCATGAAACGAAATGCCAGCAGGCTGAAATTATCTTTTACCAGCCAGAGCAGGCATAAATTGGATAAAGCCGCCAGCAGGGAAGAAATAAAGAAAACTCTCGAAGGAGAAAAACGATCGGCAATCGATAGAATGGCGAATAAAAGTGTACCGGTGATAAACCCCAGTTGTACCGCGGAAGTAATATTGCCCAACGCAGTATTGCCCAAGGCTAACTGTTGTTGAATATCCGGGAGTATGGCATTACCGGCAAACCAGAGCGATGTCCCGGCAAACTGCGACAGGACGATCAAGGGGAGAATATAAGCAGGTCTTGGTGACAAGAGAAAACACTTATGCTGTAAATATAAGGTTAACGTGAAGAACGCATATTGGCAAGCACGATCCCTGCAAACACGATCAGCATACTGATCACATGCACTATAGTGAATTGTTCATGCAGGAAAACACTTGCTTCAATGCTGCTGAATACAGGGATCAGGTTACCGAATAAAGCCGTTCGCCCGGCGCCGAGTTTACCGATGGCCATATTCCAGATAAGGAAACAGAAGACCGAAGCAGCAGCTGCCAGGTAAAGAATAGCGAGTACAAGGTTGAGGTTCCACGCAACCGCGGGAGCATGGCTCATTTCCCAGGTATAGAAAGGAGCTACCATCAGGGTGCCAAGTGAAAAAAGCACGAACAAAAAATTAACAGGGGAAATGGCGGCCGGCTTTTTCTTTACCAGTGTATTATACACCGCAAAACAAAATGCTGCCAGCAACACCCAGAGATCACCTTTACTGAATTGCAGGGAAACAAGATTTCTAAAATCGCCTTTTGATAATAAATACAAAACACCAGTGATACAAAGGATCATCCCGGCTAATTTCAGCCAGCCTATTTTTTCTTTCAGGAAGACACGGGCAAAAATTACAGCCATGATCGGGGAGGAAGTCGTGCCGATCAGTGCGAGGTTGATGGCCGATGTGTAATGAGCGCCGATATAGACGAACGTATTGAAGAGCGCTATGCCGGTAAGCGATATCCAGAAAAGATAGTGCCATGAACGTTTCATCACTTTCCACTCCGCCCTGAATTTTTTAACAGCAAAAGGGAAGATGATGAGCGAAGCGATCAGCCAGCGGTAAAAGTTCAGGCTGATGGGGGGAATCGCCTTATTCACAGCTTTCGCGACGATGAAATTGCCGGACCAGATAAAAGCCGCTAGAACAGCAAGCCCGATCCCGGTATAGGTTTCTTTCTTAAGCAATAAGAAATTTCTTTAGTGTAAATAGACATGGCGAAGTTAGGCGGTTAGGAGTTCCTTTCGGCCGGAGAAGTGTACCAGTTTGATTTTTACCACAGATAACGCAGATTAAGATGTTCACAGATTGCACAGTGTTACCTGCCTGCGGCAGACAGTTCGGTGCTATAATCTGAGTAATCTGTGGTTCTTCTTATATCTTTCAATTTAGGACACCACTCTACCAGGATAAAATTTTATCCGCTCCTGATATTTTCCTAACTTTAAAAAAACACTGCAATGAGAAAGCTAACTATTTTCTCCGCTGTGTTCTCTTTATTCCTGCTTGTACCCGCATCAATAACCTGCGCGCAGACAATTACCCACGAAAAAGGACTTACCTGTATTAGTTTTGATTTTCCGCAAGGAAAGATCAGTGTATGGTTGCCGGACGATATACGACCGGGGGATATGATCTCCGGGTCATTTAAAGTCGAACCTGCACCAGGCAATGCCAAACAACAACAACGATCAATTGAGGAGTTATTAAAAAAGGAACTGAAGGTTGGTAACCCGGCAGATCCTGCTATTGTTGGTAAGGCATTGCTAAAACGTTACCAGGAAGATGCCCGGGGCGGGTCTGTCTCAAAAGAATCAGTGGGACTGCCTTTTGTGGTTTCCCTGACAGGTACGGATCGGAAAACACAATCGGTACAGGTGGAACTAAACCCTCCGTCGAATACAGCACCGGATCATTCAGCAGGCTGCGATATACCTACGCATGCATTGACAGGATACCCAATTATAGTCCGCGGCAATTTTGACGGTGATGCCAGCAATACAAAATGCAGGATCGATGGAAAAGAGTTACCGCTGATCGCGGAGTCACCGCGGAAAAGTATTTTCCAGTTGCCGGCGGATCAAAAAGGAATACAAACTATACAGGTAACAGAGGCCGATAAAAAATCCTGTGAAAGAAAAGTGTCAATGGTTGACCTGAAAGTTTCCGCCCCCAGGACAAACCTGCGGAAGGGAGAGAAGACGATGATCAATGTAGCCATCACCGGGCTCCAGGGTTTGCCCGACACGGCGGTTCTTACACTGGACAACAGGACCAGGAGTACTGTACAACTAAAGCCTGCCGATCACCAGGTGATTGGGCTGTTCCCGGACAGTTTACGCGGTGGTACATTCAGCCGGAGCTTTGATGTGCAGAGTATCTCCACCGGTAATTTCAATATCAATATAAATCTTGATCTTCCTGAGCCGGGGAATACGAACCAGTACAATATATTCTGCAATGATAAATGTTCACCTGTCGGTAAGGAAACAGACCCGGAAGTAGGAGAAGTTGGTATCAGTTCATCCACAACTTCGAGCCCCGATGACGAAGACAAAGCATTTAAAACAGCCAAATGGGTAGTAAACAATGGTGACCTGTTCGGCGCCACCGGTAACGAAGATGCTGCGCTGGATGCTTTGGTAAAAATAGGGCGTACCCGTGGTTACGTGGTTTGGGTGAAAGCCTGCTGGAAACGCTGTGAAAAAGGATGGCTTTGCAATGACTGGGAAAGATATTGCGGTCCCTGGATACCCGTGGTATGGGTGGATGGTCTTGAGAATACCGGTGACAATACATTCAAAGCAACCGGTGGACATACGACCGATCATGAAGGTAAAGTAGAAGGGTTGACGCGAAAAGAAATAATGGACCTGGCGATCAAGAAAGGAAATGAGTTGATAAAAAAGAAATAGTGCTGAACAATAGTGATCAATGATGTGCAAAATCCAGTTCGAACTTTCCTTTGATACGTTCGATCGGGGGATTGAAATAGCCATATTTAAGGGTGGGGAATTCTTCCCGGATCAGTTGCTGTAATTGGTCCACGCCGAGGCATTCGCCGGTGTCAGCAACGCCGATCTTGCCAAGGTACCAGTCAGGATCAATATTAAAATTCCGCCATTGGATCATTTTCAATCCTGTTTCTTTGATCTGTTTTCTTAACGCTTCATATTCGGCAACGGAATCTGTCATACCCGGGAAGACGAAATAATTGATGGAGGTCCAGCCGCCAAATGAATTGACCACCTTCAAACTCTCTACGATATCTTCAAACTGGTAATTGTTCGGACGGTAATAAGGAGTATATATTTCCTTCCTGGCAGAATTTGTACTCACGCGGATCGAATCCAGTCCCGCTTCGCATAAAGCTCTTACTGCACCGGGTTTGGAACCATTCGTATTAATATTGATACTGCCTTTGGAAGTATGCTTTCTTATTTCGATGATCGCTTCACGGATCGTCTCCCACATCAGTAAA
>JANMKG010000193.1:0-7781 GCA_031371915.1 Chitinophagaceae bacterium | reverse complement strand
AGCTAAATGCTACAAGTCATGTTAATCAAACGTAAAGAGTTTATCCAGGTCGGTTCGCTGGCAACGGCTTCGCTGCTGGTGCCAAAATTCCTAAAAGCTTTTGAAGGAAGCCACATGGTGATGCCGGGAAATAAAGTTGTTGTGATCCTGCAACTAAGTGGTGGTAATGACGGGTTGAATACCGTGATACCCGTGAGGAATGACCTGTATTATAAGGCCAGGCCCAAATTAGGTATTGCCAGGGATAAGGCGCTGGCTTTAACGGATGAAGTGGGTTTGAACCCCGCGCTTACCGGCTTTAAAGAATTATATGATGATGGCAGCCTGGCCATTTTAAATAGCGTAGGTTACCCCAATCCTGATCGTTCGCATTTCCGGAGTATGGATATCTGGCAAACAGCCAGCCAGAGCAATGAATACTGGACCAATGGATGGGTAGGGCGTTACCTGGATGCACAGTGCCATGGTTGTGATAAGCCCACCCAGGCGATCGAGATCGATGATGTGCTGAGTCTTGCCCTCAAAGGAGAGAATGTTAAGGGCATTGCTGTAAAAGACCCGCGTCGTTTATATGGTACGGCCAATGAAAAATTCTTCCGGGACGTGATGAAGAACCATAAGGATGAAGCCGGAGAACAGCCCGTAGATTATTTATACAAAACCATGGCGGAGACGCTTTCTTCTGCTGATTATATTTTCCAGCAAAGCCGGATGCATCCCAGCAATGCCGAATACCCAAAAACAGACCTGGGTAACAGTCTCAAAACAATTGCTTCGCTGATCTATTCCGAGATCAATACAAAAGTATATTATGTATCGCTGGGAAGTTTTGATACACATATCAACCAGGAAGCACAGCAGAACCGTTTGTTCACCGAAATGAACGACGCGGTCAAAGCTTTTGTAAAAGATCTCAAAGAGCAACACCGGTTCGAGGATGTGATGTTATTTACATTTTCAGAATTTGGAAGAAGGGTGGAGCAGAACGCAAGTGCCGGTACCGATCATGGAACAGCCAATAATATGTTCCTGCTAAGCGGCGGACTGAAACAAAAAGGCGTACTGAACCCCCTCCCGGATCTCACCGATCTCAATGAAGGAGACCTGAAATACAATGTTGATTTTAAGAAGGTATATGCTACCGTACTGAATAAATGGCTGAAAGCAGATGATAAATCCATACTCGCAAAGCAGTACGAGTACATGGATTTTATTTAAATATTGATTCTTTCTTTTCAGAAATAAAAAATGAGGTTGTCCCAAAAGGTTGTCAGCCTGAGTTTATCGAAGGTTATCAATTTGATTGTCATACTTCGTCCCGCCCGAGGCGGGATCAATTATGACAATCAAATTGATTTTTGAGACAACGCATTTTTTATGATCATCAAGTATCTTTTTTACAGTGCTTTAGTTTTTTTCATAGCAAAACGGTAGAGGATGTACCCCATCAGTGCGAAGAAAGCAACCCCCAGCCATTTATAACCTTCCCCACCCAATGCTGTTGTCAATGAGTGTTCACTATTTATTTTCTCCAATGAAGAAGTGACGCTCGGTACCGAGGAAAGTATAGCCACGACAACACCCGCGAGCGCCCCACCCGCAACGAGACCCGTGGCAAAAAGGTTCCCCTTACCGAGGTCTTCGTCTTCGGGTGATAACTTGATATTTTTCTTTTTCTGCCGCCATTCAACAAATCCGCGGATAGCGCCTCCGATAAAAATGGGAAGTGTTGTGGACAAAGGCAAGTAAATACCAATGGCAAAGCTCAATGCTTTAATGCCACACAGTTCCATTACAACGGCGATAAATACTCCTACCAGTACAAATTGCCAGTCCAGGTTAAAGGAAAGAATGCCTTTTATCAAAGTTGCCATCAGGGTTCCCTGCGGAGCGGGATAGGTATCCGTACCAATAGCATGATGAATGCCCTGGGCAGTCATAGCAGCTGTAGGTGTATCAAGGATCTTTATAGTAGCACCAATGGCCAGGGAGGAAACGATAGCACCCACAAACAAAGCAATCTGCTGGTATTTGGGTGTGGCGCCAATGATATAACCGGTTTTCAGGTCCTGCGAAGTAGCCCCTGCATTGGCGGCAGCGATACAGATCATTCCGCCAACTACCAGTGCCATGGGCTCATAAAAATGTCCTGTCCACTTAACAGCAATAAAAATAAGACAGGTTCCCATTAAGGTAGCGATCGTCATACCGGATATAGGATTATTGGATGACCCGATCAATCCAACAATACGGGAAGAGACGGTAACAAAGAATGCCCCGAAAATGATCACCAGCAATCCCAGTAATAACTTGCTTCCTATATTGCTCCCGGGAATAAGTGTATTTGGCAGCAGTGCAATTACCAGTAACAGGACAAGACTTCCTATCCCTACCACTTTCATAGAGAGATCTCTTTCTGTTCTTGGTACATGCTCATCACCTTTGATCCCATCTTTTTTTAGTGAACCAATACTTCCTTTGAAAGAAGAGATAATGGTTGGGATGGTTTTTATCAGCATGATAAAACCTCCCGCGGCTACAGCGCCTGCACCGATCTGTCGTATATAGGCCCGGTAAATTGCAGAAGACCAGTCGGCAAAATCATGGGTAACAGGATCCCATGTTCCCGCGTTACCCGGGCCCTGTTTGGCGAGATCTGTAATATATCCCAGTTTATGAAGCTGCCCGGCTATCACATCAGGACTTATTAAGGAAGCAAGAAGAGGGATGAGCACGAACCAACTCAATATACCGCCGGCTACCAGCACCCCGGCGATCTTTGGACCGATAATATATCCCACCCCCATATATTCAGGAGTGATCTCACCGCTAACCCTTGCTGAAGGAAATATTTTATCGGATTGTCTTGAGGCAAAAGCGGGTGCTTCTGCGATCACATGTAATATTTTTTGCAGGATGGCGTAGCCAAATGCTACGACTACACCCCAAATCGCGGTGAGGGCGAGTTCGCCTCCCTTTACACCAGCTTTCAATACAGAGGCACAGGCTGTTCCTTCAGGATAGGGCAATGTGCCATGTTCTTTTACGATCAGGGAACGGCGAAGCGGTATCATCATCAGTGTTCCCAGGATGCCACCAAAGATTGCCAGTGTAAGTATCGTAAAATAATTAAAGAAATTGGCGCTGCCCGGATCACTTAAAAAGAGGAAGCCCGGCAGGGTAAATACTACGCCCGCGGCGATACTCTCCCCGGCGGAACCTGTTGTCTGGATAATATTGTTTTCAAGAATGGTGGTTTTTAAAAACAATTTTCCCAGCAGGATAGACATGACCGCGATGGGAATGGAAGCAGATACCGTTAACCCCGCTTTGAGTGCAAGGTATACGGTCGAGGCCCCGAATATGACTCCAAAGATGGCGCCGGTAATGATTGACTTAACAGTGAGCTCAGCCATTTTAGTTTCCGGGGAAACAAATGGTTTGAAAACTGGTTGTTGTTCTGTCATACAGGAGGATTTTTGTTAAGGGAAGATATGAAAAAAGCTGTTAGCCCTTAGCTATTAGCTTTTAGACTTTATTTCGAAAAAACATCTAACGAATTCCCTGCAGAAAACTACCAGCCAGTAGCTAATAGCTGAAGTGAAAGTAAACTGGAAAATAAAAAGGTGACCCTGAAGAGTCACCTTTTTGAAAAGTGGTTAATAGGGATTATACAGCAGAACCCGTTTTGTCTTTTACGATCTTATCAAGAGATTTTACACGACTGAAGATCAGTAATCCTCCCAGTATGGCAGCAATGGCGATGATGCCAAAGAATATTCTTTTGTCATGCATACTATCCCAGGAACTGGCCATTACACCAGCTACCTTTCCTCCCAGGGAAGTAGAGATAAACCAACCTCCCATCATCAATGCTGTTAAACGCTGTGGCGCCAGTTTGGAAACAAAGGACAGACCGATCGGGCTTAAGCATATTTCACTAACTGTGAAAACACCATAAGTAAGGAACAACCACATAGAGCTGGTCTTATGTGTATAGATACTTGGTACGGACATTACAGCAAAGACCATTACCAACGCACTCAAACCGGAAATGATGAGTGCCCAGGCGAATTTACTCGCCGTGCTGACTGGTTTTCCCCGTCGCGCCCTCCACGCAAAGAATAAAATGAGCAGTGGTGTAAACACAACAATAAAGAAGGGGTTAATGGATTGGAATAATTCTGTATTGCCCACTTTGGCTACACCACTCGATGGCCATTTGTCTTTAGGCATGTTGGCAAAATAAGGATCGGGTGCCATCACTTGTATTGCCCTTGATCCAGTATCTATCCTGTTCCCATTTATAGTAATACCATATATAGCGGTATCTGAAACGAGTTTATCTTTTTTCATACTGTTCGTGATGATCGTATCCTTTCTTACAATTGAATCTGCATCAGTCACCACCACCATATGTTCATCCAGCTTGTCACCGAGCCGGTTGGTGTCTGACAGGGTTTGCAAAGTATACACTGCATCAGCAGGCTTTTCCATGAATTTTGGAATGGACCTGTCCGTATGTGATTCTGCCCAGATCGTTAAACCGGTCGAGTTCTGGTTATAAATAGTCCAGAATATGACGGAAACAGCAAATACAAATAGTAATGCGCCGATACCTTTTTTGTCATCGCCTTTTTCTTTTCTCCAGAGGTTAACATAAAATATAATTACCGGTACGCAGGCCAATATGAAAGCGTCTGCAGAGTCAGTGCCGAAAATATTACCGGGAATGACCCAACCCAGCGCTGCAAATATGATCATGGGAAGGAATACGGTGCCCAAAATTTTTGAAGTGGGCATATCACCAGCCTGCATAGGTCTTTTTACATCATGTGCTTTTATATGTTTTAAATTAAAAGCCAAAGCGATCAGGCCGATTATTAAACCAATACCTGCTGCGGAGAAAGCAGCCTGCCAACCGATCCTGTTTCGCAGGATAGCCGCAATGAAATTGCAGAAAAAGGCGCCGATATTGATACCCATGTAAAAGATATTATACGCATTATCTTTTAATGGTTTCAGATCCTCGCGATTATACATATTGCCAAGAAGAGTAGAGATATTGGGTTTAAAAAAACCATTCCCGATAATGATCAAGCCCATGGATATGTAACAGGTGTATTCGCCTGGCAACGCAATCGTGAGGTACCCGGCCGCCATTAATGTGCCGCCGATAAAAATAGATTTAATATACCCGAGATAGCGATCGGCCAGCAAGCCACCAATGAAAGGAGTCAAATATACCAGGGCAATAAAAGTTCCCACCACATCTGCACCCATGGCGTTGGGTAAGCCTTTACCGCTGCTTTTTGTCAGGAACAAAAAAAGGATGCCTACCATCAGATAATACCCAAACCGTTCCCACATTTCCGTAAAGAATAAAACATAAAGCCCTTTCGGGTGTTTGCCGGTTTTTGCAACTTGGTTCATACAGTTGTTTTTAGATGATAAATCAGAGTCTTGCGAGGAGAGCCGAAGCAAACCTCCTGTTAGAGCAACCAAAATACAGAAATTTGGTCACCAAAAAGTTTTTTCGGATTATCTTTAATCGATGTACCCGATATTCGTAAAGCATTAAAATCCAGCTTCAGAACCAACATGCGTATCCTTCTATTAGGCTCCGGTGGCAGGGAACATGCCCTCGCCTGGAAACTTTCCCAAAGCCCTCTTTGCGAAAGCCTTTTTATTGCTCCCGGCAACGCAGGTACTGCACAATGCGGCAATAACCTGCAAATTGGCGTAACCGATTTCGAAGCCATCAAAAAAGCCTGTATCGACGAAAAGATTGACCTTGTTATCGTGGGACCTGAAGAGCCCCTGGTAAAAGGTATCACCGATTTTTTGATCAGCACCCCGGCTTTAAAGGATATGGATGTTATTGGCCCGGGGAAAAACTGCGCACAGTTAGAAGGAAGCAAAGCCTTTGCCAAAGCGTTCATGATACGGCATAATATTCCGACGGCAGCCTATAAAGAATTTACGGTAGATAATTACGCCGAAGGGATCAGTTACCTGAAGGAGCATACGTTGCCGATCGTAATGAAGGCGGATGGACTGGCAGCAGGAAAAGGAGTGGTGATCTGTGAAAATCACCTCGAGGCCATTGCTGAATTTGAATTAATGATACAAAGGGCCAAATTCGGCGAAGCCGGTAAAAGGGTGGTGGTGGAACAATTCCTCAAAGGTGTTGAGATGTCCGTTTTTGTTGTGATGGATGGAAAAAATTATGTGATCCTGCCCGAAGCAAAAGATTATAAAAGGATCGGGGAAGGAGATAAAGGTCCCAATACCGGTGGGATGGGCGCTGTTAGTCCTGTTCCCTTTGCTACGGACGCCCTGAAGAAAAAGATCGAAGAGAAAGTGATCCGGCCAACCGTGGATGGATTAAAGAACGAAGGATTGGAATACCGTGGATTCATCTTTTTTGGATTGATGATCGAAGATGGGGAACCTTATATGATCGAATACAATTGCCGGATGGGTGACCCTGAAACGGAGGTGGTGATCCCCCGGTTGAAAACCGATCTTGTTGAGTTGCTGGCTGCTGCATCCGCGCAGCGTCTTGATAAAATAAAAATTGAGACCGATCCCCGTACGGTCTGTACGGTGGTGGCGGTAAGCGGAGGATATCCCGGCGACTATCAAAAAGGATACGAGATAAAAGGTTTGGGCGATATCAATCCTGAGGATAGTATGTTATTCCATATGGGTACTACGACCGAGAACGGGAAACCGGTTACCAATGGAGGTCGTGTGTTTTGTATCACCTCTTATGGCAGATCGGTTTTTGATGCCGTGGAAATATCAAAAGAAGAAATGCTGAAGGTCAACTTTACCGGGATGGAATTCCGCGGTGATATTGGTTATGAATTTGAATGAGGTGAATTATTACTAATTTGCGTCCATTCGTTTTACCGCGAATTGCAGCTATGGAAGTACACTACCATGATTATTTACAGCTGGATAAGATCCTGAATGCACAGTCGCTTGAAAGTTATAAACAGCACCTGGTAGCCCATGATGAAATGCTGTTCATCGTCATTCACCAGGCTTATGAACTTTGGTTCAAGCAGCTTCACCATGAAACAGATTCCATTGTCGCGATCATGGGTAAACCAGCCCTGAATGATAATTCACCTGAATTACAAACTGTCGTTCATCGCCTGAATCGTTGTGTCACTATTTTAAGGGTGCTGGTTCACCAGATCGATATCATGGAAACCATGACACCGATGGATTTTTTGGATTTCAGGGATATGCTTCGTCCCGCTTCCGGTTTTCAAAGCTGGCAGTTCAAAGAACTGGAAGCCAAACTGGGACTGAAGTTTGAGCAACGCCATGGAAAAGAATATTACACCGCGCAATTAAGACCCGAGCAGGTAGCGATCATAAAAAAGGCTGAAGGCAGCAAATCATTACTGGAGTTACTGAATGACTGGCTCGGGCGAATGCCTTTTTTCAATGAAGAACAGAACTGGAAAGATTTTACGGTGCACAATAAATCAGAAGGAGTACATCCTTTTTGGGCAGAATACCGTTACCAATACTCCAACAGCCTGGCCGAGGCTGAAAAAAAGAACAGCGAAGTCTTTGATACAGTTTTTATCGGGGCCGGAGACGCGGAAAGGACGATCGGCCCGGCGGCTTCGAGAGCAGCGCTCTTTATTATGCTCTACCGCGGTTACCCTATGCTGCAATTACCTTTCCAGTTGCTGAATGCCCTGCTGGAGATAGATGAACAGCTTAGTTCCTGGCGTTACCGGCATATGAATATGGTA
>JANMKG010000145.1:0-16656 GCA_031371915.1 Chitinophagaceae bacterium | reverse complement strand
CCCAACGTTTCCGGTAATTCTGTAAGTGCTTTTGCCAGTTGTTCATCATTGGGAGCAATGCCATGCCATTCGTGACTGCCTTCCATAAAATCAACTCCTTTACCCATGGTCGTGTGCATCATAATTCCGACAGGTTTGCCCTGGCCGGTCATTGACTTTGCTTCTTCAAGTGTAGTAACCACATCATCCATATCATTCCCTTTCATTTCGAGGGTGCTCCAGCCAAAAGCATCGAATTTCTGGCGGATATTTCCCAGGCTCATCACTTTAAAGGTGGGCCCATCGATCTGCTGCCCGTTCCAGTCAATTGTGGATATGAGATTGTCAACTTTGTGATGAGCCGCGAACATCACCGCTTCCCAGATCTGCCCTTCATCCAGTTCACCATCTCCGTGTAGTGAGAACACAGTGGTCTTGTCACCATTCAGTTTTTTTGCCAGGGCCGCCCCGATGGCAACACTCATTCCCTGTCCGAGGGAGCCGGAAGCTACCCGGATGCCCGGGAGGTGCTCATGGGTAGTGGGGTGTCCCTGGAGCCGGGAATTTATTTTGCGAAAAGTGGCCAGTTCTTCGATCCCAAAATACCCGGAACGGGCAAGTGTGGAATAAAATACCGGGGAAATATGGCCATTTGAAAGAAAAAAAATGTCCTCGTTGTCGGCATCCATATTAAATGCCGGGTCATGCTTCATTATTTTAAAATAGAGGGCCGTAAAAAAATCAGCACAACCAAGGGATCCCCCGGGATGTCCACTGTTGGCTCCATGCACCATTCTTACGATATCTCTCCTGATCTGTGATGCAATAGCGGTAAGTTCTGCCATAAAAAATAGGTTCTTTTTAAACTTTTTGTATATTGTGCACTCAAAAGGCCGATTGTGCGACAAAAGTGCAATCTTTTTCGATATAAAATCCATCCGGATTAATCTACTTGCCAACAAATTCAAATCATCCTGTGGGTTACAGAAATTGGAATGCCATTTGGTATGGTAATGTAAGCTTAATAGAAAAAAAAAGGCTTAAGAACTATTTTTGCCACACATTTTTAAATGCTGCTTAGATGCTTGATGTTTTATTAACAGCTTCGGTTTCGTTCATTATCACTTTTTTAGCCATCCCGGTGGTTATGCAGGTTGCTGAGAAGAAGAAATTATATGATGTACCGGACGAGAGAAAAGTGCATACAAGACTCGTGGCTTCACTGGGTGGAATCGGCATTTTCGGAGGATTTTTGCTGGCAGCTCTTTTATCTGTCCAGGGATACCTGAACCCTGAGTTTCAATATTTTTTCGCGGCAGCCCTGGTCATTTTCTTCCTTGGTTTAAAGGATGATATCATGATCCTTTCCGCTACCAAGAAGTTTATCGGCCAGATCATCGCCGCCTCTATATTGATCCATCTTGGCGGAATCCGCTTAGACAGCATGCATGGCTTGCTGGGATTTGACCAGTTACCCGAAGGATTTGGCCTTGCCCTCTCTTATCTTACCATAATCGTGGTGATCAATTCATTTAACCTGATCGATGGGGTGGATGGACTGGCGGCAAGCCTGGGAATCCTGACCATGCTTGTTTTTGGTACTTACTTTTTCCTGATCGATTACCAGGCATATGCCTTACTCGCTTTTTCCATGGCCGGGAGCCTGGTTGCTTTTATCATCTTTAATCATCATCCTGCCAAGATATTTATGGGTGATTCCGGTTCCCTGATGATCGGGTTGGTCAACGCCATCCTGGTGATCAAATTCATCAATGTAGCCAATGCACCTTTTGTTGCCCTGCCGGTTCCATCCGCAGTTGCTATCGGGTTTGCCGTACTGATCGTTCCCTTGCTTGACACCCTGCGGGTCTTTGGTATCCGCATCATTAACGGCAGATCTCCTTTCACCCCGGACCGCAACCACGTGCATCACTTATTGCTCGACAGGGGGCTTGGTCATGCGGCTGTAACATTTACCTGTGTGGGCATCAATATAGCCTTTATCCTGCTGGCCTGGTTTGGCCGGGGACTGGGCCCCAATTATCTCTTGCTGGTTATGCTGGTCCTTTCCTTTTCGGGACTTGGGCTCTTATATTACCGCAGAAAGGACAGGAGCATGGTCATTGCCAAACGTATGGACGGTGCCACAGAACTTAAGACAAGTTCAAAAGTGGTGACCCTGACCAACGAAGCCCAGCAGGCAGCGGAAAAAAACTGATTTATACTTTATTCTTTATAGATGCCCGGTAAGAACCGGGCATTTTTTTTGAGCCTATATCTGCAGGGTTCTGGTCTTTCGTTAGCTTTGCGTCCCTGGCTGGGCTAAAAGCAAACCAGGGAAATAAAAAAAGCCGTTCATATGACAGAAGAGATAAGCTCAATAATAGCAGTGGCCGACGATACTATGCAAAAGGCGATCAGTCACCTTGAATCAGAACTCCAGAAAATAAGGGCAGGCAAGGCCAACCCGCAAATGCTGGATGGGCTGGTGGTGGATTATTATGGGTCGCCAACACCCATCAACCAGGTGGCGAATGTGAGCGTGATGGATGCCCGGACACTTACAATCCAGCCCTGGGAAAAAAATATGGTCCAGCCCATTGAAAGGGCGATCATTGCCGCGAATCTCGGGGTTACTCCACAGGGGGATGGTGTTATTATCCGTCTTTCATTACCCCCGCTGACGGAGGAAAGAAGAAAAGAACTGGTAAAAAAATGCCAGGGTGAAGGGGAACATTCAAGAGTCGCTATCCGCAGTATCCGGCGGGATGCCATCGAGCACATCAAAAAATTGGAAAAAAATGGCTTAAGTGAAGACGCCGCCAAAGATGCAGAAGCGGATGTGCAGCAAGTGACCGACAAATTTATTTCTGCAATCGAAAAACATTTGGTAGCCAAAGAAAAAGAAATAATGTCGGTATAAATTTCTATCAATATTTCCCGGGAGCAGCATCATCAGGTGCTGCTTTCTTTTTTATCGGGACGGTTGGCAAGGTACACTCCCAGTAAGATAACTGCCAGGCAAAGCGGTTGTATCCAGGTGATCTTTTCCTTGTCAATAAATCCCCAGAGAAGGGCGATAAAGGGAATGCCATAAGTGACAAGCGAAGCAAACAGGATGCCTGCCCTTTGTACAAGTATATAAAACAATACGGTAGCGATAGCGCTGCAGACAATACCGAGGACAACCGATGACCAGACAGCATGCTGAACATGCAGGTTATTAAAATCGAGACGGGTGAAGCCCTGCTGCCAAAGAACAAGTCCTGCAGGAATGGTCATCACGGCCAGGGAAACCGTAGCGATATGAACAGGATTGACCCCTTTTAAATAATGACCTACCATGTTTACGTTGATACCATAAAGAAAGGTAGCCACCACGATGAGGAGGGTATAGCCCAGGTTGTCAAAACTGATACCCTTTTTTTCGATCAGTAATGGAAGTAGCGTTAGTAATACCAGTCCAAAGAATCCTGTCAGTACCCCTGCGATCTTCTGGCTTTTTATTTTATCCCGGAAGAAAAAAATACCCACCACGACGACGCAGATGGGGGTCAGTGAGTTGAGGATACCCGCGAGAGAGCTGTCCAGTTTTGTAATAGCCTCGGCGAATAAAAAAGCAGGCAGTAGATTGCCGAATACAGCGCTCAGGATCACCAGTCCCAGTTTATTTTTGGGGATCTTACTGAAATTGACCACGGCAAAAGGAATGAATACAAAACCGGCAGAGAAGATACGCAAGGCCGCTATCTGCGCTGCGGTCAGGCCCTCCTGGCTGTCATGCATCAGTTTAAAAGAGCTTCCCCAGATGATACAAAGAATGATAAACAGCGTCCAGCAGATAAATTTATTACTCATAATCCCGGTCCTTGCCGGGAGGCAAAGGTCATAAAACAGTCAGTAAGAAAATAATTTTTTTAAAGGATAAGAACTTTTACCGAATCAGTATATTGTGTGAACATTCTTAATCTTTTTTATGGGCAAGATCAAACTAAGTGAAATATCCACCCGCGCTCCGAAAGACCTTGATAAAAAAGAAACAAAAGAAAAGATGGATGCGATCCTGCAGGAGCTCGATGAATTACAAAACCTGCTCTTTGCCGAAAGCAAACATGCTGTATTGGTTGTTGTACAGGGAATGGATGGCAGCGGTAAGGATGGAGTGGTAAAAAATGTACTGGGTAATATGAACCCGCAGGGCGTCATCGTAAAATCTTACAAAGCGCCCACCCCGGAAGAGCTCTCGCATGATTTTTTATGGCGGATCCACCAACATGCGCCGGCCAAAGGAATGATCCAGGTCTTCAACCGATCACATTACGAGGATATACTGATCACCCGGGTACATAAATGGTGTAATGATGAGACCGCCAATAAAAGGATGGAAGCGATCAACGATCTTGAAAAATTGCTGGTGGAACATAATAATACACATATCCTGAAGTTTTACCTGCATATTTCCCCTGAAGAGCAACAGACAAGGCTTACCGAGCGGATGAAGGATCCGGCGAAAATGTGGAAATACAATGAGAACGATTTCGCTGAAGCCAAACTTTGGGATATTTATATGCAGATGTACGAAGACTGTTTCAACAATTGTGATAAACCGGCCTGGACCATCGTTCCGTCCGACCAGAACTGGTACAAAGAATATCTTATTGCCGTCCAGTTGCGGGACTTGCTGAAAAGCCTGGATATGCAATTCCCCGGGTTAAAAAAATAAGATAACAGACCTTCAGGCTATTGCTATTATTGGTACATTATAGTGTCGTTCACCGTTAAAATCAATTATTATGGGAATGCTTAAAGAATTCAAGGAATTTGCCATGAAGGGCAATATCGTTGACCTGGCCGTTGCCGTGATCATCGGCGGAGCATTTGGCAAAATTGTCACCGCTCTTACAGATAGTATTATTATGCCCATCATTGCCATGGTGCTGGGAAAAGGAGGTGTGTCAGAACTAAGCTTTACCGTGGGTAAAACAATGTTCCCGGTAGGATTATTCCTGCAGGCAGTTATTGACTTTATCCTCATCGCGTTTGTGTTATTCCTGATTATCAAAGCGATAAATTCAGCTAAAAAGAAAGAAGTGGCGGCGCCAGCAGCCACGCCGGAAGATATTGTCCTGCTGCGCGAGATCCGGGATGCGGTGAAAAAATAGTGGTGGAAAACGCTGTTCCGGGAGGAAGTGTATTTCCCTTACTTTTGTAAGGTCCTGTTATCAAACAGGACTTTATTTTTGCTTTATTAATATAACAACTTTGCAGACCCCCTCGTACCAGATCAAATTGCCCCAGTTTGAAGGCCCCTTTGACCTTCTTCTTTTTTTTATTGAAAGGGATGAACTGGATATTTATAATATTCCCATCACCGGTATCATCAATGACTTCCTCGTCTATATTCACGAGAGCGAAGAGCTTAATATCGAGTTGAGCAGTGAATTCATCCTCTTCATTTCGACGCTGATGAGGATCAAGGCGAAAATGCTGCTGCCCCGTAAAGAACTGGATGCGCTGGGTAACGAGATCGATCCGCGGCAGGAACTGATCAACAAGATCCTCGAGTACAAACGTTTCAAGGAGGCTTCTGCCCAGATGGCTGAAATGGAAGCTTTGCGGATGCTGATGGTTAAGCGGGGAAATATCCAGCGGGAATTATCGGAGATCGGGGAAGAGGACAGTGAAGGAACTGAGATCCAGAATATCACTTTGTTCAAACTAATGCGTGCCTTTGAAAAGGCGATGCAGAAATACAGTGACCGGCTCAATAAACCGGTCCACACGGTCGTACAGTATAATTATACGATGGAAGCGAGCCGTGACCAGATGCTGAACCAGGCGCAGGAACAACGGACCATGTCCTTTGAAAGAATATTTGATAAATGTGAGAACAGGGTACACGCCATCTTTTTATTTCTTTCCCTGCTGGAACTCGTGCAACAGAAATTTTTAAAGATCATCATCGGGGAGGGCAAGAATAATTTTATTATAGAATACAATGAACCAGAGAACCGCCTGGCGGAACTGGAAGAAACAAACCAATTACCATAACTTTTAAATTTTCAGCATGAAACGTTCAGCAACTGCACAATGGAAAGGCACGGGTAAAGAAGGAATAGGGAAATTGAGCACCCAGTCGGGGGTGGTTAAGAATAAGAAATATGATTTCAGGAGCCGTTTTGATGACGGTACGTATACCAACCCTGAAGAACTGATCGCCGCGGCTCATGCAGGTTGTTTTTCTATGAAACTGAGTTTTACATTAGGCGCTGCCGGTTTTACACCCCGTAAGATCGAGACTACCTGTACCATTACCCTGGAAAACGGCGCTATCACGGAAAGCCACCTGGAAGTAAAAGCAAAAGTGCCACGGATGAAGGCTGAACAATTTGCTGAATGCGCCGCCGATGCAAAGGCCAACTGCCCTGTCAGTAAATTGCTGAATGCTACTATCACGATGGATGCAAGTCTTGGATAAGAAAAAATCAAAATATAGCAACAGCCGGTTACTGATCCAAAGGAGTACCGGCTTTTTTGTTGGCATCAGAATCGCCAGCCCGCATACACCTGCACTACGTTGTTCTTTACATCCACTTTGGGGATGAAATTAGGCCAGCTACCGCCCATAGGTGTTTCTTTATTTACATTATTGAAACTTACATTGATCCTGGCACCTACGAAGAAGCCACTAAGGGGAGATACTTCGGCACCTCCCACAAATCCGTAATCAAAACGGTTGAAATAATCAAAGAGACTTCCATTACCATTGCCGCTGCTGTCCACTTTTGCATTTAAGAGGAAAGCGGCCTGTAAGCCGGTATGTAACTGCACTTTTTTCCCAAAATTGATAGTGATCAGTTGGGGAAGCAGAAGATAATCCAGGTTTACCTTTCCTGTATTGGTATTGGATTTATAGTCATAACCCTGGCGGGAAAGAATGATCTCGGAACGGAACCCCAGTAATTTTTTTGGCTTTTGTGAAATATATCCGCCGATCATGTACCCGGTACGGCTATTGGCATTGATACCGGCTGCTTCCGTGATATTGGCGAAATTAAGACCGGCTTTCACAGCGACCTTTAACTGGGAGTAACCAGCCAGAGGAAAAAGTAATAGGGCAGGCAGGAGTTTCTTCATCGCGATTGTTTTTGAAAAGGTACAACTTCTTTTTACAAAAGGAGAACTCCGGGAAATCCGGTAGTGTCTTGTTTTAAAATATTCCACACCAGGATGCAAAGAGTTTTCGCAAAGCCGGAATCAGGCCATTAGCGACTTATGTATTTATTCTTAGCGGCTTTGCGTGAAACAAAATTCCATATGACCCAGTACTGTAAATCCCAGGATCAGTTTTTGGTCATCGTTTGTATCTCAAATGTTTTCTTCCCTTTTTCACAGGTTACTTCGCCATTCACTGGTATGGAGATCTTTTTCATTATTTCGCTGGGACTAAAGCTGATTGTACCGCTGGCAGCGACATAATCTGAAGCGGCGTTTGCAGTCCCATATTTAGTTTGATAAAAAAAGGAAGATGATGAAAAGGTATTTCATATTTATTTGAACTTAATCTGTTCAATGCAATTTCCATATCTGGCATCTCCAAAATATTTGTCATTATAGTTAATACTATTCGGGTCCTGATCTTTTTTTGAATTGCATAATGTTGTACCAGGAGGTAATAGTTTAATTGCATAATAATTATACCCTCCAAAATTGTTCAATCGTTTCACCCATTGATAATAATGGGCATATGCCATTATGCAAGAAATATCTCCACTTTCATCATTGTGAGGTTTACCTATAATTCCGGTTATGGGCAGTGGCCGGTCTGTAATAATATTCCTTTTATCATCAAATGCACTATCAGCCGTTCCTGCTTGTAATGTTATGTTGGCTTCCTGGGAAGGTTCACCATGATGATTCACATTGATACCATGTGCCAGTTCATGCGCGACTGTATTGGCAATTTCATCATCAACTGTATAAGGAATACGATAATTGGTATGATACCTTGCGTTAGCAGCATTTAAAGCAGACTGTTGTGTTTGATATGCTCTCCTGATCTGCGCCACACCGATAACTACTTTTTCTGATTCTTTCGGAATTTTAGCGATTTTGGTAACAGGAACATTTTCTCCAACCGCATCCGTTACCGGACCATTTATCATTTTTTCAACAAATTGATGAAATATATTGGACGTCTTATTGTTGTTATTTAGTTCTCTTGTCTCCTTTATTTCGTTTTCGAAAAAGCGAACTACAGAAATATTTGTTGCTTTTTCAAACAATCCAATACCTTTTGAAAAAACAGGAATATCAGTCTTCTTCATCCTGACACCCAGGTCGAGCTTTTTGGGGTCTAATCTTTTAAACTTATCCTGGGATATAACTCCCCGGTATTCTTCATAAACAGATAAGCCGTCACCGGGATTTTGATTGCCGGGTAAATGTTCATCATCATCATTATCTCCCGGGCTCCCGTATTTATTCAACCAGTAACTTGCGATATTTGAATTTGGATTCCGCTTTGGGATAGGAATTTCTGTAACACCTCCCGGTAATAATAACATTGCCTGGAGTCTTTCACCTCCTTCAAGAACTGCATAAGCTGTCAGCGTTGTATAGGCCCCTCCATCATAACAGTCTATTGTCGCAGTAGCATTAGTACATCCATTACAATTAATATCTAATCCCTGGAATTTTTCGAGCATAGTAGAATTGGGCTGAATGGCAAATCGCAGATCAGGAAGATCAACCTGTGGTTCCAGGGGCATATTAATAGTTATGCCGGGCTCCTCAGATGTTTTTGCTAGCCTTAATTCAAACTTATTTGCTTTTACTTTCAGAGGCTGTCCATTCACTCCTTTTAATGCCAGATTTAATTTCATTGATGATCCTTTAGTCAATTCATTTTTACCTGGTTCTGGTAACCAGGTGTCATAATTATCCGGACTAACAATCAATATTGCATCAATTGAACTATGCAGGTTCCAGACAATAGTTGTTGTTTGGGTACCTAGTCCCATTAAATCTCTTGTTTCGGAATGTGAACCTGCAAGGATTTTTCGATTTGGGGTAGGCCAATCAGTTTCTACTGCTGCATCATATCTTCCGGGATCACCGTAGCCCCCGTCAGTTTTAGTACATGCAAATTCAGGTGACAGTATAGTAATAGCATAATGACCATCATCATATATCCAAACTTTGATCAACTCACCCTTACCTCCTAAGCCTGTACAGGTCTCGACTCCCAATAATTTCCCTTCAATAATGGCAGAGTCAACACCAGACATACTGCCGGTAACAATATTATCTGTAACCACTAAATGATAAGACCTTCGAATAGTACCGGTAAGGCTATTTGAGTTTACTTCATAATCCATTGTACCATTCCATGTTCCCTGCACCTGGCAGATTGCCTGGTTGGAAATGAGAAGTAAAATGATAATAGTAATTCTCATAGAAATTTTTTTATCTGATCTTGGGGATCACTTCCGTCATTATATGTTCCTACAGTAAGAGTTCTGTTTGTGAGAGATGGCCCTGTAATTCCTTCCCACCAAAGTTCCATGGTTATGATACCGCTCCATTTACCGGTAACGTCCTGGGAAAACAAAGAATCAGGTACGAGGGTAAAAAAGTAAAAAATTACCAGCAAGAAAGACTTTTTCATTTCCGGAAACTTTTAGTCGGAGATTAACTTCCGGGCCGGAATAACAGGTGGTTATAGAGAGGGTATTGATATGACCATAAAAAGGTACATATTTTAATTAAAAAAACAATTTAACCGGTATACTATTTTGAAAGCCGGGAGAATCCGTATAGATAATAGCTTTCTTCCCGTTTCAAGCGGATCAAGTTATTTTGACGGTCAATCTACCCCAAAAGCAAACAGGGGAATCGATCCATCTTTCGAACCAACTCCAATTGCTGCAAGAGTAAAAGCATACTCACCTTTAAGAAGGATCTTATCTATAACGAGCTCCCAATAGCCTTCTCTTATTTTTTTAACGGTGAATGTAAATTTATCACTAGTGGTAGTTTTTTTACTGCTAAAAGGCATAGCACCACCTCCTTTCATCATCAGGATCTTTCGTATACCCTTTCCGGGTTCAGTTTTATAAAGGGTAATACTATTAGCAGGATCTGTCGCACTCGCCACGACACCCTTCAAACTGGCAGGATCGATGCCATTGGCCTTCATCATAGAATCTATTAGCCTGGAAGTGGATCCAGAAGAAACATTGGTGGAAAAAAGGAATGAAAGACTTTTACTGTTATTAAGCCGGACCGGTGAAGTTTCGCCTTGTAGGGAATAACCACTCTCGGCGCCTCCAAACCCGGCCATTTTGGACTTGGTATCCAATTTAGATGATCCTTTTTCCAGCGAAAGCAAAATAACTCCACTATCTTTTTTCCAAAAATAAATTTCATTGATGGTGCCTGGCTCAGGATAATCAGCTGTTGCAATTTGTGAAATTGCAGAAATTGAGCATAGCAGTCCGGCCCCGAGCACTAAAATTTTATTTTTCACCTGTATATTTTTTTTACAAAAAATTAAATGACAGTATTCCAAATACCAAAAATTTTTCCACTGATTAATCATCGCTTAATTTTTTAACTGTAACCTTATAATACCCGCCATCAACTGGAATATCCTGAATTACCTGTTCTCCCTCTTTGGCAAAAAATCTTACTGAATAGGGGTAAGCATAAGACGCAGCAACCTTGGCTGTAGCCGCATCCGAGGTAGCTGTAAATTTCTTTCCCCGTTTATCTGTACAGGTTATCCGGAAGGTTGAATACACCATGGGTTTAAGGATAAAAGCAATATCGATGTACGGGAAACCAGGTGGTTCGGCTGGTGTTACTTTTATCCAGTTGACACCCGTGATATGTATGTGCCCGGTATTGGCGCCTGAGTTTATTATTTTAGATACACAGCCCTTTCCTACAAATTCAAGCTTATCGGTGGTGTTATTATTTCTTGTCTCTATTAGTCTTGCCGTTTTGCCTTCCACGGATACTACAAAACTACCTGTATCTTCATAGGAAAAGTTAGAGCCCTCCTGTTTACTTACAATTTCCACTTCGTAAGCATTATCATAAATAAGAATTTTGGTTTCCAGTCGCCTGGAAGTAATATTCTTGTGAATGCCTGTATAAGATTCCCAAACCAAATCTACTGATACGATCACCGGGTTATTATCAGGTATATTATCCGGGGCGGTATAATGATTCCATTTAGCCTCCGATTCATCTACTCTTCCTTTTTCCAGCACGCCTACTGACCTGTTTCCTTTAATTACATTCTCTACATACCATACGGCATTTTGGGGAGGTTTCATCGTTTTAAGTTTTGATAAACCCTTTTGGTCCTTATCCTCCTGGTTTACAAAAACACCGGAAATACCCACAAGTGCAGATTTTTTTACTTTTAATCTGTTACCACCCACCACCTGTAATCTTAATTTATTAAATGTTGCCCAAATGCTAAAATGATTGATTTTCCCACTGATGGTTTTTGCTACAGTATCAATCGCGAATTCGTTAAGACCATACCATTGCCCATTATCATCCTGCATAGCAATACCCATCAATAACTGGCTGCTATCTTTCTCTTCTTCCGTGTCGTAATGAAATATAATTTGTATGGGTTGCTGAAAGGTTATGCCGGATGGCTCTAAACGATATGCCTGTCCATTGCCGTTCGGCATCAGGCTGGTAATAGGCTGGATACTGATGGTAGTATTTTTTGAAACTGCTCCGGGAGGAATGATCAATTCCAGCCTTTCATCCGCGGACATAAGCGTGTCACCTTCCTCATTTATTATATTTTCTGATAGCTTGCCATTTGGTTTTCCTACCTCACTAATCACTGCTATAGTGGTAGTGTCGGACGATTCTTTTTGAGAAAAAGAGTGTATTGAAATCAGGAGGCATAAAAAAAAATGCCCGAAATAGTTAATCCGTTTCTTCATATTGCTGCTATGTATAAGTTACCTGATTATCAACTGCAGTTCCTGTCGGAGTTTGAAAGAAAGCTTCTATAAGACATGACAACTCGGGCTGGTCAAAGTAAGGTAACGAATAATTAGCAGTAATACTTTTATTCAACAATAAAGAGACGTTATCAGCTTGTTAGCCAGCTATTCCAGGCCAGGATAGATGATTGCGTAAAAACAGGTTGGTAATTTTGAAAGAAGATACTGGTCAATGAATAGAATAAAATGCAGGAGTTATTTTTTACAGTCTTTGATACAAAAGAAAAGTATGCGGAAGACGCATACTTTACATGTAAGTTGAAGTCCTGGTTGGAAAAATCATTATCCTGGTACAGCCCGGCTCACCGTTAGTTTGTCTTTCATCATGTCCCTTACAGCCTCGGCTATCGCCTGCGCATCATACCCGCATTCCCTCTGCAATTCTTTAGGAGTACCATGTTCAACGAGACGATCGGGGATACCCAGGATTCTTATATCATTTTTATAGCCATGCGCTGCCATAAATTCAAGGATCGCAGAGCCGATCCCACCTTCTACGCTTCCGTCTTCTACGGTGATCAATTTTTCATAGCGCTGGCAGGCTTCATGCAGTAAGGCTTCGTCCAATGGTTTTGCAAACCGCATATCATAATGACCTGGATTTACTCCGTCATTTTTTAATTCGCGGATAGCGGCAGCGGCAAAGTTGCCGGGATGACCGAAGGAGAGGATCGCGATATCTTTTCCTTCTTTCAATCTCCGGCCCGTACCCACTTTTATTTCTTTCATTTCCGTTTTCCATTCCGGCATCACGCCTTCTCCTCTTGGATAGCGGATCACAAAAGGAAGTTTATTGGATTCGAGTTGCGCCGTATACATCAGGTTCCTCAATTCACTTTCATTCATCGGGGAGCTGATGATCATATTGGGGATACAACGGAAATAGGCAATATCATAACATCCATGGTGGGTAGGGCCATCATCACCTACCAGCCCGGCACGGTCAAGACAAAATATAACAGGAAGTTTCTGGATCGCCACATCATGCACTACCTGGTCGTATGCTCTTTGCATGAAGGATGAATAAATATTACAGAACACTTTCATGCCCTGCGTAGCCATCCCGGCGCTTAATGTCACCGCGTGCTGCTCGGCGATACCAACGTCAAATGCCCTGTCAGGCATTTTTTCCATCATATATTTTAAAGAGGACCCGGAAGGCATCGCGGGGGTGATCCCGAATATCTTATCGTTCTTCTCTGCCAGTTCAATAATAGTATGGCCAAATACATCCTGGTACTTGGGTGGCTGGGGTAGATCGTATTTCTTTTTTTGGATCTCACCGGTGATCTTATCAAATAGGCCGGGCGCATGCCATTTGGTCTGGTCTTTCTCCGCGAGGGCATAACCTTTTCCCTTGGTCGTAATAATGTGCAGGATCTTTGGACCGGGAATACCACGCAGGTCTTTTAGCGTATCTACCAGCTTGGCCACATTATGCCCGTCGATCGGTCCGAAATAACGAAGTTTCAGCGCTTCGAAAAGATTGGAGCTGCTGCTCACCATTCCCTTCAATCCATCGGTGAGTTTATGGGCCATGGCCCTGGAGAAATTCTTACCCACCGGTAATTTGCCCAGCAATTTCCAGACATCATCCTTTACTTTATTATAAGTAGGAGATGTAGTGATATCAGTCAGGTATTCTTTTAGTGCTCCAACATTGGGATCAATGCCCATGCAATTATCATTCAGCACGATCAGCATATCAGCATCGGCCACACCCGCATGGTTCATTCCTTCGAAAGCCAGCCCGGCTGTCATCGCTCCATCGCCGATCACGGCCACGATCTTCCTGTCCTTTTCACCTTTGTATTTGGCGGCCATCGCCATCCCAAGTGCAGCTGATATAGAGGTGGAAGAATGACCTACTCCAAATGTATCATATTCGCTTTCGCTTCTCTTGGGAAAACCGCTGATGCCATGGTATTTGCGGTTAGTAGGAAAATTATCCCTCCGGCCGGTCAGTATTTTATGCCCGTAAGCCTGGTGACCAACATCCCATACCAATTGATCATAAGGCGTATTGTATACATAATGAAGGGCAGTTGTCAGTTCCACCACGCCAAGACTGGCGCCAAAGTGACCACCGTGTACACTCACCACATCAATGATATACTGGCGCAATTCGTCACAGACCTGGTGCAATTTCTCGCGGGGTAATTTCTTAAGATCGGCAGGAGAGTCAATTGTTTTTAAAAGGGGTCCAGGTGTGATTTCCATGTACGCTTTTTGACGGTGTAAAAGTACTGTTTTCCGCTCAGCCTTTTTTGCTAAAGATTGTCTAACAATAAACAAGGAGGAAAGTTCTGTTAGACAAGGCCTGGGCAGAAGGGATGACAGCTATAAGACCCATTTGTAAAAGTTATCAGCCACTGGTATATTTACGGAACCCGCGTCAGGCGGGATTGATTAGATTTGCCCTCTATGTGGTTTGGTAATGCAAGATATTGGTTATTCCAGGCGATCGGCTGGGGTGGTTTTACCCTGATCAGCATCTTTTTTGCCTATTCATTCGACCAGTTGAACACCCAGGCCGAGCTGAAACAGGTGATGGGCCGGATCGGGATCTTCGTGGTGCTTGGCATCATCCTGACGCACCTGATGAGGTTAGTTATTATTAACCTCAATCTCCTGCAAAAAAAACTCGAAAAGCAACTGGTCCAGTTCATCCTTATTACCGCTATTTTTTGCCTGGTGGGCTCATTTTTTGACATGCGTTTGCTGATCAAATACGACTGGCTGAATAAGCGGGAAAAGGAATTTTTGGATAATAAAATCCTGCTGGTTCTCAGTGGCGCTTTTTCTTTCTTCGTTTACTATTTTATCTGGAACGCGATCTACTTCATGTACCATTATATTTCCAAGAGCCGAAAACAGCAACTGGATACATTACAGTTAGAAGGCCTGGTAAAGGAGCTGGAATTGAAAACCATCAAGGCGCATATCAACCCTCATTTTATTTTTAATTCGCTGAACAGTATCAGGGCATTGGTAGATGAAAACCCGCAACGGGCCAGGAAAGCCATTACGGAACTAAGCAATATCCTGCGAAGCAGTATGCAGACAGAGAAAGTGGAAATGGTGCCTTTTGAAAAAGAACTCTTTATTGTAAAAGATTACCTGGCGCTGGAGAATATGCGATTTGAAGATCGTCTCCGCGTGGAATACCAGGTGGATGATGATACGCTCAACCAACCTGTGCCCCCGATGATGCTCCAGACCCTGGTGGAGAATGCTATTAAGCATGGTATCAGCAAACAAATAAACGGGGGTGTGGTTAAAGTGATCTCTGAATTCAAAGGAGATTACCATGAGATGGTGGTCCAGAATACAGGGCAGCTCAATGGTGCCATGAATCCGGAGGGGTTCGGACTTTCCAGTACCACTAACCGGTTGAGCTTATTATATGGTGATAAAGCCAGTTTTGATATTAAGCAGGTCAACGGTTCCCTGGTCGAAGCACGGGTATTGTTACCGGTATTAATACACCAGCCAGTGTTATAAGGATACAATTCTTAAAAAATACAGCAGCTACTTTGACTACTAAAATAACTACATGAAAGCAATCATCATCGACGACGAAAGACTGGCAAGGACCGAATTGAAAAAATTACTGCAGGATTTTCCGGAAGTGGAGGTGATAGATGAGGCCGCGAACGCCGAAGAAGGTATCAGCAAGATCGAGACTCAGCAACCCGACCTGATCTTCCTGGATATTCAAATGCCCGGGAAAACGGGGTTTGATATGCTGGCGCAACTCGAGCGAACACCCCAGGTCATTTTTACCACCGCCTATGATGAGTTTGCACTCAAGGCCTTTGAAGTAAATGCCCTTGATTACCTGCTGAAACCCGTAGAACCCAAGCGGCTGGCGGATGCCATCCAGAAACTACATTTCTCTGAGCAAAAAGAGACCAGGACAGAAGGGGAGAACTTCAATAACAGCATCCTGACGGAGAACGACCAGGTATTTGTAAAAGATGGCGAACGCTGCTGGTTTGTCAAACTGAGTGATATCCGTCTCTTTGAAAGCGTAGGTAACTATGCCAAAGTGTTCTTTGCCTCCAACAAACCCCTGATCCTTAAATCCCTCAATGCCCTCGAAGAAAGGCTGGATGAGAAGACGTTTTTCCGCGCCAATCGCAAACACATTGTTAATCTGCGGATGATCGATAAGATCGAGCCTTATTTTAACGGCGGTCTTCTACTGGAACTAAAAGGTGGCGAGAAAATTGAAGTAAGCCGGCGGCAAACAGTGAAGTTCAAGGAAATGATGAGCCTGTAAAGAAAATGAGAAATAAGAAATAATCAATAAGAAATAAGGAAGTATGGCGAAATTTTTTTTGACGGGGTTGTTGATCACAACAACCTCTTTTTTATGGGCACAAAAGGCAGATGATATTATCAATGTAAAAGAAGCAGAACGGATCGAGAGAACCCTGGCTTCCGACGATATGCGTGGACGCAAGACATTTAGCCCGGATATTGATAAGGCTGCTGATTTTATTGCCGCGGAATTCAAAGCGACCGGGTTAAAGACCTGGAACAATAGCAACAGTTATCGCCAGGAATTCGCGATGGTGCGGCCTAAGTTCATCAGAGCAACCGCCAGTTTTGACGGAACCACTATTGACCC